>VXTU01000153.1 GCA_009837285.1 Chloroflexota bacterium | reverse complement strand
CCCTGCACCCACCCCGCGGCCGACGATCACGCTGCAGCGCACTCCAACGCCGACACCCGCGCCAACTCCCGACCCGACGCCGACTCCGGAACCCACACCGGCGGCGACGCCCACCCCCGAGCCGGCCTCGGAGACCGCGCCGACCGAGACGCCCGCGTCCACGTCGAAGGGGCCGGTCGCGCCGACACCCACGCCCGAGTCGACTGCGGCGGAGGCGACGCCCACTCCAGAGCCCACCCCTGGGCCAACGGCGGCGGAGGCCGAGCCCCCGTTGCCTTTCGACCCCGCCGTGGTCCGTGGAACCCTCAGTAACGGGATGACGTACTACATCCGGCACAACGAGGAGCCGCGCGACCGGGCGCAGCTCTCGCTGGTGGTGAAGGCCGGCTCCGTCCTCGAGGAGGAGGATGAGCGCGGGCTCGCCCACTTTGCCGAGCACATGGCCTTCAACGGCACCGAGCGCTTCGCCAAGCAGGAGATCGTCAACTACATCGAGTCCATCGGGAGCACGTTCGGTCCTGACCTGAACGCGTACACGAGCTTCGATGAGACGGTCTACTTCCTCGAGATCCCGACCGACGACCCCGAAATCCTCGAAACGACGTTCCAGATCCTCAGCGACTGGGCCTACGCGATCAGCTTCGAGCCCGAGGAGGTCGACCTGGAGCGCCTGGTCGTGCTGGAGGAGTGGCGCCTGTCGCAGGGCTTCGGCTCCCGATTCCAGACCATCCTGACACCGCTGCTCTTTGGCTCCTCCCGCTACGCGGAGCGCGCTCCGATCGGGCTGACCGAGGTCGTCGAGGCGGCCACGGCGGAGCAGCTGCGGGCGTTCTACGAGCGCTGGTACCGCCCGAACCTCATGGCCGTGGTCGCGGTGGGTGACTTCGACACCAGCGAGATCGAGGCGAAGATCCAGCAGCACTTCGCCCCGCCGCCCGAAGGCGAGGCACGGCAGGAACGTGCAGCCGTGGCGGCGCCCACCGAACGCCCGCGCTTCGAGGTCCCCGACAACGACGCACCGCTGATTGAGGTGTTCACCGACCCGGAGGCGCCGGTGACCCAGGTCACCCTCGTGCGCAAGGTGCGACCGGAGCGAGGCCAGGACCTGTCGGCATTCCGCCGGTTCGTGGTGGAGCGGCTCGCCTTCCAGATGCTGAACGCGCGGCTGTTCGAACTCGGTCAGGCTGCCGACCCGCCGTACCTCCTCTCCGACACCGGGCGGGGAGGCTTCGTCGACACCCTGGACATCCTCACCTTCACGGTCCTGGTCGAGCAGGACGGGGTCGAGCGCGGCTTCGCGGCCATGCTGGAGGAGATGCAGCGAGCCCGGCAGCATGGCTTCACCGCCAGCGAGCTGGCCCGCGAGCAGGTCAACCTGCTCAGCTCCGTCGAGAACGTGTACCTGCAGCGCGACCAGCAACAGTCGTCCACCCTCGCTGCCGAGTACCGCGAGCACTTCCTCAACGGCACGCCGGTCCCGGGCATCGAGACCGAGTGGCTGCTCTACCAGGCGCTGCTCCCACAGATCACGCTGGACGAAGTCGACGCGGTGGCCGCGTCCTGGTCGGAACCGGGAAACACCGTACTACTGGTGCTCGGACCCGAGGGCATCGAGGTTGGCCCCGAGGGAGCGCTGGCGGCCGCGCTCCAGGTGCAGCTCTCCAGCGCGGACGCGCTCGTCGTGGAGCCGTACGCCGACACCTTCGAGGACGTCCCGCTGCTGGCAGCACTACCGACGCCCGGGAGTGTTGTCAGTGAGGAGCGCATTGAGGCCATCGACGCGGAGCGGTGGACGCTCTCGAACGGCATCACCGTCATCGCCAAGCAGACGGACTTCCGCAGCGACGAGGTGGTCTTCGACGGATTCAGTCCGGGTGGGCACTCGCTCGTCGAGGACATGGACCACGTGTCGGCGCTCTACTCCGCCACGCTGGTCTCCGGCAGCGGCGCGGGCCCACACGGCAGCGTCGCGCTCGACCGACTGCTCGCCGGCAAGCGGGTGTCCGTCTCCCCGTACGTCAGGGAGCTGTCCGAAGGCTTGAGCGGCAGCGCCTCCCCCGAGGACCTCGAGACCCTGTTCCAGCTGATCACGCTGTACGTCACGGAGCCGCGTCTCGATCCCGCCTTCTTCTCCACGTACCAGACGAGGCTGCGCACCGTCGCGGAGATTCGCCCCACGCAGCCGGACGGGGTCCTCTACGACCGGGTGAACACGCTCCTGAGCCAGGGCCACCTGCGAGGCCGCCCCCTGAGCCTCGAGGTAGTCGACGAACTGAACATGGAGCGCGCTGAAGCGATCTACGCAGACCGGTTCGCCGACCTCGGCGACGCCACCTTCGTCTTCGTCGGTGCGTTCGACTGGGATGAGCTCCGCTCGCTGGCCACGACGTACCTCGCGAGCCTGCCGACCACGGGCCGAGCCGAGGAGTGGCGAGACGTGGGGATCGACCCACCGCCGGGCATCGTGGACGAGTTCGTCTACAGCGGCATCGAGCCGCGCAGCAACACCGTGTGGGTGTTCGCCGGGGAGGCGGACTGGAGCAGCGGTGGGGGACTGGCGCTCCAGGTCGCCGGCGAGATGCTCCAGATTCGCCTCCGGGAGCGCGTGCGTGAACAGCTCGGCGGGACGTACAGCATCGGCGTCAGCGCCAGGGCGCGCCTGCTGCCCGATCACGAGTACCAGATCGCGATCATCTTCGGGAGCGACCCCACGCGCGTGCAGGAGCTCATCGGTGAGGTCGAGGTAGAGCTGGACTGGATCGGCGCGGGTGGCGAGCAGCGCTACCTCGATACAGCAAAGGAACTGCTGAGGACCACGCGGGAGGAACAGCTGCGGACCAACGGCTTCTGGCTGAGCCAGATCCGGGGCACAGCGCAGCGCGGTGGAGCGCTCGAGGACATCAACAGCTACGAGGCGTCGCTCGACGCACTCACGCTCGCCGACATCGCCGCGGTGGCCGAGCCGTTCCTGCCCGAGGACCGCTATGTCCGTGTCGTGCTCCTGCCAGAGGAGGACGAGGAAGGGGCGGACGAAGCGGAAGAGGCTGAGGAGCAGTAGCCCCCAACCTGCGTTCACGCCGTTCTCGTCGCCCTCGGCCGGGAAGCAATCAGCTGAGCAGCGTACTCCAACCCCAACGACGCCGTGGCAAGCAGCCGGACTTCACGGGGAAACATATCCGTATCTGCCGTGAGGCGTATGATAGGCGTGGATCGACGGTCTTGCGCCGTATCACAATCGCGAACGAAAATGCGGCAGAGCGAATAGTGGAGCGCCCGGACATCGCACAGGAGTCCTTCACCAGTGGCCCCGACGCCGCCGACGCGTCCCCGGCAGACGACGTCCCACCCGGCGTCGGTGGTCACCTCACCTCCATGTACAGCGCGTACGTCCGGGGCCGCGATCGCCTGATCACGCCGTACGGACTGACCGCGAATGAGTTCGCACTGCTCAGGTGCTTCATCTACCGGGACGAGTGGACGGCGACGCAGCTAACGGAAATCCTGCCGGCGGCCGCATCCCGGATCAGCCGCTTCGTGGACGGGCTGGTGAAGCGAGGGCTGCTGCGCAGGCGCCGTCGATCCGACGACCGGCGGGTCGTCCGGCTCATGCTCACGGACGAAGGTGAACGCGTGACCCACGAGATAGCCGGGCTCGTCGGTGAGCATGAAGACCGCCTGATGGACGGCGTGACCGACGACGAACGCGAGGTCTCACTCCGCGTGCTCGCGAAGGTCATGGCGAACGCCGCAGCGCTCCAGGCCGCCGCGGCCGACTAGCCGCCGAACGCTCCGAAGCGGACGCAGCATCTCCCGCGCACAGTCCGCCCGTGCCACGTCGACGTCGTAGCCCGGGTACTCCTCGCCGTCCGGGCGAGGGGCCCGCGCCTTCGTGTGAGCGTCGCGCCGTAGAGGAGCGTGCCGTACGGTGGTCGGAGCCCGCCCCCAACGGTGGCGACCAGGCAGGTGGCAGGGGTCATTCTTCTTGCCGCTGCCGGCGTGGACACCACGGGCGGTCGCCGCTACTACATGGGGAGCCGCGCGCCCGACGGGCTCGCTACGGCCGTGAACCGCGTGAATGAGGAGACAGAAGCCACGTGAGCGACGAACGGCGGCGAAGACGACGAGAGCGACGCGAGCGCCGGCGACGTGCCCGTGGCGCCGGCTTCGAGACCGTCGGGCCGATGCAGTTCCCGGGCATGTTCGGTTGGTTGCAGCGTCGCCAGCGGCTCTTCTACGCCATCGGCATCGTCGTCCTGGTCGTCAGCCTCGGCGCGGTCTTCTTCGGTGGGCAGCTCGGCCCGACCGGCCCGACGGCCCCGGCGCCGGAGGGGGCCGACGAATCCGACGACGCTGCGTCTGCGACGGAGACGCCCGCCGCCGCCGCAGACCCGACCGAGACAGCTGAAGCCGCCGATGAAGGTGACGGGAAGACGTACGCCGCGCCGCCGCCGATGACCATCGACCCCGAGGGTTCGTACGTGGCCGTCATTCGCACCGAAAAGGGCGAGGTCCGCATCGAGTTGCTGCCGGCCGACGCGCCCGGCTACGTGAACAACTTCGTGTTCCTCGCCCGCGAGGGGTTCTACGACGGCATCACGTTCCACCGTGTGATCCCGGGCTTTGTGGCCCAGGCCGGTGACCCGACCGGGACGGGCCTCGAGTCGTCGGGCTACGACCTGGTCGAGGAGCTGAACGACCTGCCGTTCGACGCGGGCGTGATTTCGATGGCGAAGGGCGGCAACAACGTCAGCGGGTCGCAGTTCTTCATCACGCTCGAACCCACCCCGCACCTCGTGGAGTCGGGGTTCACGGTGTTCGGGCGCGTCATCGAGGGCCTCGATGTCGCCCGCTCGCTCACGCCGCGCGACCCGTCGGCGCCCGGGCAGCCGCCGGGCGACCGCATCCTGGGCATCGACATCATCGAGGGTGGCGAGTAGCGAGCGAGCCGCGCCGTGACGGTCAGTTGTCGTCGGAGGCGGCGAGCCGTTCGGCGTAGACCATGATCGCGAGCGACGGCACGAACGCCGCGAACGCGACCAGCGAGGGCAGCACGAGCCCGCCGAGCAGCAGCAGCAGCCCGATCGCCAGCGCGAACGACATGCCGAGGATCGAGCCGATGCGGGCGACGAGGACGTACGGCGGCAGGTTCTCTTGCATCGTGCAGCGAGCGTAGCAAGGGCGCCCACCGGCCTCAACGCACATGGCGCCTCGTGCCCGGCGGGCTGGGGATGTGTGGTGGGTTGGTCGGGGTGCGCAGATTTGAACTGCGGGCCTCTGCGCCCCAAACGCAGCGCTCTACCAGGCTGAGCTACACCCCGAAGACGGGCCCACAGGCCCGCCGATCCGACGCTACGGCGGGCAGGCCTCGCACGTCAACGGCTCGCTTCGCCGGTAGCCGCAGTCGACGCACTCCCACAGTTGCACGCCACCGCTGACACCCGCGCGCGCGTGCTCATGTTCGGCCCGCAGCGCCGAGGCGCAGCGCGGGCAGCGGCCTGCATCGAGCGCCCTGCTGATGCGGTCGTGCTCCGCCCAACGCCAGAGCGCGGTCGCCACTGCCAGCGCGACGAGGAGGGCGCCCGCGGCGGCGGCTTCGTCCGCGCCGAAGCGGTGCATGATGCGAAGTGAGGCGAGGAACCACGCCCCGGCCGCGAACGCGATCGGGAGCACCCACGGCAGCAGCCGGCCGGCGCGGTCCATCAGTCGCGCCGTTGCGCAGCGCCCACGATCTCGTCCAGGCGCGTCACGCCCTCGGACTCACACCACGAGCGCAGCTCGTCGAGCACGCGCCAGGGCGCTTCGGGGTCGCGGAACGTCGCCGTCCCCACCTGCACGGCACTGGCGCCGGCCATGATGAACTCAAGCGCGTCCTGCCCCGTGGTCACACCGCCGGCCGCCAGGATGGGCAGCGAGGTCACGGAGGCGGCGAGGTACACGTGGCGCAGCGCCACCGGCTTCAGCGCCGGTCCGGACAGGCCGCCGAACACCGTCGCGATCACCGGGCGACGTCGCACGGTGTCGATCGCCATCGCCGGGATCGTGTTCACGACCGAGATCGCGTCCGCGCCCGCCTCCTCGACGGCCTCGACGAACGGGCGAGGGTCGGAGACCGCGGGCGTGAGCTTCACGGCGAAGGGTAGCGACGTGTGGCGGCGCACCTCGGCGGTCACCTCCGCGGTGAGGTCGCAGTCTTGACCGAACTCGATCCCGCCCGACTCGACGTTGGGGCACGACACGTTGACCTCGAGGGCGGCAACGCCGGGCACATCGTCCAGCCGCTCGGCCAGGACGCCATACTCGCGGACCGTGTATCCCATGATGTTGACGACGACGGGCACGTCCCAGCGGGCCCACACTGGGGCAACCTCACTCACGAGCGCGCCGACGCCGATGTTCTGGAAGCCGATCGAGTTGATCATCCCGGCCGGCGTCTCGACGATGCGCGGCTGCGGATTGCCCTGGCGCGCTCGCAGTGTCGTGCCCTTAGAGACCAGTGCGCCGAGCGCATCGAGGTCGTAGCGGCGGGCGAATTCAAGACCATTGGAGAAGGTGCCGGACGCCGTCATGACGGGGTTGCGCATCAGCAACTCCTGCTTGGCATGGCGGCCGACGACGAGGCTGAGGTCAGGATCCAACCCGTGGTCCTCCCGTGGTCATGATAGCCGGGCGGCGTGGTTGGGGACGCCGAGGGGGCGACACACGCAGGGACGGCGCCCGAAGGCGCCGTCCCGGTGAACCGCCCGGTTGGAGCGGATTAGTTCGCGACGATCTCGTCCGACAGGCGGACCTCGGAAGGCCTCGGGAGGCTGCGGAGACCGGAAGTGGGGGAGTTGCGAAGCGTGTTCGTCTGTTCCCACATCACGCTCTCGTTGGCGTTCGCGAAGTCGCGGTGCTCGCCGCAACGCTTGCAGACGCCCGGGCTGGTGCGGCCGTTCGGGGGCTGGATCACCCAGTGGTGGATGCAAACCCCGGCAGCCGGCGTGCTCGCCTCGATTACCGTAGTCATCCCTCGCACCTTTCTTCGACGCCGATGCAAGCCCTCCACGCCTGCTGGAGACGCCATCCATACCAACTGAATCTGCGGTGGGATCGCAGCGCGGGTGGAATCCCGCGACCCAAACTATAGCGGTGCAAAATGTATTGCGTCAAGCTTAAAGTCATTAAATGGTCGTAAACTGCGCTAAAGGCCCATAACCCGTCTCGATGCGGCTGAAAGGTGCTGCCGTGGACCGAACCCGCGAGCGCGTTCGCCATCGCGACCGCCCCAACCGTTCCTGCCCGCGCCCGGAATCACGGTTCCTCGATCGGCCCGGCGCGTACTGCTCACATCAGGTACAACGCATATGACGGCCCGATGGTTTCCTTCTCGGGCCGGAACACGCGAAGATACATCCAGATGAGGATCCACCGTGGCTGACGAGCAGACCGTGATGACCGCCCTTGCGGGCGTCCGCGACCCAGAACTGCACCGCGACATCGTGTCGCTGAACATGGTGCGAGACGTAGCCGTCGAGGGCAGCACCGCATCCTTCCGCCTCGTACTGACCACCCCGGCCTGCCCGCTGCGCGAGCAGATCGACGCCGACGTACGCGCAGCCCTCGACCACGTCGAGGGCATCGACAACGTCGACATCGAGTGGGACGCCGAGGTGCGCGGCCAGATGCGCCGCGAGGGCGCCCCCGAGCCGGTCCCCGGCGTACGGAACATCATCGCCGTCGCCTCCAACAAGGGCGGCGTCGGCAAGTCCACCGTCTCCGTCAACCTCGCCGTCGCGCTGGCCAGGCTCGGCGCGCGCGTCGGCCTCGTCGACGCGGACATCACCGGCCCCAACATCCCGACCATGCTCGGCATCGAGGAGGGCGGGCTCGCCGAGGGCGAAGGTGGCATGCACACCATCGAGAAGTTCGGCGTGCGCGCTGCCTCGATTGGGTTCGTGCTCCCCAAGGGCACACCGGTAGTGTGGCGAGGCCCGATGATCGGCTCCGGCGTGCGCCAGCTCATCATGGACGTCGAATGGGGCGAGCTCGACTACCTGATCGTCGACCTGCCGCCTGGCACCTCGGACGCCTCGATGTCGATGGCGCAGCAGGTGCCTGTGGCGGGAGCGGTCATCGTCGCCACGCCGCAGCGCGTGGCTATCGAGGACGCGACGAAGGCGATCGGCATGTTCGACCGCCTCGGCGTGCCGATCTTCGGGATCGTCGAGAACATGACCTCGGAGATCTTCGGCCGGGGCGGCGCACGCGACGCTGCCGATGAGCTCGGGGTCGAGTTCCTCGGTGAGCTGCCGCTCGCGGTGTCAATCCGGGAGTCCTCGGACGATGGTCACCCGCTGGTGGACGCCCAACCCGAATCCCAGGAGGCCGCCGCGTTCGTCGCGCTGGCGGAGCAAGTGGCGGCGCGCTGCTCGGTGCTCCAGTACGCCGGAGACGCGCCGCTCGCGGTCTAGGAGGGCGCGCTTGGCCCCCGACGACGACAAGCAGGAGCAAGAGGGCACGACGCGTCGCCGCGGGACTCGCGGCGGCCGCGCTCGCGCCAACCGGGACTCCGACAGCGTGCTGGACGACCCGCGGGTCGCGGGACGCCGTCCGGCGGCGCAACCCGCCGAGGACGCGCCGGCCGAGGAGCCCGCGAAGCCGGCCACGCGCCGCCGCGCCGCCTCGACGCGTCGCAGCACGGCCAAGGCCGAGTCTGCCGAGCCCGAGCCCGAGGCCAAGCCGGCCACGCGCCGCCGGCGCAGTACCGCCAAGGCCGACGACCCCGAACCGGAGCAGGCCGAAGCCAAGCCGGCGACCCGCCGCCGGCGCAGTACCGCCAAGGCGGCCGACCCCGAACCGGAGCAGGCCGAGGCCAAGCCGGCGACGCGCCGCCGGCGCAGTGCCGCCACTGCTGAGACCCCGGAGCCGGAGCAGGCAGAGGCGAAGCCCGCGACGCGGCGCCGGCGCAGTGCAGCGACCGCCGAGGCGGCCAGCGCCGATGGGTCGGCGCTGGCGGAGCAGGTCCGTTCGCTACAGGCCGTGCTCGAGCAGCAAACGAAGACGCTGGACGCGCTCAGGGAGCAGCAGGAGCGGGCGGCCCGCAAGCTGCGGCTCGGCGTCTTCGTCGACGTGCCGAACCTCATCTACGGCGCCGAACGCGGCGAGGGCGGCCCGACGGGCGCCGTGGTCCACATGGGCAAGCTGCTCGACTACCTCCGCGACGGCCGCGAACTGATCCGGGCGACGGCCTACGCGCCAGTCTCCGACGACCCGGGAGAGCCGGTCGAGCAGCAGCGCTTCGTCGCCCCGTTTGTGCCGCACGACTACCGCATCGTCACCAAGCCGCTCAAGCGCTTCGCCGACGGCTCGATCAAAGGCAACTTCGACGTCGAGATGGCCCTCGACATGGTGACGATGGCGGAACGCCTCGATGTCGTCTCGCTCGTGTCCGGTGATGCGGACTTCTCCCGCGCTGTGGAACTGCTGCAGGAGCGTGGCGTCCGCGTCGAGGTCGTCGCGTTCAGCGGCAGCACCTCGATCGAAATGCGCGCACTGGCCGACCACTACATCGACGTAGGGACGCTGATGGACCGGGTGGGGGTGTAGCCGCTTAGCGGCTCATCCCTCGTCGTCGTCCCACTCGTCGACGTCGTCGTAGCCTAGTTCGTCGCCCGGGAACGTCGAGTGGCGGACGCCGCCGCCGCTCCCAGCGAGCGGCACGTTGCTGACGATGGCCGCGAGGAATGCGCCGCCCATCAGGCCGGCCCCCGCGCCGAAGATCCACCCGAGGATCGCCGGGTCGGGCGCGAGCACCACGCCGCCGATCCACGTCCCCGCCACGAGGCCACCCACCACGGGGATGTACAGCGGGAACAGGTTCCCAATCACTGAGCGACTCGCGTCGCGCCGGTCGGCATCAGTAGATGTCCCGGAGGTCGAACATCGGCCCGTCGGTGCAGACGAGCTTCACGCCGCCACGACGCGGGAACACCGCGCAGCCGTAGCAAATGCCCATCCCGCAGGCCATGCTCTCCTCGAGCAGCCCCTGCACGGGCTTACGCTGCCCGGAGCGGCGTACGACGCCGAACAGCGCCTCGAACATCGCGTTGGGCCCGCAGGCGAACGCCTGGTCCGCCCACGGCAGCAGCCGCTCGAACGGCCTCGTCACCAGCCCGTGCTCGCCCAGCGAGCCGTCCTCGGTCGCCACGACGACCTCGACGGCCTCGGGCAGCAGGCGGGGCGGGAAGATCGCCGCCTCGGACGAGCCGCCGAGGAGGAACGTGACGGAGCGGCCCTCCTCCACGAAGCGGTCTGCGAGCCACACGAGCGGCGCGCAGCCGATCCCGCCGGCGACGAGCAGCATGTGGCTGACCCGCGCCCGCGGCTCATAGCCGCGCCCGAGCGGACCGACCACGCGCACGCCGTCGCCAGGCGACCGGCGCGCGAGCCAGTCCGTGCCGCGGCCGACGACGTCGAAGAGCAGCGCGAACTCCGGTCCGGCAGGACCCTCGCGGACTCGATGGAAGGAGAACGCCCGGCCGAGGAGAGGGTCGAGGTTTTCGCCGGCGTACGCCATCACGAACTGGCCGGGGGTGGCGTGGCGCAGCGCCTCGGGCATCGTCGTCCACAGCACGTGTGTCTGCCCGTACAGGCGTGCCGACTCAGTGACCTCGACGTGGACGCTGCGCACGCGGCTACGCTACCACCGCGCCGTAGGCGAGCCCGGCCGCCCCCGCTGCCGCGAGCCAGGCGTACGAGGGCACCCAGCCGCGTAGCAGCACCACCCCACTGGCCACCACCAGCACCACGTTCAGCACGTCGAGCTCCAGCTCGAGCAGCAGCACGAGCGCGGCGCCGGCGATCGCACCGAAGACGGCGGCCGCAACGGCGTCGAGGAATGCTGTGGCGTTGGGCGAGTCGGAGAGCCGGTCGAGGACGGTGCCGAGTGACATCGCGAAGACGAAGGCCGGGGCGAACACCGCCACCGTGGCGAGCGCGGCGCCCCACCAGCCGGCGGCGGCGTAACCGACGAACGTCGCCGTCGTGACGATCGGTCCGGGCGTCGACTGCCCGATCGCGATGCCGTCGAGGAACTGTGAGTCGGTAACCCAGCCCTGCGCGACGGCGTCGGGCTGCAAGAGGGGGATCATGACGTACCCGCCGCCGAAGAGCAGCGCGCCGGTCTTGAGGTGGATGAGCGCGATCGCGAGGGCGTCCGGCGTGTTCCACGCGACCATCTGGAAGCCGTGCGGCGCGATCGGCATCGCGGGCAGCGCGGCGAGGAGCCTCGTCCAGCCCGCCCAGCGCACGAGTAGCGCGAGCACGCCCGCGCCGAGCAGCACGAACAGCACCCACGGCGCCGCGAGCACGGCGACGACGAACGCCGCCGCGGCGAGCGCCATCGGCATCGGCCCACGGAGGGCGGGGCGGCGGAGCCGCCAGGCCGCGAGGGCGACGAGCACCACGATGGCCGGGCGGATGCCGATCAGGAAGTCCTCGACGCGCGGCGTCGTACCCCACTCGAAGTACGCCCAGGACAGCACGCCGACCATGATTGCCGCGGGCACGATGAACGCGAAGCCGGACAGCAGGCCGCCGGCGAACCCCTTGCGGCGGTGGCCGAGGTGGATCGCCATCTCGGTCGAGTTGGGGCCGGGCACGAGGTTCGTCGCGGCGAGGGCGCGCGAGAAGGACTCGCTCGACAACCAGTTGCGCCGCCGGACGTACTCGTCCTCCATCATCGCGATGTGCGCGACCGGCCCGCCGAAGGCGAGGACGCCGAGGCGGAGGAAGGTGCTCAGGACCTCGAAGAACGAGCCGCGCGCCCCTTGCGCCTCGGCGCTCACGCGGGCTGTGCCTTGAGAACGGGCAGCAGGAGCGCCCGGACCGCGTCGAGGTCTTCGCACGTGTGGGTCGCGCCGGCGGAGCGCATCTGTTCCTGCGTGCGGATCACGGTGAGGCCGATGACGGCGGCCACGCCTGCGGCGGAAGCCGCCTGCATGTCCGCCTCGGTGTCACCGACGGACACGGTCCGCGACGGGTCGGCGTCGAGGGTGTCCAGCGCGTACTGGACCGGGACGGGCGAGGGCTTCATCTCCGGCGTCGTGTCGCGTCCGACCACGACGCCGAAGTGCGCCGACCAGCCGAGGTGTGCCAGCAGGTCGTGCGCGCCTCGCTCGATCTTCGACGTGACGATGCCCATCGGCACCGCCGTCGGCGCGAGGGCGTCGAGGAGGGCGTCGCCGCCCGGCAGCGGGCGCGACTGCGCCATGTACTCGCCGTAGTAGCGGGGCAGGTAGTCGGCGTAGATGCGGTCTGCTTCGTCGAGGTCCACGCCGGTTGCGGCGCTGATCACTTCCTGCATGCGAGGGCCGAAGTGCGGCATCAGCCCCTCGACCGTCGTCGTGTGGCCGAAGCGCGCGAGCGTGTCGACGAGCGCCTCGGCGATCACGGTCATGGAGTCGGCGAGCGTGCCGTCGAGGTCGAAGAGGATCGCATCGGGTGGGTCGGGGAGGGGCGCTGCCGCCGATGTGGACTGCATGGTTCCCTCCGCTGGGCTTCGTGTCCTACTCGCCGTCGCGGTACGCGGCGAGGGGCCGCACGTTGTAGGACCCCGGCGCTGTGAGTGGCTGGATCGCGGCGCGTGCCGTGTCGAGCGAGGTGAAGCACGGGATGCGCATCTCGGTGGCCGCGCGGCGGATGTGGAACCCGTCGCGCATGTGCGAGGGGCGCCCGCCCTCAAGCGTGTTGATCACGGCGCCCACGGTGCCGTCGTTGATCACGTCGACCACGTTCGGGTGGCCCTCGGAGAGCCGCTTGGTGACGAACTCCACGGGCAGCCCGAGTCCCTCGACGAGCGCCGCGGTGCCCTCCGTGGCGTACAGCTTGCAGCCGTGCTCGTGCAGGAGGTGGATCAGCGGCAGCGCCTCTGCCTTGGTGCGGTTGGCGAGCGAGAGCAGGAACGGCGTCTCGCGCTCCACCGCCACGCTCGACGCGATCGCCGCCTTGCGGATGGCCGCGTCGAACGTCTCGTCGACGCCCATCACCTCGCCCGTCGACTTCATCTCCGGCCCGAGGAACGTGTCGACGCCGATGAGCTTGGACATCGAGAAGACGGGCGCCTTCACCGCCACGAGGTTGCGGTCCGGGTACAGCCCGCCCTCGTAGCCCTGCTCGATGATCGACTCGCCGAGCATGACGTGGACGGCGAGGGGCACGAGGGGGATGCCCGTGACCTTCGAGATGAACGGCACGGTGCGCGAGGAGCGCGGGTTGACCTCGATGACGAACACGCCGGGCCCCGCCGGGTCGGCGTCGGGCGCGATCACGTACTGCACGTTCATCAGCCCTCGTACATCGAGGGCGAGCGCCATCCGCGTCGTGTAGTCGACGATGGCGTCGCGCTGCTCCGGCGTGAGGTTCTGCGGCGGGTAGACCGCCATTGAGTCGCCCGAGTGCACGCCGGCCCGCTCGATGTGCTCCATGATTCCCGGGATCAGCACGGACTCACCGTCGCAGACCGCGTCGACCTCGATCTCGAGGCCCTCGAGGTACTTGTCGATGAGTACGGGGCCGGAGCGCTCGGCGAGCGCGGCGCCGAAGAAGCGCACGAGCTCGTTCGCGTCCTGCACCACCTCCATCGCCCGCCCGCCCAACACGTACGAGGGCCGCACGAGCACCGGGTAGCCGATCGCCTCGGCCGTCGGTAGCGCTTCGTCCAGCGTGCGGACGGCGGATCCCGGCGGCTGCGGCACGCCGAGCGCGGAGATCAGCTGCTCGAAGCGCCCGCGGTCCTCCGCGAGGTCGATCGATTCGGCCGAGGAGCCGGCGATCGGCAGGGCGGCGCGTTGCAGGCCCCCGGCGAGGTTGACGGCGGTCTGACCCCCGAACTGCACGATCGAGGGGGGCGCCTCGGCGCCTCCGGCCTCGTTATCGAGCAGGTCGCGCACGGCTTCCTCGTCGAGCGGCTCGAAGTAGAGCCGGTCGGAGGTGTCGAAGTCCGTCGAGACGGTCTCGGGGTTGGAGTTGGCGAGGATCGACTGCACGCCGGCGGCCTGGAGCGCGCGCGCCGCCTGCACCGAGCAGTAGTCGAACTCGATGCCCTGCCCGATGCGGATCGGCCCGGAGCCCACGACGAGCATGCGCTCGCGGCCGGGCTCGGGGACGGCGTCGTTCTCGACCTCGTACGTCGAGTAGAAGTAGGGGGTGACCGCCTCGAACTCGGCGGCGCAGGTGTCGACCATCTTGTAGACGGGGCGCAGGTCCCACTCCTCGCGGAGCGCGCGCACCTGGTCGGGCAGCCGGTCTGCGAGCGTGCCGATGATGGCGTCGCCGAAGCCGGCGCGCTTGGCCTCGCGCAGCAGGTCGGGCGTGAGGTCCTCGGACAGCAGCCGCCGCTCCAGCGCGACGATGCGGCCGAGCCGCTCGAGGAACCACGGGTCGATGCCCGTGCGCCGCGCGAGGTCGATCGGGTCGATGTCGCGACGCAGCGCGGCGAGCAGGCCCCAGAGGCGCTCGTCCGTCGCGGGGAGGTCGTGGGGGAACTCCTCGACCCACCCGGGGTCCTCCCAGAGGATCGAGCGGCCGCCCATCTCCAGCGATCGCACGGCCTTCCCCAGGGCCGCCTCGAAGGTGCGGTCGATCGCCATCACCTCGCCGGTGGCCTTCATCTGTGTGCCGAGCGTGCGGTCCCCGAAGGCGAACTTGTCGAACGGCCAGCGAGGAATCTTCACCACGCAGTAGTCGAGCGCCGGCTCGAACGCGGCCGTCGTGCGCCCCGTGACCGAGTTGGTGATCTCGTCCAGGCGCTTGCCGGCGGCGATCTTCGCCGCGACGCGCGCGATCGGGTAGCCGGTCGCCTTCGACGCCAGCGCCGAGGAGCGCGAGACGCGCGGGTTGACCTCGATGACGTGGTACTCGAGCGCCTCGGCCGTCTCCTCGCCCGGCCAGGCCGTGATATCTGGGCGTGGGGCGAGCGCGAACTGCACGTTGCACCCGCCCTCGATGCCGAGCGCGCGGATGATCTTCAGCGCGCTCGTGCGCAGCATCTGGTAGTCGCGATCGGAGAGCGTCTGCGAGGGCGCCACGACGATCGAGTCGCCGGTGTGGACGCCCATCGGGTCGAGGTTCTCCATGTTGCAGATCGTCACGCAGGTGTCCGCGCCGTCGCGCATCACCTCGTACTCGAGCTCCTTCCAGCCGAGCAGGCAGCGCTCGACCAGAACCTGCGTGATGGGTGAGGCGGCGAGGCCGCCGCGCACGATCCGCTCGTACTCCTCCTCGGTGAAGGCGATGCCGCCCCCGGTGCCGCCGAGGGTGTACGCGGGCCGCACCACGAGCGGCAGGCCGATGCGGTCGCGCGCGGCGACCGCCTGGTCCCAGTCCTCGACGATCTCGGACTGCGGCGAGGGTTCGCCTATCTCGTCGAGCAGGGCCCTGAACTCCGCGCGGTCCTCGGCGAGCCGGATCGACTCCAGCGGTGTGCCGAGCAGCCGCACGTTGTAGCGTTCGAGGATGCCGGCCTCGGCGAGGTCGACGGCGAGGTTCAGCCCAGTCTGGCCGCCGAGCGTCGGCAGCAGGCTGTCCGGGCGTTCGGTCGCGATGATGCGTTCGAGGACGTCGACGGTCAGGGGCTCGATGTAGACGACGTCGGCGATGTCCTCGTCGGTCATGATCGTGGCCGGGTTGGAGTTGACGAGGATCGAGTAGATGCCCTCCTCGCGCATCGCCTTACAGGCCTGGGTGCCGGCGTAGTCGAACTCGGCGGCCTGGCCGATGACGATCGGGCCGCTGCCGATGATGAGGACCTTGCGCGGGCGCTCCCCGCGCGAGTCGTCTCCACTCGCGGGCATGATGTCGGGCGTCACTGTGGGGGCTGGACGCTCTGGGGCGGCCTGGCTCAGTTGTGATAGCCCTTTCGGTAGTCCTTGCCGAGCAGGTTGATCTCCGCCACGACGTCGATGTTCGGGTAGTGCACCTCGGGGTCTGGCGCGATGCGCCCCATCTTGATGTGACTGACGGGGTAGCTGCCGAAGTCCGCGTGGAGGTACGGCATGACCGCGTCGATGATGGCCGCGCGGTCGCCGCCGTCGACGAGGTAGGCGATGGGGATGTCGGGCACGAAGTCGTCCTCGGGGCCAGTCTTGATGCCCTTCTCCTTGAACACCTGCTGGGCCTTGGGAACGCCGATGCCGATCTGGCGTCGCACCTCGCGCAATATGTAGCCATCGTCGACGCCGAGGTAGACCGCCTGTTCGCGCGCGGACACGCCGGCGACGTGCAGCGAGAATGGCTCCACGCGGTGCACGCGCGGGGCGGCGTTCACGTAGAACGTCTCGACCTGCGACCAGTAGATGTCGACAGCCCGCAGGAAGCCGAGCTGCAGGAACTTCATGTGCAGGAACTCGGGCGGCGGCAGGTCCACGCCCGGCAGCCCGTCGAGGGCGGCACGGAGCGGCTCGATCTGCTCGATAAGCTCGGCGTAGTCCAGGCCCACCGGCTGGAAGAAGCTGATTTCGGGTCGCCAGCCGTAGGACTCCTCGCCCCAGGCCTCCCAGTAGTCGCCGGGGGAGCCGGTGCCGGAGGTGAAGCTGGCCCAGTCGGCCTCACGCCGCTGCGCGTACTCCCTGGTTGCGTCTGCCGGGGCGGTCTCACTCGCGTCAGTAGTCACTGGTCACTCCTGCTCCGACGGCAACTCGAAGAGCGTGCCGGGGTTCGTGAACGGGACCATCCCGCCGATGGCCGAGAGGTAGGACAGTGCGGGTTCGTTACCTTCGGGCAACTGCCCGCGGATCTGGTGGTAGCCGATGTCGCGCGCGAAAGCCAGAGCGCTCTCTGCCAGCATCGTCGCGTAGCCCTTGCGGCGTTCGTCGCGGCGCACCCAGGCGCCATAGATGCAGTGGTCGGGGTCGTCGAGTGGGTCGATGATCGCGAAGGCGAGCACGCGGCTGTCATCGTCGACGGCGAAGATCGCGCCACGGTCGCCCATGCGCTCCTGCCAGGCGACCACCTCGTCCGGGGTCATGGGGCCGTCGAGGGCGACCGGGACGCCCTCGCGCAGCACTTCGGAGATGATCTCTGCGATCTGGCCGGCGTCTTTGGAAGTCGCGCGGCGCACGGCTGGGGTCATGAGCTTGCATCCTTGTTGCGCACGCTTTCGAGGAACCGGTCGAACAGGAACTCCGTGTCGTGCGGGCCCGGAGAGGCCTCGGAGTGATACTGGATGGTGAACAATGGTAGCTCACGGTGCTGCATACCCTCGACGGTGCCATCGTTGAGGTGCACCTGTGAGACCTCCACCGCTGTGTCGAGCCCGTCCGGGTCGACCGCGTACCCGTGGTTCTGTGACGTAATGTAAACGCGCCCGGTCAATTCGTCGCGTACCGGGTGGTTGGCGCCGCGGTGCCCGAACTTGAGCTTAAACGTCTCCGCCCCGAACAGCCGACCCAGCACCTGATGGCCGAGGCAGATCCCCATGAGCGGCGTCCGCCCCGCCAGCCCGCGCGCCGACTGCACGACGTGGTCGAGGAGCATCGGATCGCCCGGCCCGGGCGAGAGCAGTACGCCGTCGGGGCCCAGCGACAGGATGTCCTCGGCGCCCGTGTCGTGCGGCACGGCGGTGACGCGGCAGCCGCGGAGGCGCAGGTGCCGCATGATGTTGCGCTTCACGCCCAGGTCGAGCACCACGATGTGAGGCGCATCCTCCGGCAGGAACGCCGAGGCGTCGTGGTTGAACGTGTAAACCGCATCGGTCGAGACCTCGGCGACATAGTCCTCGGTGCCGTAGGCAGGCTCGCTGCGGAGCCGCGCGAGTGCCTCCGACGCCGTCTCGTCACTGGTGATAGTGCCCATCACCACGCCGTGCGAGCGCAGGTGGCGCGTGAGCGCGCGCGTGTCGATGCCCGCGATGCAGGGGACGCCCGCAGCCTTCAGGTACTCGCCGAGTGTCTGCATGCTGCGCCAGCGCGAGGGCAGGTCGGTCAGCTCACGCACGACGAAGCCGCGCACCTGGATGCGGGTGCTCTCGTCGTCGGTCTCGTTGACGCCGTAGTTGCCCTGGATGGGGTAGGTCATGGTCAGGATCTGACCGCCGTACGAGGGGTCCGTGAGGGCCTCCTGGTAGCCGGTCATCGAGGTGTTGAACACCACCTCGCCGGTCGCGCGCACGGCGGCGCCGTGGCTCTCGCCCTCGAAGACGCGGCCGTCGGCCAGCACCAGTCGCGCGGGCCGGGACGCGCTCATATGGCCAGACCCGCCATCGCATGCACGACGCGCCCCTCGCACACCGTCGCCACGACCTGCCCGCGCAAGGTGCGCCCGGCCAGTGGCGTGTTCTTGCCCATCGACGCGAACTCCTCGGGGTCCACCACCCACTCGGCGTCCGGGTCGAGGAGCACCACGTCGCCGAGCGCGCCCGGCGAGAGCGCGCCGAGGCCCTCCAGCCCCGGCCGCTGGTCCAGGTGCCACGCGCCGACCGGACCCGAGGTGAGGCGCTCGATCAGCATCGGCAGCGAGATGAGGCCCTCGTGGACCAGGCTCATCGATGCGCCGAACGCGGTCTCGAGGCCGCTGATGCCGGCGTCCGCGAGGTCGAACTCGATCTCCTTGTCCGACACGGCGTGCGGCGCGTGGTCGGTCGCGATGGCGTCGATCACGCCGTCGCGCAGCGCCTCGATGCACGCGTCGACGTCGTGTTGCTCGCGCAGCGGCGGGTTCACCTTCGCGCTGGTGTGGTACGCGATCTCGCGGTAGGTCGAGCCATTGCCGTTCGACGCGCCCCTCGTCCCGGGTCCGAACGCGACCTCCTCGTGCGTGAGCGTGAGGTGGTGTGGGGTGACCTCGGCGGTGACGTGTGTGCCGCGCTCGCGAGCCGCGCGGATGAGCGCGACCGAGCCTGCCGTCGAGACGTGCTGGATGTGCAGGTGCGCGTTCGCCAGCTCGGCGAGTGCGATGTCACGCGCGACGAGCGTCTCCTCGGCGCTGGACGGGCGGCCGCGCAGCCCGAGGCGGGCCGCGACCCACCCCTCGTGCATGTGGCCCTCGAAGACCAGCGCGGGATCCTCGCAGTGCTGGGCGATCGGCAGCCCGAAGCGCGTCGCGTACTCCAATGCGTGGCGCATGAGCCGGGCGTCCGCGACGGCGTCGCCGTCGTCGGTGAGCCCGACGACGCCCGCCTGCGCGAGCTCGCCGGCCGGGGCCAGCTCCGCGCCCGCGCGGCCGCTCGTGACGCAGCCGAGGGGCAGCACACGCACGCGCCCGGAGCTCTCGGCCTCGCGCAGCACGGACTCGACGGCTGAGCGGCGGTCGAGGGGCGGGTCGGTGTTGGGCATCGCGCAGACGGTGGTGAAGCCGCCGCGCGCCGCCGCCGCGGTGCCCGTCGCGATCGTCTCCTTGTACTCGAACCCAGGCTCGCGCAGATGCACATGGAGGTCGACGAACCCCGGCGCGACGACCAGTCCGGTCGCGTCGATGCGGTCCGCCTCGACGACCGCGTCGCCCTCGCCGGGCCCGACGCGCGCCACGCGTCCGTCGACGATGACCACGTCGGCGACGCCGTCGCGGCCGAGCGCGGGGTCGATCACTCGCCCGTTGTGGATCGCGAGAGTGGTCACGCTGCACCTCCTTCGCCGGTCGCGGCTCCGGTGCCGTCGGCGCCCAGCGCTAGCAGCGAGAGCAGCGCCATGCGCACGGCGACGCCGTTGGTGACCTGTTGCTCGATGATGGAGTGCTGTCCCGCGGCGACGTCGCGGGCGATCTCGATGCCCTCGTTCTTCGGGCCGGGGTGCATGAGCAGGTGGTCGGGTTGGGCGCGCGCGAGGCGTTCCGCCGTCACCTGGTAATGCAACGCGTACTCGTGCAGCGAGGGCAGCAGGCCGCCTTGCTGACGCTCGCTCTGCAGCCGCAGCGCCATCACGACATGCGCGCCCTCGATGGCGCGGTCGATGTCGGTCTCGATCTGCACGGGCGGGAGCGCCTGCTGCGCGTGCTCGGGGCGCTGGCTCGCGTCGAGCCCGATCGGCAGCAGCGTCGGTGGGCCGCACACCACCACGTCGGCGCCGAGGGCCGTGAGGCCCCACAGGTCGGAGCGCGCGACGCGCGAGTGCGAGATGTCGCCGATCATCGCGACGCGCTTCCCGGTCAGGTCGCCGAAGTGCGAGCGCATCGTGTAGAGGTCGAGCAGCGCCTGCGTCGGGTGCGCGTGCGCCCCGTCGCCGGCGTTGACGATCGAGGCGTTTGTGTGCCTCGCGGCCAGGTAGGGCGCGCCGGACGATGCGTGGCGGATGACGATGCTGTCGGCGCCCATGGCGCGCAGCGTGCGCACGGTGTCGATCAGCGACTCGCCCTTCTGCACCGCCGACGTGGCCACGCTGAGGCTGATCACGTCGGCGCCCAGCACCTTCCCGGCCAGCTCGAACGAGGCGCGTGTGCGCGTCGAGGGCTCGTAGAAGAGGTTGACGACCGTGTGGCCGCGCAGCGCGGGGACACGGGCGATGCGGCGCTCCAGCACCTCCTGCATGCGGTCGGTGAGGTCGAGGACCGTCAGGATCTCCTCGGTGGTGAAGTCGTCGAGGTCCAGCACATGGTCGTGTTCCCACGATGCGGACGTGCCCTGCGGGGACTCGGGGGCGGCAACAGGCTCGGGTGCGTCGCTCACGCCGGTCTGCCTCGTACCGGTGGTCTCGGTGGTCATGAGCGATCACCTCCCGGGATGACGACGACGGCGTCGCGGCCGTCGTCCTCCTCGAGGAGCACCTGCACCTGGTCGGTGCGCATCGTCGGGATGTTCTTGCCGACGATGTCGGCGCGGATCGGCAGCTCGCGGTGCCCGCGGTCGATGAGGACCGCGAGCCGCACGAGGTGCGGCCGGCCGAAGTCGTTGAGCGAGTCGAGCGCGGCCCGCACGGTGCGGCCCGTGAAGAGCACGTCGTCGACGAGCACCAGGTGTTGGTCCTCGATGTCGGGGAGGTCGCTGGGTTGCGGGGAGCTGCGCAGGCCGCGCGATGCGAGGTCGTCGCGGTGCAGGGTCACGTCGAGCCGCCCGGTCGGGACGCTTGCGCCCTCGAACTCCTCGATGAACCCGGCGAGGCGTTCGGCGATGGTGACGCCGCGGCGCTGCACGCCGACGAGCACCAGGTGCTCGACGCCGCCGTTGCGCTCGACGATCTCGTGCGCGAGGCGCTGCATGGTGCGGCGGATGCCCGCCGCGTCGAGGACGGGGCCGGGTGCGGTGCCGACGGCGTCGCCGGCGGAGTGCTCCATCACGGCCGGGCCCCCTCGCAGTGCGTCGGGGCGAGTGTGGTCATGGGCAAAAAAAACCTCCCGCCGGAGGGGAGGGGATCGGCGTCGACGCCATCAGGCGCAAAGTACGTCGGTACGAGTCCTTGCGTCATGGGCTGCGTCCTTCCCGGCCTCGCAGGACCGGCTTAAAGAGCGCTGCTGTTGCGAGGGAGGATAGCACCGCCCTTCACAAGCGGCCAGATCCGCCAAAGGGGTAGAGCGGGACCTCCGTCGATAGAAAGAGGGCCGGGCCTAACCGAAGAGCCGGACAGCCGCGGAGACGCCTCCAATGACCGCGATCGCCGTGCCCACGGCCCAGTAGATCAGCCGTCGCTCCAACTCCGAGATCGCCTGCGTCAGTCTCGTCTCCACCTGAGCAAGGTCGGAAGTCAGTCGCGTCTCCACTTGCGCGAGGTCGGCCTTGGTTGCGGTGTGTTCGAGGGTTGACTCGATCCGCGCGACGCGGCTGTCGAGAGTTTCGGCAGAAGTTGTCACCGTCGCTCCGCCTCCCGAACAGCCTGCACCGAGGCGTCCCTACCACGGGCTGTTCGTGAAGAATAGCACAATATGGCTGCGGGTCAGAGAGACTCAGTCCGAGTCGCGCTGCTGACGGAGGAAGCGTTCGAGCTCGTCGACCATGTCCTGGGCGTCCGGTAGCTCGCCCTCAGGCTCGCCTCCGGCCTCTTCCTCGGCGTCGAGTTGCTCCTCGATGCGGCGGGCGTAGTCCACCATCTCGGGGTTCTTCGCGATCTCGGCGCCTACCTGGGCGTCGAACCGAGCCGCGAACACCTCGAGGTCGTGGAGGCTGAGGTCGAGGCTCAGCGACTCGTTGAGCTGCTCGAGCAGCGCGAGCGCGCCCTTGGGGTTAGGCGAGGCGTTGACGTAATGCGGCACGTTCGCCCACATCGACGCGGTCTTGAGGCCCTCGTCGCGCAGGCGGTTGTTGATGACGCCGACGATGCCCGTCGGGCCCTCGTAGCCGCCGGGCCGGGGCTCGGGGAGGCCGAGGAGCATCCGGAAGTCCGGGTCCTCGGACGACCCGCTGACGGCGATCGGGCGGGCGTGGCTCGCTTCGGCGAGCAGGGCGCCGAGGGTGATGACATGGCCGATCTCGAAGGTCTTGCAGAACTCCACGATCGCGTCGCTGTAGGTGTTCCAGGCCAGGTGCGGCTCGATGCCGAGCATCACCACGATGTCGGGGTCCGAGCCGGCTCGCTGGTGCGGCGAGAACTCGTTCTGCGGCCAGTCGAGGACGCGCTCGCCCTCTTCGAGGCGGACGCGAGGGCGGGCCTGCGTGAAGTCGTAGAACGTCTCGGGATCGATGTGCGCGATGGCCTTCGAGCGCCAACGACGCAACATAAAGCGCAGCGCGCCCGTTGCGGACTCGCCCGCATCGTTCCACCCCGACCATGCCGCGAGGAGGATGGGCCGGTCGAGCTGGGGCTGTTCGTCGATCTGCAGATCGTTCACGGCACCAGCATAGACGCTCGGTGGGTGGCGCGCACAAAGCGCGCGCACCCACCAGCGGCGTCGTCTAGCCGCGCGTCGGCAGGCTCACAACCACGGGCCCGGGGCCGACCGAGGTGCCCCTCGAGATCTCGGTCTGCACCTCGATCTCGACCAGGTGCTCACCGTCCTCGACCCACTTGCGCTTCACCGTGCCCGAGGTCACCGCGGCCTCGCCGACAGTGTTGAAGATGCGCATGCGGAACGGGCCGGTCTTCTTGAAGCGCCCGCCGAGGCCGATGTACTCGCGCACCGCGCGCTCCCACCACGACTGGATGAAGCCGTTGTTGGCGTACATGTCCGGCGCGCCCGTCGCGACCGACACGGGCGTGTTGTGGTGGATCTGGTTGAAGTCGCGGTTCGCGCCGGCCTCGACGACGAGGCGGGCGATGGTGAGGTTGATCGTGACCGGTGGGATCGCGTCGCCCTCGTTCACGTCCTCCCAGTAGCGCTGCAGCGACCAGTCGACGCCCGGCGGGTCGCCCGGATCGACGTTGCGGATCTCGAGGAGGTCCTCGCCGGGCTCCTCGTCGGCGCTCGCCTCGCCGTTGGCGCTCGAGGCAGGTGCGTCCGCGGGGCCCTCGTTCGCGACGTAGGAGTAGCCGCCGTTGCGCAGCAGGGCGACGCGCACGCCGTCCTGGTTGACGACCTCGCGCTCCCAGACCATGAACGCGCCGCGCCCGACGCGCGTCTCGCGCGGCAGGCAGGAGATGAGCGTGCGGCCGCGCACCGTCAGCCGGTCACCGACGACGGCCGGTTCGAAGTACTCGATCTCGATGTCGGTGGCGAACGCAGCGGTCGTGTCCGGCATCGGCGGCTCCGGCATCGACTCCTCGCGTGCGCGCGGGATGTCGATGTGCGGGTGCGCCTGTGGGTAGCGGCTGCCCATCCCGGGCCGCCACAGCCCGGCGTCCAGCCAGGTCGACGAGATGCCGGCAACGGGCGCCAGCACGTTGCGGTACCCCTGCTGCTTCGCCGTCTCGGCGTCGTAGTGCAGCGGACAGTCGAGCTCGAGCGGCTCGAGGAACTTGCGCACCGCGCCCAACTCGATCTGATCGACGGCCGTGCTCTGCACGCCGCCCGAGAAATCACCGCCCACGGCGTCCACGGTTCCCTGCCATGCCGCCTGCCACTCGTCAGCCATCGCTGCTTCCTCCCGGTTGTGCTCGTGATCGTGCGCTCTTGGTAGCGAGGGCGGGGCCGGGTGTCAACGTACGGGCCCTGCCGTTCGGCTAGCCGCCGTCCGCCTGGAACTCCTCGGCGGGCGGGGAGTACACATCGACGAAGACCACTGGCTCATCGCCCAGGACTTCGCCTCCGTGGACCACGTTGCTCGGGGCGTGCCACATGTCTCCGGGACCGATTTCGGCGACCTCATCCCCGACGGTGAGACGCATTCGGCCGCTCAACATAAAGCTGAACTGCTCGCGCTCGTGGGAGTGGAGGTCGTACGTCGCGCCGGGCTGGAATTCGGCCCACACGAGTTGCATGTTGCGGCCGTCCACCACCTTCATGCCGATCCCCGGATAGTCGGAAGGCCATGGTTGGACGTCGGCCCAGCTGAATATCTTTCCCTGGCTCATGCGCGTCTCCTCCCCTCGATGAGCTACACGCGGGGAAGGGTACTCCGCGTCCCCGGGACTCCTCAGCGTACGGCGCGCAGACGCTGATTGGCCCTTGCGTGCCACGCTGGTAGCTTCGAGTGGCGCCTCTCCCACCGGCGTACAGCAGCGACGCGGACCGTTCGCGCCGTCACGCGCGCACGCAGAGAGGGCCACGATGCTCGTTCGAATCGCCCGGTGGTGCTTCCGCAATCCCCGCAAAACCGTCGCCGCGTGGATCGCGGTCGTGGTCGCCGCGCTCGCGGCGGCCGGTGCGGTGGGGCCCTCGTTCTACGCGCAGCTCGAGGCGCCCGACTCAGACAGCCGCCGCGGGTTCGAGGTGCTCGAGGAGCACTTCGGGGGACTCGGCGGCGGCTTCAGCGGCTCCATCGTCTTCCGGTACGAGGCCGGCATCGACGATCCGGACGTGCGCGCAGCCATGGAGGCGATGTTCGAGCAGGTCGACGCGTACGAGGGCGTGACCGTCACCAGCCCGTACCGGGCGATGGCTCCGGTTCCGGAGACCGCCGCGCAGCGCACTCGACAGCTGCCCCACATGCCCGGCCGGCCGCAGGTCAGTGCCGACGGCCAGGTCGCGTTCGCCCGCATCGACCTCGCGCAGGAGCTCGACTTCAACGAAACATCCGTGCTCGGGGGCGAGTTCGCGGACCTCGCGCCCGAGGTCCCCGGTCTGACCATCGAGATCGGTGGTGAGGCGCTGAGCGAGTTCGAGCCGCCGCAGTCGGAGTTTATCGGCCTCGCGTTTGCGGTGGTGGTCTTGATCTTCGCGTTCGGATCCGTGATGGCGATGGGGCTCCCGCTCGCCGTGGCGGTAGCCGGCGTCGGTCTCGGCCTTGCGCTTGCCGTGGTGCTGTCCAACGTGATGTCGATCCCCGAGTTCGCGACGACGATCGGGGCGATGATCGGGATCGGCGTCGGCATCGACTACGCGCTGTTCATCGTCACCCGCTACCGGGACGGCCTCGCCGAGGACGGCGAGGTCGAGCCCTCGGTCTTCCTCGCCATGGATACCGCCGGACGGGCGGTGATCTTCGCCGGCCTGACGGTGGTGATCTCGCTCCTCGGCATGCTCCTGATGGGCCTGCCGTTCATCACGGGGCTCGCGGTCGCTGCGGCGCTCACGGTGGCGTCCACGATGATCGCGTCGGTCACGCTGCTCCCCGCGCTGATCGCCTTCGTCCGCGACCGCATCGAGGTCACCCGCTGGCGCGGGCTCATCGCGGCGGGTCTGGTGGCCGTGGCGCTGCTCGGCGTGGGGCTCGGCTTCCGCCCGCTCATGCTCGGCGCACCGCTCGCCATCGTTGTGCTCCTCGCCGGGTTCGTGGTGCGACCCCTGCGCGGGATCGTGCCGAGGCGGCCCCGCAAGCCGATGGAGCAGACCTTCTCGTGGCGCTGGAGCCGCATGGTGCAGCGACGCCCATGGGTCGCGCTGTTCGTGGGAGCGGCGCTGCTGCTGGCGATGGCGTCTCCCGCGATGTCGCTGCAACTCGGATTCGCCGACGATGGCAACTTCCCCGAGGAGACCACGACGCGACGCGCCTACGACCTGCTCGCGGAGGGCTTCGGCCCCGGCTTCAACGGCCCGCTCATCGTGACGGCCGAGCCCCGCGAGGCCGGGGATCGCGCGGCCCTGCAGCCGCTCATCGACGACCTCTCGAACGCCGTCGGCATCGTGTCCGTCAACGGCCCGCTGCCCAACGACTTCGCGAACCCCGAGGAGGCGGCCGCCTAAATGCTGGTGGTCTACCCGGACACCGCCCCGCAGGACCCCGCCCCCGGGGGCCTCGTCCGCCGCCTGCGCGGCGACGTGGT
>VXTU01000122.1 GCA_009837285.1 Chloroflexota bacterium | reverse complement strand
TGCTGGAGGCCGCGCAGTTCGACCCGGCGAGCATCCGCCGCACCTCGACGCGGCTCCGGCTGCGCAGCGAGGCGTCCTCGCGCTTCGAGCGCGGGCTCGCGCCCGAGCTGGCCGCCGTCGCCTCGCGCCGCGCGACGCAGCTCCTCGTCGAGGTCTGCGGCGGCACGGCGCGCCGCGGGGTCGTCGACGTCTACCCGCGGCCGCAAGTTGCATCGACCGTCACGCTCACGCGTGGCCGGCTCGACACCGTGCTCGGTTTCCACGTCCCCGATGGCGAGGTCGAGTCTGCCCTCGCCACGCTCGGCTTCGAGGTGGCGCGCGCGGGTGACGACTTCGAGGTCACCGCGCCCTGGTGGCGCACCGACATCGCCATCCCGGACGACGTCGCCGAGGAGGTCGTGCGCATCGCCGGCTACGACCGGCTGCCGGCCACGACGGTGCGCGGCCGCGTCCCGGTGCATGAGCCTGCGCCCGAGCACGACCTGCGCGAGCGCGTGCGCCGCGCCCTCGCCGCCGCCGGGCTGCAGGAAACGATCAGCTACTCGCTCACCACCGACGAGACCCTGCGCCGCGTACAGCCCTCGGGCGACCTCGACGCGAACCCGCCGCTGCGGCTGCGCAACACGCTGTCCTCGGACCACGAGGTGCTGCGCACCTCGCTGCGCTACTCGTTGCTCGAGACCGTCGACCGCAACCTCCGCGCAGGCGCGGACGAGATCGCGATCTTCGAGGCGGGGCGCGTCTACACGCCTCGCCGCGACGCCGGCGGCCCGCTCCCCGCGGAGCGCGAGGTGGTGACCGGCGCGCTCTGCGGCGGCGACCGCGACCGCTGGGGCACCCCACTCGACCGCCCCCTCGACTTCTTCGACGCGAAGGGCGTGGTGGACGAGCTGGGCGAGCGCCTCGCGCTCGAGTTTGAGTACACGACGCACGACGAGCACGGCATGCAGGCCGGACGCTGCGCTCGCCTGAGCGTCGGTGGCGCAGCCGTCGGCGTGGTCGGCGAGATCCACCCGGACACCCTCGAGGCGTTCGGGGTGGAGCAGCCTGTCGCGCTGTTCGAGTTCGACCTGGCCGCGCTGCTCGCGGCGATGCCGGCGCGCAGTGGCGCGCAGCCCGTGCCGCGCTTCCCGGCGGTCGAGCAGGACCTCGCGCTCGTCGTCGACGAGGATGTCGCGGCTGGTGACCTCCAGACGCGCATCGAGCAGTCGCGGCTTGTCGCCGGGGCGCGGGTGTTCGACGTGTACCGAGGCGACCAGCTGCCCGAGGGCAAGAAGTCGATCGCGTTCGCAATCCGCTACCAGGCGCTCGACCGCACGCTGACCACCGAGGACGCGAACCGCGAGCAGGGCCGCATCGTGAACCGACTCGCGAGGGAGCTCGGGGCCGAGGTCCGCGCCTGACCCGGGTCGCCTCGGAAGCTCGCGACGGCGCGTAGCGCGTGCGCGGCTATAGTCGGGACAGTATCGAGGCTCAGTATCAACGCCGCCGTCGACCGGCGGCGCATCGTAGAAGGGACGGCCACATGGCCACGACTCAAGACTGGCAGGCGCTGTCGCAGCGGCTGATGGCGGGCGTCGGGACGGACATCGCACCGATCGCGATCAGCTTCTCGCCCGAGCGCCCCGACGGCGTCGAGGCGTTCGACGACCCGATGCCCGAGGCGATGCCGGACGGCCGCACGGGCCGCGTGCCGGCGGGCTGCGTGTTCTGGATGAAGTCGGCCGACCGCACGTTCTCGACCATTGCCGAGGACCACGCCAACTGCAGCGTCGGGAGCATGACGCACGGCTTCAAGACCCTGGACGACGTCGCGGGCAACTCGGACGTGGCGGCGCTGCTCGAGTCGGGCTGGGTGACGCTAGAGGTGGTTCCCCAGATCCCCGTCGTGACCGAGCAGCCGGGCGCCGTGACGTACGGCCCGCTGGCCGAGACGCCGATCGACCCGGATGTGGTGCTGCTGCGCGTGACCGGCCGCCAACTGATGGTGCTGTCCGACGGCCTGCCCGAGCTGAGCATGCAGGGCAAGCCGCAGTGCCACATCATCGCGATGGCGAAGGAGCAGGGCGTCGCCGCTGCCAGCGTCGGCTGCCAGCTCAGCCGCGTGCGCACCGCCATGCCCAACTCGGAGATGACGTGCGCCATCCCGGGGGACCAGCTCGCCGACGTGGTTGAGCGCATCGAGGCGGCCGGGCAGGCCGACCTCGCCGTCGCCGGCTACGCCGCCGAGGACGCGCGCCGCTTCGAGTAGGCTTCGGCGCGGTCACCCTCCGGCTCCCTCTTCCATCTGGCCCCCCTCCCGCTATGCGGGAGAGGGCGGGGGGTGAGGGTCCGGCGGGCGAGGGCTCAGACGAGCGGATCAGATCCCGCCGCGCACCAGCACGACCGCGACGAACGCGGTGTACGCGAGGATGAGCAGGGCGCCCTCGAACCACCCGATCCGGCCGCGGGGCCATGCCAGCAGCAGCAGGGCGGCCGTCGAGGCGGCGAGGGCGGGGATCTCAAAGCGGTAGAGGCTCGCCTCGACGGGCAGGGATCCGATCGTACCGGCCAGTCCGATTACGCCGAGCAGGTTGAAGATGTTCGACCCGACCACATTCGCGAGCGCGATCTGGTACTCGCCGCGGATGGCCGCGACGGTGCTCGTCGCGACCTCCGGGAGGCTCGTGCCGATTGCGACCACGGTGGCTCCGATGGCGAGCTCGCTCATCCCGATGCCCTCGGCGACGCGCGTCGCGCCCAGCACGGCGAGGTAGGCGCCGACCGCGAGCGCGAACACGCCGATCCCGAGCAGCGTGAGTTGCGCGCCCGCCCAGGCCGCGGGGTGCCAGCCGCCGTCCGCCTCTGGCTCGGTCTGCCGTCCAGGGGCCGCGATCTGCGGTCGCACGCGCAGCGAGAATCCAATGAACGCGAGCAGCCCGAGGAACATCACGGCGCCGCCGACGTGGCCGATGGTCCCCGTGCTCCCGAGCACGATGAACCCCGCGGTCCCCACCACGAGCACCGGGACCTCCCACCGAAGGAGCGAGAGGTCGTACCTCAGCGGGCGCAGGAACGCCGCGAAGCCCAGCACGATGCACACATTCGTAACGTTGGAGCCCAGCACGGCCCCCACGGCGAGCCCCCCGGAGTCGGAAACCGAGGCGCGGAGGGCGACCAGGAACTCCGGCGCGGAGGTGCCAAACGCAACCACCGTCGCGCCCACGATCACCGGTGAGAGTCCCAGCCACACGGCAAGCGTCGACGCCGAGCGCACGAAGATGGAGGCGCCGCCCAGCAGGACCACCAGACCAAGAGCCGTGACGATGAGGTCGAAGAGCATGGGGTCGCGCGCTCAGCTCGCGCCCGGCGCCACCGGCCGGCCGCTCACCTCGCGGGCACCCGCCCACGTGGCGGTCTGGTCGTGCATCTGGCGCCGGCCCTCGCCCCTTCCCTCATGGGCGGCGGGGGGCGGAGGGCCCTGTGTGGCCGGAGCAGGCCGGGGTGAGAGCGTCAGGCGGCCAGGGCCGCTTTGGACTGCTCGGCGAGGGCGCCGAAGGCCTCCGGCTCGCGCACGGCGAGGTCGGCGAGCATCTTGCGGTCCACCTCGACGCCGGCGCGCTTGAGGCCGTTCACCATCCTTGAGTAGGTGGTGCCGTGCAGCCGCGCGGCGGCGTTGATGCGCACGATCCAGAGCCTGCGGAAGTCACCCTTGCGGTCGCGCCGATGCTCGGTGGCATAGCGCATAGCGTGCATAACGGACTCGTTGGCGACCTTGAAGTTCTTGTGGCGCTTGCCGCGGTGCCCGCTGGCGCGCGCGATGATCTTCTTGTGCCGGTTGCGTGTCTGGACGCGGTTGCGGGTGCGAGGCATCGGCTAGGTCCTTCGGTGTGGCGGGTGCTAGACGGCCAGCAGGCGGCGGATGCGCTTGCGCTGCGAGGGGTGCACCTCGTGCATGTCGCGCAGGGCGGCGAGCTTGGTGCGGCGCTTCTTCATGCGCTTGTTGTTGAGGTGATGCGCGCGCATCTGCAGCTTCCCCTTGCCGGAGATCTTGACGCGCTTCGCCGTCCCCTTGTGGGTCTTCATCTTCGGCACAGTCAGGGTCTCCCTACGCGGGCGCGGCTTCCTGCTCGCGCTGCGCCGCCTTCGGGTCGGGCATCACCACCATCGACAGGGTGCGCCCTTCCATGTGCGGCGGCCGTTCGACGTTCGCGACATCGCTGATGCGCTCGTAGAAGCGGTCGAGAAGCTCGCGGCCGACCTCGGGGTGGGTGATCTCGCGTGCACGGAACATGACGGAGATCTTGACCTTGTCGCCCTCGCCCAGCAGCTTGCGCGCCGTCCGCGCCTTGAACGCGATGTCGTGCTCATCGATCTTGACGCGCATCCGCACCTCGCGCAACGACGAGTGCCGCGAACTCTTGCGCGACTCACGTTCCCGCTTCGACTGCTCGTAGCGGTATTTGCCGTAGTCCATGATCCGCACGACCGGTGGATCGGCCCCGGGAGCAACCTCGACGAGGTCGAATCCGGCCTCATCGGCGAGGCGCTGCGCCTCGTGCGTATCCATGATACCCAGTTGCTCGTTGTCCTGGACGACGCGAACTCGCGGCACGAGTATCTGCTCGTTGGTGCGCAGTTCCTTGGCGATCGGTCGCTCCTCGTCGTCACCGGGTCAGCGCGTCCGCGCTGCCGGAAACCGATTGTAGCACCGCGTGATCCGCGCTCACAACGCGCCGCGGGCGGGCGCTGTGCGGCCCGCTACTCCTCGCTGTCCGTGTCGTACTCGACGAGCAACACGCCCTTGTCGACGTTCTGGCCCGCCTCGGCGTGGATGGCGGTGATCGTGCCGTCGTGCGGGATCTGGACCTCGTTCTGCATCTTCATCGCCTCGAGGACGAGCACGGTCGTCCCGGCCTCGAGGTCGTCCCCAACGGAGACGCGGATCTCCACCACGACGCCGGCGAGCGGCGCCGTGATCTGGCCCGGCACGTCCTCGGCGCCCCCGACAGCGCCTCGCCGGCGGCCACCGCTGGCCGTCTCGACGACGAAGCGCCGCTCGCCGATCGTGACCTCGTAGCCGCCGGCGCGACGCGCGACGTACGCGCGCTGCTGCCGGCCGCCGACGAAGAACGAAACGGTCCCGGGAACCTGGACTTCGAGGACGTCGATGTCGACCGCGTCACCCTCGTCGAGGGTCACGGTCACGCCGTCGGGGGTCTGGTCGACCTCGACGGAGCGCTCGTCTTCGCCGACTACGAACCGATGCCGCTTCGCCATCCGCGCTCTCCGGTGTGCTGGACCCGGGTGTTCATGGCGTCGGCGCGCGCGACGCGCGCCCACAGGTCAGCCGCCGAGGGCCCGGCCGCCGGGGCCGCGCCGTCGGCGCGCCCGCCCATCTCGGCGGCGAGCGCGGCGGCGATCAGCGCCGTCACGTCGCGGCCGTCGTCCGCGGGCGGTGGCATCGTGAAGTCGCGCTCGAGCCAGCCGGTGTCGACGTTGCCGGCGACGAAGTCGGGGTTATCGAGCAATGCGAGGTGGAAGGCGCTGTTCGTGTCGATGCCGGCGACCACGAGGTCCTGCAGCGCGCGCCGCATGCGGGCGATGGCCGCCGGGCGGTCCTCGGCCCACACGATGAGCTTGCCGAGCAGCGAGTCGTAGAACACGGGCACGTCGAGCCCCGCGTAGAGCATCGAGTCGAAGCGCACGCCCGGCCCCTGCGGCATGTCGACGTGCTCGACGAGGCCGAACGAGGGGGCGAAGTTGGCGTGCGGATCCTCGGCGTTGATCCGGCACTCGATGGACCAGCCATTCGGCTCGGGCGGGCCGGCGGGACCCGGCTCAAGCTCCTCACCGTCCGCGACGGCGAGCTGCAGCGCGACGAGGTCGACGCCGTAGACCAGCTCCGTGATCGGGTGCTCCACCTGGAGTCGGGCGTTCATCTCAAGGAAGAAGAACTCGCCCGTGCGGTCGTCGAGCAGGAACTCGACGGTGCCGGCGTTGCGGTAGCCGCAGCTCAGCGCCGCGGCCGTTGCGGCGTCGCACAGCCGCGCGCGCAGCTCGGGGTCGACGGCGACCGAGGGCGCCTCCTCGAGCAGCTTCTGGTGGCGGCGCTGGACGGAGCACTCGCGCTCGCCAAAGGCGCGCGCGTTGCCATGGGCGTCGGCCATCACCTGCACCTCGATGTGCCGTGCGGGTGAGACGTAGCGCTCGAGGAACACGGTCGCGTTGCCGAACGCCGCGGCCGCCTCGGAGCTGGAGAGCTGCATGGCCCCGTCGAGCCCGTCCGGCGTCTCGACGACGCGGATGCCGCGTCCGCCGCCGCCGCCCGCGGCCTTCACCATCAGCGGGAAGCCGATGCGGTCCGCCTCGGCGTGTGCGGCCGAGAGGTCGGAGGGGTCGACGTCGTTCGCGCCGGGGATGATGGGGACGCCGGCGTCGGCCATCAGCCGCCGCGCGGCGACCTTGTCGCCCATGGCCTGCATCGCCGATGCGGGTGGGCCGATGAAGGTGATGCCGTTGGCGTCGCAGGCCTCGGCGAAGGCGGCGTTCTCGGAGAGGAAGCCGTAGCCGGGGTGTACCGCGTCGGCGCCCGTGCGCTTCGCGGCCTCGATGATGTTGTCGATGACGAGGTAGGACTCGGTCGCCGGGCCGGGCCCGATGGCCACTGCCGCGTCGGCCTGGCGGACGTGCAACGCGTTGCGGTCGGGCTCCGAGTAGACGGCGACGGTCTCGATGCCGAGCTCGCGGCATGTGCGCTGCACGCGCAGCGCGATCTCGCCGCGGTTCGCCAGGAGCACGCGCTTGGGCATCGGCGGGCCTCGAAACCTCTGCACTCGTCGGATCTGACCGCGGGCTAGCCTGTCATGACCCGCGCGAGGCGGCAAGATCGCCGCTGTTACTCCGTCTCAGGGTCCGGGTCGAGCGACTTCGCGTCGCGCTCCCCGGCGATGCGCACGACCGCCTCGGCGAGGGGCGTCGCGCCGAGGTCGCCGAGGGCGCGGTGGCGGAGCGAGACGGTGTTCGCCTCCGCCTCGCGGTCGCCGACGACGAGCATGTACGGGACCTTCTGGAGCTGCGCCTTGCGGATCTTCGCGCCCATGCGGTCGCCGCCTGAGTCGACCTCGACGCGGAGGTCGCGCGCCAGCAGCGCGTCGCGCACCTCGTTCGCGTAGTCGAGGTGGCGGTCGGCGATCGGGATGACGGTCGCCTGCACCGGCGCGAGCCAGACGGGGAACGCCCCGGCGTAGAGCTCGATGAGGTACGCCATCATCCGCTCGGCCGTGCCGAGCACCCCGCGATGCACGATCACCGGGCGGTGCTCCGCGCCGTCCTCGCCGATGTAGCGCAGCTCGAACTGCTCCGGCAGGTGGAAGTCGACCTGGATGGTCGACATCGTCTCCTCGCGGCCGAGCATGTCGCGGATCTGGATGTCCAGCTTCGGGCCATAGAACGCGGCCTCGCCCTCGGCGGTGACGTAGTCGAGTTCGAGCTCGTCCATCGCCTCGCGGAGCACGCGCTGTCCGAGCTCCCACATCGCATCGTTGTCGACGTACTTCTCCGTGTCCGCAGGGTCGCGCAGCGAGAGGCGGTACGAGTACTGGGTGATGCCGAGGACGGCGTAGACCTCCTCGACGAGGCGCATCACGCCGGCGAACTCGGACTTAATCTGGTCCGGCGTGCAGAAGATGTGCGCGTCGTTGAGCGACATCGCGCGGACGCGGCTCAGCCCGCCGACCACGCCGGAGCGCTCGAAGCGGTACATCGTGCCGAACTCGGCGATGCGCAGCGGCAGATCGCGGTAGGAGTGGAGCTGCGTCTCGTAGGCGAGGATGTGGTGCGGGCAGTTCATCGGCCGCAGCACCATCTCGTCGTGCTCCAGCTGCATCGGCGGGAACATGTCCTCCTGGTAGTGCTCCCAGTGGCCCGAGCGCTTGTAGAGGTCGACCTTGCCGAGCACAGGCGAGTAGACGTGCTGGTAGCCCGCCCGTCGTTCGAGGGTGACCACCCAGTCTTCCAGCAGCCGCCGGACGGTCGCGCCCTTCGGCAGAAGCGTGGGCAGGCCCTGCCCCACGAGGTCGCTGGACGTGAACAGCTCCAGCTCGCGGCCCAGGCGGCGGTGGTCGCGCCGCTCAGCCTCCTCGCGCGCCTTGAGCCAGGCGTCCAGCTCCTCCTGCGTCGGGAAGAGCGCGCCGTAGATGCGCTGGAGCATCGGACGGCGTTCGTCGCCGCGCCAGTACGCACCGGCTGAGTGGGTGAGCGCGAACGCGCCGATCTCCCCGGTCCGCTCGGCGTGCCCGCCCTCGCAGAGGTCGTCGAACTCGGCGTGGCTGAAGAAGCCGACCACGTCGTCCTCGATCTCTTCGATCATCTCCAGCTTGTAGGGCTGGTCGGCGAAGATCGCGCGCGCCTCGTCCTTCGGGATCCAGCGGCCCTCGATCGGCACGTCGCGGTGGACGGTGCCGCGCATGCGGCGCTCGATACGCGTGAGGTCCTCGGGCGTGAGCGGGCGCGGCAGGTCGAAGTCGTAGTAGAAGCCGTTCTCGATGGGCGGGCCGAAGGCGTACTTGGCCTCGGGGAACATCTCGAGGACGGCCTCGGCCAGGACGTGCGCGGCGGAGTGGCGCATGCGGTACAGCCGCTCGTCCAGGGACAGCGTGTCCAGGGGGGCCCCCTCGCGACGCTCCTCTTGCCCCGCCTCCTGGCTCGCCGTGGTCATCTCGCCTCCCGGTGGCGCCCACGTCACATGGGCCGCACTCCAGACAGCATGCCGCACGGCACGATATGGCGACAGGTCGGCCCGCCCACAGGGGGCGCGCGTGCGGGCTCTGGCGCGACGCACGCGCGACGGATCTCCCACGTCCCGGGCACCGGACGAGACGCTCTACGCCCGTGATATGGTGCGGCCCGCGCGTACCGGGTGCGGCGCCTGGCATCCGCGCAGCAACGCCCCGCGCTCCCCCGCCGGAAGACGCTGTCGAGGTCGACGATGCTCGCGAACGAGCACATCCGATACGAGCCCGAAGAGCGCGCGCCGAACTCGCTCACCCTGATTACGGCGTTTCAGGGCGCGGTCCTGGTCGTGTCGAACACCATCACGATCACCACCACCTTCGCCGTCGCATTCAACGACGATGGCAGCTATCTCGAATGGGCGGTCTTCGCGGCCCTCGCCCTCGCAGGCCTCGCCGTGGCGCTCCAGGCGACCAAGCTCGGACGGCTGGGGCCCGGCTACATCCTCCTGATGGGTCCGAGCGCGGCGTACCTGGCGATCTGCGTGCTGGCGGTGAACGAGGGCGGGCTGGCGCTGATGTCCAGCCTGGTGGTCGCGTCCTCGCTCGTGCAGTTCGCGGTAGCGGCCTGGCTCGCGCAGTTGCGGCGACTGATCACACCCGTGGTCACGGGCGTCGCATTCATGGTGATTCCCGTCACCATCATGCCCATCGGGATGGCTCGCCTCGACGATGTCCCGGAGGGCGTCGACCCAGCTGCGGGGGTGGCGGTGGGGGCGACGGCGCTGGCCGCCCTGGCGTTGCTGATGCTGCGTGGTTCGGGGCTGTTTCGCCTCTGGGCCATGCCAATCGCCATCGTGGTGGCGTGCGTCCTCGCCGCCCTGCTCCGGGTGTACGACCCTCAGCCGGCGCTCGACGCCGCGTGGTTCGCGCTCCCGGACTTCTCGGGATGGCCCGGCATGGCTTCGGTGTGGGACCAGGACTTCTGGGCGCTCCTGCTCGTGTTCTGCGTCCTGAGCGCGGTGGTTGCCGTCAAGACCAGCAACGAGGGGGCCGTCATCCAGCAGGCCTCGCGGCGCAGCCCGCGCACCATCGACTTTCGCGGCGTGCAGGCGACGATGAATGCCGGCGGTGTCGCGATCCTTCTGTCCGGCATCGCGGGGACGCCGCCGACGATGATCTACCTGCCGTCCGGCATCGCGCTGATCGGGTTCACCGGGGTGGCTGCCCGCCGGGTCGGGATAGCCATGGGGGTGATTCTGGTCGCGCTGGCCCTGCTCCCCAAGGTGGTGGGGCTGCTGCTCACGATACCCAGTCCCGTGACCGGTGCCGTGCTGATGATGGTCATGGGCATGCTCTTCGTCGAAGGGATGCGCACGGTATTCCGCGACGGACTCAACCAGCAGCGCGCGTTCATCGTCGGCATCTCGCTCTCCATCGCGATCGGCCTGCAGAGTCAGAACGTGCTCGCGGCGGTGATCGGCGGGCCGTGGGGCGTGGCGCTGGGCAACAGCGTGGTGGTCGGCGTGCTCGCCGCGGTCGTGATGACCATCGTCCTCGAGATCAGCGGCGCGCGCCGCAGGCGGCTGGAGACCGAGCTGGACCTCGCTGCCTTCCCGGGCGTCGAGGCGTTCCTGCGCGAGCTCGGAGAGGGGATGGGCTGGAACCAGGCCTCCACCGACCGGCTCTGCGCGGCCGGCGAGGAGACAGTCTCGACCATGCTCGAGCTGCGCGACGACTACGAGGGCGACAGGCCGCCGCGCCTCGTCCTCATCGCGCGCCCCGGGGCGGGCACGGTCGAGCTCGAGTTCCTGGCCCTGTTCTCCGAGGAGAACATCGAGGACCGGATCGCCTACATGAGCGAGCAGGCCGAGGCGCCCGAGGTGGGTGACATCTCGTTCCGCCTGCTGCGCCACTATGCCTCGTCGGTGCGTCACCGCAAGTACTACGGCATTGATATCGTGGCGGTGGAGATCGAGGGCTCGCGCTAACGATCGCGCAGCGCGATATCAGCAGATGACTGCGCGGAGTTCGCGCAGAGGAGTGAGCAGGAGGCACACCAGGATGAAGGGCTATTTCATCATCGACGCGAATATCTTCGACCGGGAGGTGTTCGCGGAGCTTGCACCGAAGATCGCCGACGCGATGGAAGCGCACGGCGGCCGGTTCGTGGCGCGGGGCGGGGCGATCGAGGTCACCGCCGGTAACTGGCGCCCCGATCGCCTCGTCATCATGGAGTTTGACAGCTTTGAAGCGGCCAAGGGGTTCGCGCACTCCCACGAGCACCATGCGCTCGATGACCAGCGCGCGCGGTGCATGACCTCGAACACGCTGGTGCTCGAAGGCTTTCCAGACGCCTGAGTCGGCCCGCATGAGCGTCGACGCTAGCGTCGGCGATCGTCGCTCGCGGCGAGTGGCAGAGGGTGGACGGGAATCCGCCCGCCCCAAAGCCACGGCTCCACACCGGCTTGTCCAGGCCCGGTGCGGCACGCCGCGTCGCCGCCCGGATCACGCCTACTTGTCGACGCGGCAACTGACGATGTCTATCCCGTAGTACTTGCGGTGGTGTATCGAGGACGCGTAGTGGCGCAGGATCCGGACAGACAATAGCTCTTCGTCTTCGAGCTCCTGTTCTTGCCCGAGATACGCCATGTGATTCTCGATATTCCCCTCGATCGCATCGTCCGACGCAACGACTATTTCAAGCTCGGCAGAGCCGCTCTCGGGCCGGATCGAGGCGACCAGCTGACGCTTCTGCGCGTCCGGGCCGCTGCCCGCCTCCTCATCGATGAGGCTCAACATGACCTCTTCCCCGACGAGGCGCAGCCGGTTCGCCCCTTCCTCCGTCCAGCTGTGCGCGTCCGCGAACAGCGAGAGGAAGTCATCGACGGCAGGCAGGGAATCGTGCGAGAGGTCGATCCGGAGTTTCCTGGCGCGGAAGCTCGATGCCTCTGTCCACATGGTCATGACGATGGCAGCCATCCCTCCGACGACGATGGTGTTGCCCGCGAGGTGCCCGGCGACACCCTCGAAGAACGAACCGAAGGACGCCGCGGACAATCCCAGGACGACCGATACTCCTGTAATGGTCGCCTTTCTCTGGTCCACCTGAGCCGTGAAGACTGTTTTGGCACCCTCGATGAACAGCATGCCGAATATGATCATGTACGCCGCACTCACCACCGGGCTGGGAATCGCCACCAGTACGGCCAGCAACTTGGAGCAGAAGGCGATAGCTATCGTCATCGACCCGAGGTATATCCCCACACTCCTGGCCGCGACGCCGGTGAAGCCCATGTAGACCACGGTGGCCGACCATGGCGCAGCTACCGGCAGAGTGCCCGCGAGACCGGACACCAGCGTGCCCAACCCGTAGACGTTCAAGCCTCCTTGCACGGCGCGGAAGTCGACGGCGGCCTGGTTGCGGTAGGAGGCGCGGTAAATCACCGACAGGTCTCCCACGGCCTTCATGAAGGCGGTCAGGTTCACGAACACGAAGACCGGGAGCAGTGCCCAGAAGTCTGCGTTGAAGACCAGGGCCGACGCCGGCCACTGGAAGTCGGGGAGGCTGACCCACGGGGCCGCTGCGACGGCGTCGGCGTCGTACGAGCCCAGGGGCGCCGCGACCACCAAGCCGACGGCGACCGTGACGGTCAGGATCCACATGCGCCAGAGCGGACGGTCCTGGAGCGATATCAGGACCCCGGCGCCCAGGGCGGCAATCCCCGGCGCGAGGAACAGCATCGTGGATTCGCCCTCGGGCGGGGTCACCGCCCTGCTGATGATGAAGGTCATGGCCGACACTGCCACCAGCATGATGACGATCCCACTCACCGTCTGGGTGAATATCCGGCGTAGCGAGGCGAGACGGAGCGTCAAGACGGACTGCACGAGCGTTGACGCTATGACAAGGGAGGCCAGTAACCCGGGTCCTCCCACCGAGAGAGCCAACGCACACACTGGCGCACCCGATCTTCCCGCACCTGATCGGCACCGACATCAAGGACGTCGTCGGCTCCGACGGTCAGGAGCTGGGTGAGGAGATTGCCCTGGCCACCGACGAGGGCATCTGGGTGAAGTATCTGTGGCCGCACCCCGTGTCCCGGGTGGAGCAGCGAAAGGTCACCTGGGCCATTCGTCACGATGGGCTGATCTTCGCATCCGGCTACTACGTGGGCGGGCCCGAGACAGAGACCCCGGCCTGGCGAAACGCCGACCCGAGGGAATACACGATCGAGTACGTGAACAGGGCCGTGGAGCGCTACGAGCGCGACGGCCTGGAGTCCTTCCTCCAGTTCTACAACAGCGTCGCCAGCTTCGAAGGGGAGTGGTACCTCTTCGCCACCGACGCGGACGACATCTATCACGTCCACCCGCTGTTGCCGCACCTCATCGGGGTGGACATCAAGGACGTGGTCGGATCCGACGGCTACCGGCTGGGCGAGGCGTTGGCTGAGGCCACCGAGGAAGGCGTCTGGGTGGAATACCTGTGGCCGCACCCGGTCACCCTGAAAGAAGTGCCCAAGGTTGGGTACGCGGTGCGCCGCGACGGCATGATCTTCGCGTCCGGGTACTACGTGCGGGTTGACGACCCCGCGCGCGAGACGGTCGCCTACGTGGAGCAGGCCATCGAGTACTACAAGACCAACGGCCTCGAAGCCACCATCGCGCATTACAGCAGCGAGGAGGGCGTGGTCGGCCAGTGGGGCCTGACCCTGGCCGACGAGAACAACATCCTGCTGGTCGCGCACCTGACCCCTCAGCTCCTGGGCACGGACTTGACGGAGATCAGTCGTGCGCGCCGTGACCGGAACGTCGGCGAGGAGCTTGCAGCAGCCACCGAGGACGGGATCTGGGTAAGCAGCATCTTCCCCAACGCCAGGACCTCGGAGCTCCTGTACGCCCATACGTGGGCCGTGCGCTATGACGGGCTGCTCTTCATGTCCCGGTACTACGACGACCAACCGGACGTGCCCGAGTAGCCAGCGGGGTGTTCAACCGGGAGGCGCTGGCGAGTCGTCGGCCCTCATAGCAGTGGCTCCGGCCGTCGACGGCGATCGTTTGAGCCTCGGGCCTGCCGTTGGGACGGGTGCGCCTGACCCCGATGAACACGCTGGTGCCCGAGGGCTTCCCCGAGGCCTGATTCGGCCGGGACGTGCGTCGGCACGAGACGTCGGCCACATCGTCGCGGCGGAGGATTGAGGGCTGTCGCCAGTGATGGCTCACGCGCCCGAACACGTGTGGAATACTGCACGGAGTTCGTGCAGGCGCTATTGAGAGGGGTTCCACACGTGAAGGGCTACATGATGATCGACACCGAGGTCTTCGACCGGGAGGTGTTCGCTGAATTCGCCCCGAAGATCGTGGACGCCGTGCAGGCGCACGGGGGCAGGTTCCTGATGCGTGGCGGAACAGCCGAGGTGATCGAGGGTGACTGGGCGCCGAACCGTATCGTCGTCATGGAGTTCGATAGCTTCGAGCGAGCGCAGGCGTTCGTCCGTTCAACCGAGTACACGTCGCTCAACGACCTGCGGTCCCGGTGCATGCGCTCGAGCGTGGTGGTCGTCGAGGGCTACGACGGCCCCGGCTCCTGAGCGAGCTGCCCCACGCCAGTCCAGACTGGCGTGGGGGACTTGACGTAACCAGCGTCACTTCGAGGTGCTTCTTCGGCCTGTAGCAGTGGGCTTGCTGAAGACGCCCCCACCCCTCGACTTCGACGTACAGAGTCGGGCCGTCGAGCAAGCGCGTGCCGAGAGGCCGCGTCGTGTCAGCGTCCCGCTCTAGTAGACGGCTGCTTCTCCGTCCGACGGTTCGGCCGCGCCTGGGGCGCGAAACTTGACCCGATCCTAGTGAGACTATATATCAATAAGCCGCTCTGACGCCGCAACACGTTGCGCGCGGAACAGGCGGATGCGACGGGACGTTCGCCAGGTCGCGCGAGGTGGGCGCTCTGTGCTGCCGGGCACCCTCCAGGACGTGCCTCCGAGCGACCTCAAAGCCGTCGTCCGGAATTTTCGCCGACAAGGGATGCGTGAGGGCGAATCCTGATGACAAGTCAGGCGGCTGCCAGTGCCACACCCGGCGAGGACGCCGGTCCGGACGAGATCAACATCTGGACGGGCTTCCGGCTCCTGCTCCCGTTCGCGCGATACGGACGCATCGCGTTCATCGCAGCTGCCGTGCTCGCAGCCTTGTCCTCGCTGGCGCTGCTCGGGCCGTTCTGGGTGATCTACCGCGCCGTCGACGAGATCGTGGCGGGGCAGTCCACGCGCGAAGCGATGTACGGCTACGCAGCCCTCGCCGCCGCGTTCGTGATCGTGCAGTACGCACTGACGGCAGCCGCCGAATGGACCGGCCACCGAGCGGCCTTCGCCACTCTGGAGCAGCTGCGCCTGCGCATTGGCAGACGGCTCGGCCAGGTGCCACTCGGCTTTCTCACGAACCGGCGCTCCGGTGAGGTCCAGCGAACCCTGAGCGACGACATCGAGCGGCTCGAGCTGTTCCTCGCGCACGCGGTCCCGGACATCGTGTCGGCACTGACGGCGCTGGTGTTCATGGTCGCCTGGCTCGCGATCGTGGACTGGCGGATGGCGTTGGTGAGCCTTGCGGTGGTCGTCGTCGCGCTGCCGATGATGGCGATCGGCGTGAGGCGCGGCAGCGGCAAGCTCGGCCTGTACACGCAGGCGATGGGGCGCATGAACGCCTCGATCGTCGAGTTCGTGCGGGCCATGCCGGTGGTGCGCACCTTCAACGGCACGGGCCGCGTCTTCGGCGAGACGAAGGCCGCCATCGACGACGCGGCGCGCTACGAGGCGCAGTGGGGACGCGAGTTCCTGCCCTTGTTTACGGCGTTCTTCGTGCTCGTGAGTTCGCCGGTGCTGACTATCGTGCCGCTCGGGCTCCTCCTGTGGCACACAGGGCACGTCGATACGTCGACGCTGTTGTTCTTCTTCATCGTGGGGCTCGGATTCACCCTGCCGCTGCTGCGTGTGTTGATGGTCATGACGCAGCTCGCCTACCTGGGGCTCGGCGCCCGCCTGGTGCGGGAACTCGACCAGGCGGAGGTGCTGCCCGAGGCCGCCCGGCCCGTCGAGCTGGCCGACGCGCGTATCGAGGCTGATGGTGTCGGGTTCGCCTACCCGGTCGACGGTGAAGAGCCTCGCCGCGTCGTCCACGATGTCTCATTCGAGGCCGAGCCCGGAACGGTGACCGCCCTGATCGGCCCCTCGGGCGCCGGCAAGTCGACGCTGGCGCGGCTGCTTGCGCGCTTCTGGGACGCGGACGACGGGTCGATACGGGTCGGTGGTGTCGATGTCCGCGAGATGCCGCTCTCGCAGCTCATGGACCAGATCGCATTCGTCTTCCAGGAGACGTTCCTGTTCGACGACTCCGTGGCCGCGAACTTGCGCATCGCCCGGCCGGAAGCGACGGACGACGAAGTCATCGAGGCGGCGCAGGCCGCACACGCGCACGAGTTCATCTCTTCGCTGCCAGACGGGTACGACACGCGGCTGGGCGAGCGCGGCGCCCGGCTGTCGGGCGGCGAGCGCCAGCGGTTGGCAGTCGCGCGAGCGCTCCTGAAGGACGCGCCGATCGTCATCCTGGACGAGGCGACCGCCTACGCCGACCCGGAGAACGAGGTCGCCCTCCAGGCCGCCCTCGATCGACTGGCAACGGGGCGCACCGTGATCGTGATCGCGCACCGCCTGTCCACCGTTGCCGGGGCGGACCAGACCCTCGTCCTCGACGAGGGTCGCATCGTCGAGCGCGGACGCCACGACGACCTGATCGCGCAGGGTGGCCTCTACGCGTGGATGTGGGAGGCGTTCTCCGCCGCATCCGAGATCGCGCTCACCGGGGGCAGGCAGTCCGACGCGCCTGTCGGCGCGGAGGGGCAGCCCTCGTGACGCGGCAAATGAGGGGCCCTGAAGACCCCTACTACGTTGGCGCGGTCTCGACCGCATGGCGTCTCATGGGCTCGCGCAGCCGCACGCTCAAGACCGCGATTGCGCTGCGGTTCCTGCAGGCGATGTGCGCGGGGATCCCGGTGGTCTCGCTCGTGTGGGTCGTGGACCACCTCCGGCAAGACACGCTGACCGCGGACCATGCGTGGATCGCCGCGGCCGTCACGGTGGTCGCTATCGGCGCGCAGTTCGGCGCGTGGTACGCGAGCAACCGCATCGCGTGGATCAACACATACTTCGCGAACGGCGACGCCCGTACCGCAACACTCGACCATATCCAACGGCTCCCCCTCGGCACGCTGCGCGCCCGCTCAACCGGCGACGTCACTGCGACGTTCTCGGCGGACTTCGAGATCGTGGCGAACTACGTTTCGGACGCGCTGCCGGCCCTGTTCGGCGCGATCGGCCTCCCGGTGTTGGTGCTGGTCGCGCTCGCCTTCATCGATCCGCCGCTCGCGGTGGCGGTCGCGCTCAGCCTTGTGGTCGCCGGGCCGCTGTTCTTCTGGGCCAACAACCAGTTCAAGGTGCTCGCGCTCCTCCGCGGTGACCGCATGGCCGACTCGAGCGGCCGCATGCTCGAGTACGTGCAGGGGATCACGGTCGCGCGCGCCTTCAACCGGACCGACGATCAGCTCAGCCAGTACAGCCGGGCCGTGCAGGCCATCCGTCAGGTCAACAACCAGCTCGTCTTGCGACTGCTGCCGCTGGGCGTGATGACGATCGGTATCGTCCAGCTCGGTGTGCCGGTGGTGATCGCGTTCGCCGCGTACCGGTGGTTCGGTGGCGCCATCGACGCCGGCACGGTGCTGATCTTCCTCGTGCTGATCCTGCGGGTGTACGGCCCGATCGTCGCGCTCGCCGCGCACTTCGAGGTGCTCCGGCTGGGCGATGCGGCGCTCGAACGGATCGGCCGCATCATGGACCTTCGGGAGCAGGACGCTCCGGAGACGGCCGTCCGCGAGCCCGAAGGCCACGACGTCCAGCTCGACCACGTCACCTTCGCGTACGAGTCCGCGCCAGTCCTGCATGACGTCTCATTCGTCGCGCGCGCCGGCACCACCACGGCCATCGTCGGGCCGTCCGGCGCCGGCAAGAGCACGATCCTCAACCTCGTCTCGCGTTTCTGGGACCCCGGCGAGGGCGCCGTGCGCATCGGCGGTGTCGATGTGCGCGAGCTCACCTCCGAGCAGCTCTTCGAGCGCGTCACCGTGGTCTTCCAGGACGTCTACCTGTTCCGCGCCACGATCCGCGAGAACATCGCGTTCGGACGACCCGAGGCCGCCGCTGAGGACATCGAGGCCGCCGCTCGCGCGGCCCAGGCCCACGAGTTCATCGAAGCGCTGCCAGCGGGCTACGAGACGATGGTCGGCGAAGGGGGCGCGACGCTGTCCGGCGGCGAGCGCCAGCGCATCTCGATCGCCCGCGCGCTGCTCAAGGACGCCCCGATCGTCCTCCTGGACGAACCTACTTCCTCACTCGACGCGCTCAACGACCGCGCCATCCGCACGGCGCTCGCCGCGCTCGTGCGCGACAAGACGGTGCTCGTGGTGGCGCACCGCCTCCCGACCATCCAGTCCGCCGACCAGATCCTCGTGGTCGATGAAGGCCGGATCGAGCAGCGCGGCTCGCACGACGAGCTCATGGCCGACGAGGGCGGCCGCTACCACCAGTTCTGGCTCGACCGCAGGCGTGCATCCGAGTGGCGGCTGGGCAAGGCCGCCGGCTCGCCATCGCAGTGAATCAAACCCGCAAAGGGAAGGGACAACAATGACCGATCGACCGCTCTGGAGCCGGCGCCGCGTGCTGCAAGGCGCGGCCGGCTCCGCCCTGCTGCTCGCCCTCGCCCCGCTGGTCGGCTCCTGCGAGGACGACGAGTAGGAGCCCGCGGCGCCTTCGACCACCGGAGCGGCGACACCGGCGACGACGGCCGCAACCGCCACACCGACAACAGCGGTGACCGCGACTGCAACGGCCACCGCAACAGCGACCGCCACTGCAACCGCGACGGCGACCGCAGCGGCGGCGGGCGGCGGCTGGCTACGCGTCGCCGCCCCCGGCGCCGCGAACGATGCGTTCAACCCCTTCAGTGCGTTCAGCCTGTTCGACTACGTCGGCCTCTGGAACGTCTACGAGAGCCTCGCCTGGCTGGTGGGCGCCGAGGTGCAGCTCGGCCTCGCCGAGGCGGTGGAGCCGAACGCCGACGGGACCCAGTGGACCTCTCAGCGGGAAGCAGCACTCCCCGACGACGAGGTAGCCGTTCTCATCGGCGTAGCCACACAGAGCATGACCGCCTGGCCCTTCTCGGAAGGGCTGCACGTGTCGCAACGGCCCGGTGACTGGCCAAGCTCAGGTAGTCGCCCGGTGACTGTCAGGAGTGACCAGCAGGAGCAGAGATGGCAGTACCAGCAGCGCTGCGGCCGTCGCCATCACGATCATGAGCGCTGTGAGAATGCCGTACGCGGAGAACATCGGCATCGGCGCGAACGCCATGATTGCGAAGCCGCACACGCTGGAAGAGGCCGACGCCAGGAGGGCCATGCCCGTGCTCCTGGCTGTCAGCTCTATCGCGTGCGGCCCGTTCCCTCCGCGCGCCACCTCTTCCCGGAATCGCTGAGTGAAGTGGATGGAGAAGTCTATGCCAACTCCAACGGATATGGCGCCGATGGTGGCCGTTACGAAGTTCAGGTCAAATCCAAGCAGGTACATGAGAGCGTAGAGCCAGGCCACCACGAGGCCTATAGGAATGATCGTCACGAAGGCGTAGCGCAGCGAGCGAATAAACGCCGCGGCCACGAGGAAACACGACGTGATTGCGACCGGCAGGGAGACGAGCAGGGAGCGCACCGCCGCATCCAGAGAGGCAGCCCTGGTGAGAGCCGAGCCGGTGAGACCGGCCGCGGAGATCGAAGGCACGTCGTCAAGAAACGCCAGGTCATTCTCGATCGCCTGGCGCGCTTTCGCTACGACAGATTGTTCTCTGGTGCCGGGGAGGCCAACCCGGATGTGGACAGCACTGGGATAGCGCCCGGCGGGATCGTGGAAAAGGCTCCCCCTCACCTGAGTGGGCGTGAATACGAAGGTCGACGCGTCGACTGGAACGCCGTGCTCCACGACGTAGTCGAGGGCAGCCCGGATCTGCGATGGGGTGTCCGGCATCTTGTCGCCGTCGGAGTCAGTGACGTCCTGCCCCGTGACACGCTTCACCTGGGAGCGGGCGTACTCGCTGCCGACGATCCCCTCCATCAACTCAAAGAGAGTCTGGCTATACAGAGTGGGCTCTCCGTCGACACCCTTGGCGATGTACGGGTTGGCCTGCAGCCTGGCATAAAGCTGTCGGAGCGCCCCAAGAGCCTCGCCGGACGGCAGGTCGCCCTCCACGTAAATGCTGGCGGGCTCGCCCTGTATGGCGCCGGAATGCTGATCAAGCTTGTCCAGTCCAACCACGAAGTCCGAGTCGTTGTCGAAGAAGTCCTTGACGTCCAGATGGGCCTCGAGCCTGAGGGCGAGGACGAGGGCTAAGCAGGTTACCACCGCCACAGCAGGGAGCAGTATCAGACGGCGCCGAGCCAGCGTCCCCACAACCCACTCCATCGCAGTCTTGCCGGGTTGGTCGTCGGTTGACATGGGACCTGCGTGGGATGCTGGTTCGGAGTGCTCCATTCCCTTCTCCTTTCGCGCATCCAGTCGCATGAGCGCGAGAGGTACGAACAGCCCCATGATGATGAAGGAGGAGATGACTGCTATCCCGGCGGCGACTCCAAACCCGACTATCGACTCTATGCCTGAGACTGTGTTGGAAAGGAAGGCCACGCCATCGGTGAGCGTGGCAAGGATCAGGGCGCCCATTACTCCCCCGAGTCCCACTCGCAAGGCGATGCGTGGCCCGAGTCCCCTGACTCTCTCTTCCCTGTAGCGATGAAGGGCGTGGATTGCGAAGTCGACTCCAAGGGAAATCATGGCGATGGGCACGATGAGCTCGACTACGAGGCCGGCCTTGAGACCCACGAGGTTTGACATGCCCTTGAGCCACACAAGCATCATTGCCAGGCCGAGTGCGGTAAGGAGCACCACTCGCCAGGAGCGCAGGCTTATCCCTGCAACTGCCAGCACGGCCACCACGGTTGCAGCGATGAAGGGGATGGCAGTTCGCCCTTGATCTTGGGACTCTAGGTTGGGGTCTATCGCAACGCCCCACAGCCGATAGTTGCGCTCGTCGCCCCTGAGGATGCTCTGAACGGCTCGCCCAAAGTGCTCCTTCTGGACGGTCGTCTCATCCCCTCCGATATTGAGAGTGAGCGACCCTCCACCGAGCCGCTCGTTCTCGGCCATGACGAGGCTGATGATCGCCGGAGAGCGCCAGCGTCTGTACGGTCCGACCCCCTCTGATGCCTCAAGGGTGAAGGACGCCTTTTCCGAGAGGGAGTCAGCCAGGCTGGAGGTCGGGGAGCCTTCCAGGAGCGCGTAGTGGAGAGCAAGCTTGACCTCCTCGTCGCTGGCGTGCTCCAGGTCCGTGCCCATCTCGGCTAGGACCGCCTGGGCGGCGTCGGCGACCGTAAAGATCCCGTGAATGGGGAGCTGCGTGTAGGGATTGTTCCCCTTGTACAAGTAGGGTTGCGGTTCAAGCCCGGGTGGGCGTAGTTCCCCCCGCTCATCTGCGCGGCGGAGAGCCTCCTCGTTCTGGTACAGCTCCCAGAGGACCGCTTGAGTAAGAATGTCGCCGTCCGGTCCATCAACGGACTCCACCATGTAGGGGGGGACGTAGAGGGCGGGGGGAAATCGCTTGTCCACCAGGTCTCGGAGAGCGAAGACGGGCCCGCCCGGCTCCGTTGAAGCTTGTTCGTTCGGTGCCAGGGTCAAGAGAGGTATGAGAAACAAGAGAGTTGTTAGTGGAACTACAACCAGTATCCACCCGGAACGTCTCTCCAGAAAGCCGCTCAGTTTGTCCGAAGCCGTCAGTCCTGAAACCCTATGTGTGTGCATCAGTGAGTCCGCAGACCGGCCAAGAGCTTGTCCCACAGTGACGCGACGCGAACGACAGCACTAGCGAGGCCGCAACCCCCAACGTCATGCGTCGACCCACCTACGGGCTCCCGTTAGGTGAAGTCGGTCGCAACTTGCCGGCGTCGGCGGAGACTCGCAGGTCCCGCACGGGGGAACGATAGCGGGCTGAATCCGTAGAGCTGTGAGGGGACCATGAGAACAGCCCCTTGGCGCGTAATGTTTCTGTTAGGACAACCCGTCAAGCATCTACCGTCGTCCGTCCCGCCTGGGCACCAGCTGCTCCAGGAGTGCGAGCGAAGCTGCCGGAATGTGAACCACGGGCATTCGAATGGCGTGACACCCAGCCCGTTGACAGCCCCCTTCGCCACGCCCCTGCACCGGGGCGTGACGGGAACCGTGAGTTCGCTCGCCTCGCCGAAGACCGCCAACTGGCGGAGCAACCGCACTGGTGGGGCGCTCCCCAGCCTCACAGTGGCGAGGATTGAAACCCGCCCGGCATGCTGGGGATGACGCCGGGGACGTTCGCCTCCTGCGGCGCGAGCGTCCCGTAGTACGCTCCCCCGCCCGGACGTGGCCCACCTAGAGCTGGAGTTGAAGCGCCAGAGTGAAGGTTCGCGATTTTGTCCAGTCTGGTGGACCTACACGTACCGTACTGCGAACTTTCCGCTGGGCGGTCAACCTGTAGGCACTAGAGGCGATGCGGGCATAGGCCAAGCTTCGGTTGACGACACGCTCGTGGGCAGCTCATATCAGGTAATCGACGGCACCTGCGACCCGCCGGAATGTCCCGACCGCCATTCTGGAGTCATGCTCCCGTAGGCGGGGTCGCACCTAGTACGGCGACCCGATCAATGCAACCTTGACGATGAAGAACGCGCCAATCACAACACGGATGATGTTGCGGACGAACACTATGGGCGCGGCCCATTCGGTGAACCGCCACACAGTCTCGACAGCCGCGTCCGTGTCGGGAACCGATACCCATTTCATCCAGATAGACCACCACAGGCTGTTCGGTGATAGTCGGGAGACTGCCAACGCGGGAGCGTGATGGTCGCGCGGACCGGGGACAATCCTTAGGCGAAAGTCGAAGTAGCCACCAACAGCCTCAGACACCAGTCCTACGATGAGTACTGCGACGGTGATGTGGTGCAAATCCATGGGCACCTCCGTTCTGGTGATTGCGGCTCAGGCTCGGCTGCCCATCATGGGGCTAAGGATGCGATACAACGGCGACTGCACTGCCGGTCAGGCCTGAGGTGGCGGCGGTGGCTGTCCCGGAGCAGCCTGTCGGTTGATACGGGTCTTGATTTCGCGCAGCGCCTCATCGAGTGACAGTGACTGAGCGTCTGCCGGTAGCGAGACAGCATCGTAGCCGGCCCCGTCGCTTGATGTTCTCCAGGCGAAGATGCCGCCGCCGTCCAGATAGGTTCCGACCACGCGCTCCACCTGCCGAGTCACGCGTTCGATCCGGTCGTCAGGTCGAAGTCGCGCACCCCACAGGATGTACGTTGCGGGCGGAGCGCTGCGGCGCCAGAAGCCCCACGAGTCGATCTGCGTGTTGTGCTTCCGTCGGCCCAACTTGAGGTCTGTCGCGGCGAACTTGAGCTCCTTGCGCCTGTTCGACCAGTCACTCATGGCGCCACGTGCCCGCGTTGCCCCATAGGCTGGACCGCCCGTCACCTTTGCCTCGGCACAGACCAGCGGATCATCCTCGCGGGCTGGCCACGCTATGTCGATCTGGTGGGTCTGCGAGAAGCCCTGCACCTCCTGCCGTGGTCTGATCTCCTGGCCCGTGGCGTTCTTCAACAGCTCCGCCAGGATCGTCGCAAACCAATTCCCCTTGTAGCGGTAGATGCCGCTCAGCCTGTTCGCAGCCGACGCATCTGGGTTGCCCATGCCGAGCGGGGCCACTTCGGCCGATCGATAGCGATCGAGACACCACATCAGACCGAGCCACTCGTCGGCGATCGTTCCGAAGGTTTGGAGCGTCGCGTCGCCCCGAACCCGCGACAGTAAGTCGTCCCAGCGCTGCCCCGGATGGCCTACTTCGTCCTCGAGTCGCTGGGCGTCGACCGCATCGTTCGTCACGCTCGCCCCCGTGCCATTCCGAGGCGGCCAATCCGCGTGGCGTCCCAGGCGCGCCGCAACAGCTGTACACGCGTGGCGCTCATGCTCATCGTCGAGTGCAGGAGCACATGGTCGACGCGGTCCACGACGGCGCTCCAGTCTCCAGCATGCAACCTGCAATTCAAAGGGATCCATTCGCTCTTGATTGCGTTCCAGAACACCTCCAGAGCCGGTAGCGGGGGCGCAGGGAGAAGTGCGGCCTCACGCGGCTCAAGCTTGAGGACCCCACCACCGTAGGAGCGGCCCCCGAGTTCGGCTCCGAGCGTGGTGAGGGAATTGAGCATCGCGAGCGGTAGGGCGCTGCGGACGAAGCCGGGTGCGTCGGCGGCAAGATACAGGCCGTGCATTGAGTTCAGGAAGGAAACGCCGGCGTCGTTTGTCACGAGGCGCGGGAACCGGTGGCTCATGTAGGTGAAGAAGAAGTCGGGCGGCTTGCTCCCGGGCGGACGCCACCACTGAGGTCGAATGCGGCACTTGTAGCGGTCTGGAATGTCCAGGCTCTCGCCAACTCGCTTGTATGCCTCGACAGAGGCGGACTGATCCTCCGGTGCCGGACGAAACAACCACACGGGGTTCCCGTCCTCGCGCAGCCTTTCCCAATCAGCTGCAGTGAAGGCAAGGCTGTCGAAGTGCCTCGACCCGGGCGGGCTCGTCCTGAGGAGCTGGTCCTCCGTGAGACCGAACTCGCGGCGTGTTTCCTCACCGATGACGAAGTACTCGTTCGCGCCAGTGACGGTCCCCAGTTCGATGCGCCCGTACTCAGCCTCCAGCCCCACGAAGGCGTCTACTCCGTGCCGGTAGGCTGTCGCCTGACGATCTGTCAGCAGAAGCGATGACCACTTCTCGCCGTTGAGAGCGATGTCCCGCCCGCTCACAAACGGAGCGATGTGATCAAGATCGGAAGCGTCTGTCGCCTGGACGATGTGCACGGCATCGGTCCCCCCTTCGCCGTCGGCGAGGAGCAGTACGACGTTCGCGAGTGCGTCGAATTGGAGGTGGCGAAAGGTCACGATGCCGACTCGGCCGAAGTGACGCTTTAGCCAGTCCCTCACAGGAGCGGCATAGTTGACGGTCAGCAACTCCGCTGGAAGGACCATCGCCAGCCTGCCACCGGGCTTGAGGAAGCTGGCGGCGTGCACGAGGCAGGCTGCCCAAGCGGACGCCAATCCACTCAACTGGACGCCCTGGTCAAGGGCCGCCTTGTTTGCTGCGGCTCGAGTGTCGCCAACGTGGCCGTGATAGCGGATGAAGGGCGGATTCCCCACGACAGCATCCGCTTCGGGCCCTCCCGGCGAGAGTGCTCCGGGAGTAACGTCGAAGACGCTGGAGCAGATGAGGGTCGCGGATAGGTTGTCCGGTCCGAGCCGGTCAGCGGTCTGCCGGAGCGCCTCTTCGTCAATGTCGATGCCGAGGAGGGCGGGATCCTCCACCCCGAGCATGCGGAGCTCGCGGCCAGCGGACTGGAGAAAAACGCCATCACCGCAGGTAGGATCGAGAACTGTGCCTGGACGGTCGCCAATGGCCCAACGGGTCAAAAACGTGGCGATCTGCGGTGGTGTGTAGTAGGCACCGCGCGCCTTGCGAGACACGTCTATCGCCACGGTCAAGAGAAACCTCCGAGCCCTTGGGGAAGAGGTATCGCCATCGTAGCGAGTAAAGAGATGCCTTGGCACGTGCTATTCGCCGCAGGCGTCTCCCGCTCGCGCTGCGTGCCAGCACCTCGCGGGGCGCTCATCAGCGTGGGCTGGTCAAGATTGTCTCGATGCTGACCGTCGACACAGTCTGCTTCCGCGATCACACGCTGCCGGGCCTGTTGTCCGCGCACAGCTCGCAGATCAGCGTACTGCGGTAACGGGCTGCATGATCCATCGCGCGCCTCGTTCACGTGAGTTCTTCGGCGCTTTAGGCCGGGCGAGCATCGCTGGATGTGGGGAGTGGAACTTCTTGGCGAATGGCGGAGAACCAACCCGACAGCAAGTCCCATACCCTCGTCAACACAGATGCTGCGGTCAGAAGGCGGACGAGGAAGGCCTTCCAGTCGACCCTCCGGGAGTCCGGGCGACCATCATCTTGCATTACGAGCGTTTCCTGCCAGAGCATATGAGCGAACTGGACAACTGGAGAGCGGGAAGCTTCCTGCTTGGCATGCATGCGAGTCGCCCAATCTCCAGCTAAGTAATGGTGGTTTGGACGTTGGGGGCTCCAAAGCCATAGGGACACCTGGCCACGGTGGTCGAGTGGTAGAGGCCTGCCCTCCGCTGTGCCGAGGAACCCAAGCCTAGCCCTGGCTTGCCGCGATGTCACCGCCTGTATCAGCTCGTCGCCCTCCCAAGTGATCGATGACATCGGAATCCCCCTTTCGGAGCCTTGAAACGCTCAATCGCGATAGCGTGTCTGCAATTCTCACTCAGCGTGAGATTAGCAGAATCGCAACGGCCGGGCGAGCTCTGGCTCACTCCGACCCTGCACGGGGTCGCCGCGAGGCGGCTCGACAGTACGACCGATCGAAGACCCATTGCCGCCGACGAGTGCCTCCCACGACCCCGTGTTGATCGACGTCATCGGCGACTACCTGCTCGCGCATGTCCGAGCGCTGCGGCCACGCGCGCACGGCGGAGACGCTCGGCGGCTCGGGGCACACGCTCTGGCGGTTCCTCGAGCGCTGCCATGTTGGGCCGCGCCTAGATCGGTCGGCGAGCGTAGTCGTAGAACCGTCGGCCTTGAAGCAATCCCTCGTACCACTCGCGCAAACGGCGTG
>VXTU01000086.1 GCA_009837285.1 Chloroflexota bacterium | reverse complement strand
GGGCGGCGCAGCGGCGAGGGCGGGCTCGGGAACCGGTGCGGGTGCGGGAGCCTCCATCGCGGGGGTCGGTGCCGACGGGGCGGCAGCGGGCGAGCCCGGCACGAGCCCCGCGGCCTGCCGCGCAAGCCACGAGGGCGGCGGGTCGGGGCGCGTCGACCAGACGAACGCGAGCGAGCCGAGCCCGCCGACGAGGGCCAGACCGATGAAGCCGATCTGGTACGAGCCGGTGATGTCGTAGCTCTGCCCGGCCACGATCGGGCCGAACACCATCCCCGCGAGGATGATCAATGAAGAGAACCCCATCACGGTGCCGAAGGAGGCACGACCGAAGTACTCGGCACGGATCGCCATCGTCAGCGGACCACGGGCCCCGAAGGAGAGTCCGTGGATGATCGAGAACGTGATCGCGCCCTCCAGCGTCGCCCAGAGCGTGAGTATCAGCAGCGACACCATGTGACCGATCATCGCCACCGCGAGGATGTGGCGCATCGGCATGCGGTCGCCCAGGTAGCCGCCGAGGAGCATCCCGATCACCGTGAACACGGTGATCACGAGCAGCAGGTTCGCCGCCTGGCCCAGCGAGAAGCCGAGGCTGTCGTTGACGTACGAGACGAAGTGCACCATGACGGCGCCGATGACGAGCAGCGAGAGGGCGTGGCCGACCGAGATGAGCCAGAACGCGCGCGTGCGCATGGCCTCCTGCCACGTGAAGTTGACCTCGTCGGGGTCGAAGTCCTCCATCGGGCCGCCGGCGCCGAGCCCCTGGCGCGGCGGGTCGCCGTCGACGCCGTAGCCGTACTGTTCGGGGCGGTGGCGCATCAGCATGGCGAGCGGCAGCCCGATGCCGAGCACGAGCAGGCCCGAGATGACCGACGTTTCCCGCCAGCCGAGGTTCTCGAGCGACCACGCGACGCCCGGCTGCAGGAACCCACCGAACGCGAAGCCGATGGCCATGAGCGCCGTCGCGAATGCGCGCTTGCGGTTGAACCAGTTCACGACCGCAACCGCGACGCCCATCATCGAGCCCACGCCCATGCCGAGCGCGATCACGATGAAGGCGATGTAGAACTCGGTGAGGGTGTTGATCTGGCTCAGCATGAAGAAGCCGATGCCGAAGATCGTGATGCCGACGAGCATGATGCGTCGCGGCCCGAACTTGTCGAGGATGAAACCCTGGATGGGGCCGAGCAGGCCGGCCTCCACCATCTGGATGGAGAAGGCGATCGAGAGCGCCGTGCGGCTCCACCCGAACTCCTCGACGAACTCGACGACGTACAGCCCGAAGGCGTGGAACATCAGCCCGCCGAGGATGGCGTTGAGGACAAAGCCGCCGGCGACGATGTACCAGCCGAAGAAGATGCCCCGGCGCTTGCGCGGCGGAGGGGGCGGAGCACCCACCAGCGCGTCGTAGCCGTCGGCGCCCGTCGCCGAGGCGGCGTCCTGGTCGCGCGTAACGGTCATCGCGCCGGGCCCGCCTCGCGGCGCGCGCGTGCGTGGGGTGTGCTCGCAGTCAGCATGTTGTCGGCGATGATAACGCGCCGGGACGTTGCGGGCTGTGCGCCTCGCCCTCGACTCGACGTAACGAGGTCAGCGAGCATCCTCGAGGTAGACCGTGCCGTGGGCTGAGACTGGCTGTCTATCGGGATCCTGCGCCGATGACCTATCCCCATCCGTCAAGGGGTGAGCAGTGCGAGGAGGATTCGCCGAAGTCCAACTCCGCGAGCCCGTAATACTCAGCGGCGTAGCGCGCGATGCTCTCGGCCGCTCCTCGGGCATATCGCCCCTCGGCAACGGTCTGCTCAAGCCCACCGGTCACTGCGATAATCGCCAGCCTGAACCCGCTCCCGTCGCGCGAGCAGTAACCGTACAGACTCGCGTCCGTCGGGACGGCGACTTGGACCACTTGCTCGATCTCGGACACTCGCACCTCGGTGACAGGGTTGGTGACCTCGACTTCCGTGACTGGATTGCTGACCTGGACCTCAAGAACGCTGCCCAGCTGGAACACCACGAGCAACAGCAGTGCAGTCTGAATGGCCAGTACTCCTCCGACCGCGACCTTCGTCCGATTCATCTCCAGTGCTCCTCACGCTGGCGCTCTGGGCGCTCCCGAAGCTCATGCTCGGACTCTAAGGGGTGTGCGACCCGACGGCGTCGCGGGCGCTGCGCTTAGCTCTAGGGGATGAGCACTTCAGGTCAGGCAGAACAGAAAGCCTCAGCGCGCGTCTTCGAGGTACACCGTGCCGATCACTTCGTCGTCGATGAGTTGCTGGTAGCGCTCATCGCTGACGCCGAGCAGGCCCTGCAGGATCTCCTCGTTGTGCTGGCCGAGCGTCGGCGCGGGCGTCTCGAGGTCGGCGGGGCCACGCGCGAACTTCGCCATCGCGCCGGGGTAGAGGTACGGGCCGATCGTCGGGTGGCCGATCTCGGCGAAGAACTCGCGGGCCCGGAGCTGCGGGTCGTCGAACATGTCGGGCTGGTGGTAGACGACCGCCGCCGGCACGCCGACCGCCTGCAGCCGCTCCATCCACTCGGCCGGCGGCGCATTCGCCGTCGCGGCCGCAACGAGCTCCTCGAGGGCGTCCTCGTTGCGCTTGCGCGCGACGGCCGTCGCGAAGCGCGGGTCGTCGGCGAGCCCGGGCAGGCCTAGCTCGGCCGCCAGCGCAGCGAAGGCCGCGTCGTCCGGGACGGCGATGGCGATCCATGCGTCCTCGCCCGCGGCGGGGAAGACGCCGCACGGCGACATCGAGGGGTCGCGGTTGCCCTGCGCCTCTTGCACGCGGCGGTTCATGGAGTAGTCCATGAACCCGTACGAGACGTGGTGCGCAACGGCCTCCGACTGTGAGATCTCGATGAGCTGGCCTCGCCCGGTGCGCTCGCGCGCCATGAGCCCGGCGATGATCGCGAACGCCGCATGAGCGCCCGCGTTGGGGTCGCCGTGGAACGTGGCGGAGACTTCCGAGGGCGGCTCGCCGCGATAGCCTCGGAGCATCGTGTGGCCCGCGACGGCCTCCATCGTGGCGCCGTAGCCCTTGAAGTGGCTGTACGGCCCGCTCAGCCCGAAGCCCGGGAAGCTGGCCATCACGAGCCTCGGGTTGACCTGCGACAGCGCCTCCCAGCCGCCGAAGAGCCGGTCGACGACGCCCGCCGCGTTGTTCTCGATGTACGCGTCGGAGACGCGCGCGAGGTCGAAGAACAGCTCGCGGCCGGCCTCGCTGCGGAGGTCGAGCGTGATGCTCTTGTGGCCGCGCGAGGCGTAGTTGAAGGAGTTGCGGCGGTTCCAGAAGCCCTCGCTGATGTCGCGGTTGGCGAAGCTCGCGCCCATCGGGCCCTCCGCCTGCGCCGCCGGGACGTGGCGGACGTTGCCGCGCGTGGGCGTGAAGTGCTGGATCGACTCGACCTCGATGACCTCGGCGCCGAGGTCGGAGAGCATCAGCGTGCCGGTGGGTCCCGCCCAGACGATCGCCTGCGAGAGCACGCGCACGCCCGCGAGGGGGCGAGGGTCGCCGCCGGGATCGAACGCGGTCATCAGACGACTCCCCGCTGACGCAGCACCGTGACGTCCTGCCTCGAGTAGCCGAGTGCCTCGGTCAGCACCTCCGAGGTGTGTTCGCCGAGCGTCGGAGCGGGTCGGACCTCGCCCGGTGTGTCGGACATGCGCAGCGGCAGGCCGGGCATCACGACGTCCCCCGCGGCGGGCTGCTCGACCGTCTCGAAGAACGCGCGCTCGCGGAGGTGCGGGTCGTTGAAGACGTCCTCCATGGTGTTGAGCGCGCTCACGGGGAGGCCCTCGGCCTGGCCTCGCTCCATCGCCTCGCGCTTCGTGCGGGTACTCAGCCAGTCCGTGAGCAGCGGCTCGACCTCGGGCAGGAACTCGGGATCTTCGATGCGCGCGAGGAACGCCGCGTCCTCCGCGAGGTCGCGGCGGTCGATCATGCGGGCCATGCGGGGGAAGAAGTTCGTCAGCCCGGTGATGGAGACATAGCCGTCCGTGCACCGGAAGACGCCGTTCGGCATCGCGTTACGCACCTGGCTCGCGGACCGCGTCGTCATGAGGCTGCCGGAGTACTGGTACGCGACCAGGTTCGGCCCGCCCCGGTCCATCGAGCTGGCGAGGATCTCGAACAGGGAGGCGTCGACCCGCTCGCCGCGGCCGGTGCGCCGCGAGCCGAACACCGCGCCGATGGTGTACGTGGCGAGCACGCCGCCCGCGAGGAAGAGCGGTGCGTAGAGCCCGATCCGCGCCGGCTCGCGCCCCTCCCCGCCGGTGAGGGCGAGCACTCCGCCCATCGCGTAGGCGGCGAGGTCGTCCATCTCGAAGTCGCGGTAGGGGCCGTCCTGCCCGTAGTTGCTGAGCTGCACCAGCGCGGCCGCCGGGTTGATCGCCTCGAGCTGCTCGGCGTCGAGGCCGAGCAGCTCGAGCGTGCCCGGCCGGAACGACTCGATGACGAGGTCGGCGTCGGCCGCGAGGCGCCGGAGGATGCGTCGCCCCGTCGCCGTGGCGAGGTTGAGCGTGACGCTGCGCTTGCCGCTGTTGAGCTCGAAGAACAGGCCGCTGCGGTCAGGGTGGGGGAC
>VXTU01000126.1 GCA_009837285.1 Chloroflexota bacterium | reverse complement strand
GGCGCATGGGGCGCACCTCGCAGCGGGGGGTGGCGGTCAGTTCGCCCCCGTGAGCACGGCGAGGCGCTCCTCGACTTCGTCGATCGAGCTGTCGGGGGTGGATGCGCCCGCGGTCAGGCCGATGCGGCCTGCCCCCTCGAACCACCCGGACTCGAGCTCGTGCGCGCTCTCGACCTGGTAGGTGCGGGTGCCCTCGCTCTCGCAGACCTCGCGGAGGTGGCGGGTGTTGGCGCTCTTGCGGCCGCCGACGACGACCATCACGTCGACCTCGTGGGCGAGTTCGGCGGCCGCGCCCTGCTGGCCGGTGGTCGCGTGGCAGAGCGTGTTCACCACGTGCATCTCGAAGTTCGCCTCGCGCTGGAGCAGCATCAGGCTGCTGACGAATTCGGCGAAGTCGTCCATGCGGTGCGTGGTCTGCGCCATCACGCCGATCTTGTTGGGGAAGCCGCCCGGGAACGTCTCGATGACGTCGCGGAGATGCTCGATGTCCGCGTGCTCGATGATGGAGACCTTCGAAAGACCGGTCGCGTCGAAGCCCCAGCCCGTGATGCCGCGCACCTCCTTGTGGCCGGGGTCGCCGAAGATCAGCACGTGCCAGCCCTCGCGTACGAACTTCTGCGCGTAGCGCTGCGCGCGCGTCACCACCGGGCACGTCGTGTCCACGATGTCGAGGCCGGCATGCTCGAGGTCGATGAGCACCTGCTGGCCGACGCCGTGTGCGGTGATCGCCACCCGGCCGGCGCCCACCCGGTTGGCCGTGATGGCCCCGAAATCACCCTCGACGTCGTCGGGCCCGGGGAGCTGGCGGACGCCCGCGCGCCCGAGCTGGTCGACGACGTGCGGGTTGTGGACGATCTCGCCCGCGCTGGAGATCGGGCGCTCCGGAGTCGCCTCGTCCTCCATCATCTGGACGGCGCGGCGGACCCCCATGCAGAAGCCCATCTCGTTCGCCCGGATGATCTGGGCCATGGTGCACCTCCGGCGGCGAGCCGCGAGAGCTAATCGCATTTGCGATACAAGTATAGACGGGAGATAGCGTCGCGCGCTCGTGTAGGGTTCCCCGGGCGCGGATGTTGGGGGGCGCGTCGATGAGCCTTCTTGATTCGGGCTCAGTCGCAGTCGCTGAGGAGGCTGGGGGAGTGGATTGTGCGTGGATCGTGGAAGACGATCCTGTTGTTCCAGGGGTCGTCCTCCTTACAGTACGGGGCTTCCGTGGTCACGATGAACACGAGCCCGAGCAACACGGCGCCGACGATGTACTCAAGGGCCTGTAGTTCCCACGGAGGCATGTCGGAGCTCCTCGATCCGAACCGGGGCGGCAGCTTCCGCTAGTACGCGCCCTGCGCCTCGAACATGCGCCGCGGGTTGCCCACCATCATCGCCTCGATCTGCTCGCCGGTGACGCCGAGGCGTTCGAGCTCCGGGAGCACGTGGTCCGGGATGAGCAGGAAGTGCCACTCCGGCATGCGGCTCGCGAGGACCTCCGGCAGGACGCCGTTGAAGTGGCACGCCGTGTCGTGTGACAGCACCATCCGGTCGGCGTATCCGCGTCTGCACAGCTCCGCGATGGTGGCGATCCGCTCGTCCGTGCTCGCCCCGATCGGCGCGCCGAAGCGGTCCATGCCGATGGTGCTCCCACGCTCCATCAGCCCCGAGAGGTAGTCGACGTCCGTCGTGTCGCCCGAGTGGCCGATCACGACGCGTTCGAGGTCGACGCCTTCCTCCTCGAAGACCCGCTGCTGGTCGGCGCCCGAGCCGATGGTCGGGTTGCTGTGCGTCATCAGCGGCGTCCCGGTCGCGCGGTGCGCCATGGCGGCGATGCGGACCTGGAACTCGTTCGCCTCGGTCAACTCCTCGGTCGCGATCTTGATCGCTCCCGCGCGGACCTCCGTACTCGCGATCCCCTCGTTGAGGTCGCGCAGGTACAGCTCGAGGATGGGGTCCGGGTTGCGGCGCTGGAAGTACGCCGGCGGGTTCAGGTGCACACCCGTCGCAACGACGATCTGCATCCGCGTTCGCGCCGCGACTTCGGCGACGAGCCTGATGTCGCGGCCGAGGTCCACCGTCGTGAGGTCCACGATGGTGCGCACGCCGTGGTCGTACGCCTCGTTGAGGACCGCGGCCGCGCGGTCGACCTCGGCGTCGCGGTCGAAGAGCTGCGGGTAGCTCGCGTACAGGTCATGCGAGAGCAGGAAGATGTGCTCATGCATGAGCGTGAAGCCGAGGTCGGCGGTATCGAGGGCGCCTCGAGCGGACGGGATGAGGGTCATCGAGGCGCCTCCCGGTACGACGCTCCTACGTGGCGTCCGGCACCAGCTCGCTACGGCCCCGGTACATGCCGATCCCGACGATGACGAGGCAGATGGAGCCGATCAGCGACAGCAGGTTGTGGATGAGGAGGTGCGACTCGGGCTCCCCCGGGGAGATGAACATCGCGTAGGCGAAGTTCACCAGCGCCAGCGCTCCGATTGCGATGAACCCGTAGCAGGCCGCCTTGAGCAAGTCCAGCCCCTCGAACCGCGGCGCGAGGCCGAGCCCCACGAGCATGGTCGCGAACGGGAAGATGACCATGAACCCGATGAGCAGCCCGATCATCTCCGTGTGGCTGGTCAGCGCGGCTGTCTCGAAGAAGTCGCGCATGTCGGCGGTCTCGGCGACGTCGGCGCGCTGCATGAGGTGGATCACCAGGATCCGCTTGCCTTGCGAGATCGCGAAGATGCCCCAGGCGAAGATGCTGAGGATGAGCCCGAACCGCAGTCCCAGGCCCATCAGCCCCTGCTGTCCGCGGCCGAGGGCGAACAGCGCGAGGAACCCGTAGGCGTGGAGCAACATGCCCACGATCACCACGAGCGTCGTGGCGTGAGCGATTTCGGGATTGTCGGCGAGCGCCCCGACGGCGGCACCGAAGTCGGTCTGATCCACGCCGTCGACGATGGGGCCACCGGGGAAGAGCATCGAGGCTCCCACCGCGAGCACCACACCCAGGGCGAGCGCGAGGCCTGCTGTTCTGGTTGAACCGATTGCCATGATGGGGGAACCCTCCTCCGCAGATTCAAATGAAGAGCCGGACCCCTGGGGCGAGCCTGCTCGGCTGCAATAATATTGCAATCGGCATACGGGCGTCGCCACCTCACCGGTGGCACCCAGAACGCAACCAACTGGCCGCGCGGACTCGGGCAGACGATTGACCGCGCTGACGGCGCCGATGGTCAGTCGGCGCGCAGGAGCCCCTCGGTGGGCCGGTACTCGACCCGCTGCTCGACGCGCTTCACCGACAGATCGCGCCCCCGGCGGACGAGCTGGTACGCGCCCGCGCCGGGCCTCGACGTGATCACCCGGTAGGCGCCGTCGACGACCTCGATCGCGCAGCAGTCGCCGATGCCAATGCCGACGTCCCGATGCTTGCGCATCATCGCCTCGAAGTCGTCGCGACGAGGGACGCCCTTCGTCGCACTGTCGAAGTGCGGGCAGGCGAGTGCGTCGAGGAGCCCCATGCCGCGCACACGGATGTAGCTCCAGTCGTCGGGGTGGTAGGAGGCCATCGAGTCGCTGTGGCCCCAGCTGAACCAGCAGATGCAGCCGGCGCTCAGCCCCGAAAGCACGACGCGGCGCCGGTACGCCTCCGCCAACACGTGGTCCACGCCAAGCCGTCGCCAGCGGCGCATCATCTTCAGCGTGTTGCCGCCGCCGACATAGACCAGGTCGCTGCCGAGGATCCGCTCCTCGAGCTCCGCGGCCGTCGGGTTGACGCCAAGGAGGTAGAGCACGTCGGTCTCGCAGCCAAGTTCACGACCGTACACGTCGTCGAAGGCATGCCAGTAGTCGCGCGAGTCGCCGCTTGCCGTCGGGATGAAGAGTGCTCGCGGCCTCGCCGCGCCGGTCAGGGCGACGACCTCGCGGTCGATGGCGAGCGTCTCGCGGGCGGCGATGTCGCCTCCCCCGATCGCGATGATCCTGCCCACCTGGCTCGACCGCCGCTCAGGACGTGATCACGATGCCGCCGAAGAGGCACGAGCCCGTGACGGTCAGCGTCGCCCGGGGCTCGGAGGGTTCCGTCCGCTCCGACTCGATGCTCCCGAAGGTGGCGGACGAGCGCACGTCGACAGCCCAGTCTGATGGGACCCGCAGCGTGACCTGACCGAACAGCACGCTCGCGTTCACGCTGGCCTCGCCGTCGGCCGCTTCGGCGTCGCGGAGGTCGAGCTCCGCGCTGCCGAAGGTCGCGGAGACGTTGCCGCCCCGGAAACGGTCGCTGGCCGCGGCCTGGCTGCTCTCGGAGAAGAGGCTGGCGAAGTTGATCTCGTCGTCGGCGGTGGGAGCGCGAGAGGAGCCAGCGCGCCGGTGCCTGAAGAGCATCAGCACACCGACCGCGATGAGTACGACCGGCCAGTACGACGCGACATCCGAGCCGAGGATGTCGAGGTAGAACAGCAAGAACGCGGCGCCCACCGCGATGACCACCAGGCCGCCACGGACGTTCCCGCTCAACACGCTCGCGAGCCCGATGCCGACCAGGAACAGCGGCCACCACTCCCCGATCGGAAGCTCGACGTCGCTGACGACCGGCAGCAGGAACCACGCGCCGAGGAGGATGAGCACGACCCCGGCGAACCTGTTGTTGGCCATGAGGGTGTTCCTCGGCGTCGGTGGCTCTGGTGGGCCCGGTGGGACTCGAACCCACGCGCGACGGATTAAAAGTCCGCTGCTCTGCCACTGAGCTACGGGCCCGATCGCATTTGACGCCTCGCCCGCACGCCTGTCCACCCCGCCGCGCGGGTGCCACTCCCGCGTCCGAGGTCGTCACGTTGCGTCGCACCCTGTCCGGGCTCGCCTTGCGGCGGGCTTGCAACTCGATAGCCAGCAGAGGGGGAGAGATGGCGGCAGCCAGTCCACCAACCACGCAGCCACTCGGCAAGCCGGCCGGGAGCGTGCGCGCGTATCTCGCGATCGGGATCCTCGCCGCGTTCCTGCTCACGCACGCCGCCGCTGCGGCGTGGCTGCTGCACGGCGGGAACGTCGAGGCGGCCGTCGGGCTGCTCGGCGCACTCGCGCTCGAGGCCGGGACGGTGACGGGGTTCTACTTCGGCAGCCGCTCGGCTCGTGCGGAGGCGGCGAGGCCCGACGCGGGGAGCTAGCGGCCCTCCTCCCGCGCTATTCGCCCTCCTCGGGCTTCGGCTTGCGGCGACGCGAGGGGGCCACGCGCGGAGGCTCGTTCGGCTGCTTGCGGTAGTGCGGGGGCCACGGCAGGTCGGGCAGGCCGCGCTCGTCGTCGGCATCGGCGAGGGAAAGCAGCCCGTCGAGGCGGCCGGGGGCGTCGTCCATGCCGGCCGTGAGGTCGCCGACCTCGTCCCAGCGCTCGGCGAAGCCGCGCAGGTCGAGCGCGAGCGGGTCGATGGTCTGAAGCTCGTCCCATTGGAAGGGCGCCGAGACGCGCCCGGTCTCACGCACGCTGTAGGCGCTGGCGATGGTCTTGTCGCGCGCGTTCTGGTTGTAGTCCAGGAAGACGCCGTGGCGCTCCTCCTTCCACCACGAGGTGGTCGCGAGGCCCGGCGCGCGTCGCTCGACCTCGCGGGCGAAGGCGACGGCTGCGCGGCGCACGTCGTCGAACTCCCATTGCGGCTGGATGCGCGCGTAGATGTGGATGCCGCGCGAGCCCGACGTCTTCGGCCAGCCCGTCAGGCCGTGCTCCTCCAGCAGCTCGCGGCACACCGCGGCCACCTCGCGCGCCTCGTCGAACGTCGAGCCCTCGGAGGGGTCGAGGTCGATGCGCAGCTCGTTCGGGTGGTCAAGGTCGTCGGTGGTGACGGGCCAGGGGTGGATGTCGATGCAGTTGAGCTGCGCCATCCAGACCACGTCGCGCAGCTCGCGCGCGACGGCCATGCGGCCCGGGCGTGCGGCCGGGAAGCGGATCGGGGTGGTCTCGCGCGCGTCCTTCGGCGCGCGCTTCTGGTAGAACGGCGGCTCGCCCACGCCCTTCGTCCAGCGCTTGAGCATGCACGGCCGGCCTCGCACCGCGTTCATGATGCCGGGGCCGCAGCGCAGGTAGTGCTCGACCACGTCGAGCTTGGTCCAGCCCTGCTCGGGGAACATCACCTTGCCCGGGCTGGAGACGCGCACCGGCTCGCCGTCGGCCTCGACGTAGACCTCGTCCTTCGCCATACGCGCGCTCCGGCCTCGCCGCGCCGTCAGCTCCGCAGCTGCGACCTCCAGGCGTCGATGGCTCCGCGCACGCCCATGTCGCGCACGCTCTCGCGCATCGCCTCGACGTCCGGGGAGAAGTGCGCGATGGCGTCGAGCTCGGCGCCGGTGCGGAGCGCGGTTCGCATGCCCTGGAGCTCCTGGATGCGGTTCGCGGAGAGCTTGTGGATGGCGAGCACGTCCTTCGGCACCTTCGAGATGCGCCGCACGTAATCCTCGACGTACTCGTCCAGGATCTCGGGGTGGATGGCCTCGTTGAACAGCCCGTACTCGGCGGCCTGCTCGCCGGTGATGAACTCGCCCGAGGGGAACGCGAACTGCTTGGCGCGCTTCGGGCCCATGTGCCACGCCCAGAACGCCGTGACATAACCGGCGCCGAGGGGCAGCTGCGGCCCGCTGCCGACGCGCGTGTCCTCGGCGACAAATGTGACGTCGCAGATCGCCGCGAGCTGGGTGGCCCCCGCGATGCAGTAGCCGTGCACCTTGGCGATGACCGGAAGGCGCATCTCCGGGATGCGCAGCCACAGCCGCAGGCCGTCCTCGATGTTGTCGCGGTCCGAGGTGGGCGAGTAGGGGCGGCCCGTGTCCTCGGCGGCGGGAGCGCCGAGCTGGTAGCCCGTCGAGAAGGCGCGGCCGGCGCCCTGGATCAGTGCGACGTGTATCCCGTGGTCGTGCTCGGCCTCCTCGAGCGCGTCGATGATCTCGCGCTGCATACGGCGGCTGATGGCGTTGAGGCGCTCCGGGGCGTTGAGCGTGATGGTCGCCACGCGGTCATCGACGTCGTAGAGGATCTCCTCGGGCATCGCGCACCTCCTCGCGGGGCGTCCCGGCCCCCGGCGGGCGGAGTATAGCGGCCCGCTCCGCATACACTCGCGGGCGGCGGGAGCGTCGCGCGCGTCGAAAGGCTGGGGCCATGCAGCTCGGCATTGTGGGGTTGGGTCGGATGGGCGCGGCGATGCGCGAGCGGCTGCGCCGCGGCGGCCACGACGTAACCGGGTACGACCTCGACGCCGAGGTGAGCGACGTCGCCACCGTGCAGGCGCTGGTCGACGGCCTCGACGCGCCGCGTGTCGTGTGGCTCATGGCGCCCGCCGGCGATGCCACCGAGGGGCTCGTGGAGGAGCTGGCCGGCCTTCTTGGGCCGGGCGACATCCTCGTCGACGGCGGGAACAGCCTCTACAAAGACTCGGTCCGCCGCGGCGAGATGCTGGCCGGGCGCGGCGTCCGCTTCCTCGACGCCGGCGTGTCCGGCGGGATCTGGGGGCTCGAGAACGGCTTCTGCATCATGGTCGGCGGCGACCGTGACGCCTTCGAGGCCGTCGAACCGGCAATCGCGACACTCGCACCTGAGGACGGCTACTTGCACGTGGGGCCGAGCGGCGCGGGGCACTACGTGAAGATGATCCACAACGGCATCGAGTACGGCCTGATGCAGGCCTACGCCGAGGGCTTCGAGCTGCTCGGCGCCTACGACGAGGACCTCGACCTGCACGCGATCGCGGAGCTGTGGCAGCACGGGTCCGTGGTGCGGTCGTGGCTGCTGGAGCTCGCGGGCCGCGCGCTCGCCGACGATCCGGGGCTGGACCGGCTGCAGCCGTACGTCGAGGACTCGGGCGAGGGACGGTGGACGGCGATCGAGGCCGTGGAGCGAGGCGTGCCCGCAGGCGTGATCACCGGCTCGCTGTTCGCGCGCTTCGCCTCGCGCGACGAGCGGTCGTTCGCGCTGCGCATGCTCGCTGCGTTGCGTCAGCAGTTTGGTGGCCACGCGGTGCGCGAGGCCTGACGGCCGGAGCTCCCTCAGGCGCTCAGCGTGCGATCGCCGTACGGATCGCGTCGGGCGGCCCATCGGCGCTGACCGTCCATCCGTCCAGGTGCGAGCCGTGCAGCACCATGTGGTTGCGTACGGTCCGCAGCACCTCTACGCGCGCGCTGCGCTTGTTCTCGCCCGAGATGAGGATCCACGGCGCGTTTGCGGCGTGGGTGCGCTCGAACATCTCATCGGCGGCCGCTACGTACGCGTCCCAGTGATCACGGTTCCGCCAGTCCTCGTCGGTGAGCTTGTAGCGCTTGAACGGGTCCTCGGCGCGCTGCCTGAAGCGGGCGAGTTGTTCCTCCCGGCTGACGTGCAGCCAGATCTTGATGATGGCGATGTGGTCGTCGGTGTAGTGCCGCTCGAACTCGGTGATCTCCTGGTACGCGCGCTCGTACTCCTCCGGTGAAGCGAAGCCCTCGACACGCTCGACCAGGACGCGGCCGTACCAGGAGCGGTCGAAGATCACGATCTCGCCGCGGGCGGGCATCTTCGCGTGGAAGCGCTGGAGGTAGTGCTGCCTCGATTCCAGCTCCGTGGGCGGCCCCGTGGAGTAGACGCGGTAGCCGCGCGCGTCGAGGTGGCCCGTGAGGCGCGCGATCGCGCCGCCCTTCCCGGACGCGTCGAGCCCCTCGAAGACGACGGCCAGGCCGTACTCCGCCTCGTCGCGGAGGTGTGACTGGATGTGGACGAGGTCGAGTTGCAGACGCGTGCGCTGCAGCTTGTAGTCGGAGCTGCGAAGCCGCATCGATGGGTCGAAGTCGGCGATGCGCGGCGGGCGCGAATGGGTGTCCATGGGCTCGCTACTTTACGATCGTCATGAGAGCGCCTGCACCGGCACGGGTGTGCTTGACTCCCGGCCGGGCGCCGCCGTGCCGCGCGATGCGGACGCCTGTTCCGGCTAGCAGACCATAATGCTACGATCACCGCGCGGTTGGACGGCTCCCCTCGCTCCGGCCCCGTCGCCGGACCGCGCGGCCGCCGCCAGGCCTCAGCCATGGCCACCACACGCCATGCCGCACACCGAGCGCTAACGGCGGTCGAACACCGCTGCGGACCGCTGGAGTAGTGACATGGCCCAACAGATTGCCGACGTCCACGTGCAAAGCACCGTACCGCTGCCCACGCCTCGTGAGCTGGAGGCTGAGCTACCTCTGTCAGACGAGGTGCAAGCCTCCGTACTGAGCGGGCGACGGGCGGTCGAGGACATCCTCGACGGACGTGACTCGCGGCTGCTGGTCATCGCCGGCCCGTGCTCCATCCACGACGAGCAGGCCGCGCTCGAGTACGCCGAGCGCCTCGCGCCGATCGCCGAGGAGCTCTCCGACCGGGTCCTCATCGCGATGCGCGTCTACTTCGAGAAGCCGCGTACGACCGTCGGGTGGAAGGGGATGATCTACGACCCCGATCTCGACGGCTCCTTCGACATCGCCAGCGGGCTGCGCCGTGCGCGCCAGCTGCTGATCACCATCGCCGGCATGGGCCTGCCGACTGCGACCGAGTTCCTGGACCCCATCACCCCGCAGTACCTCGCCGACCTGATCTCGTGGACGGCCATCGGCGCCCGCACCACGGAGAGCCAGACGCACCGCCAGATGGCGAGTGGGCTCTCGATGCCCGTCGGCTTCAAGAACAGCACGGACGGCAACAGCCAGATCGCGGTCGACGCGATGCTCTCCTCGCGTGAGCCGCACGCGTTTCTGGGTATCGACGGTGACGGCCGCACATGCACGGTGCTGACGAACGGGAACCCCCACGGCCACATCGTGCTGCGCGGCGGCAACGCAGGGCCGAACTACGAGGCAAGGTTCGTGCATGAGGTGTATGACCGCCTCGAGGCCGGCGGGCTGCGCCGCCAGGTGCTCGTCGACTGCAGTCACGCCAACTCGGGGAAGGACCATGCCCGCCAGTCGATCGCCTTCCGCGACCTGCTCGCGCAGCGCGCCGGGGGAGACCCCGGGATCGTCGGACTGATGCTCGAGAGCCACCTCTTCGAGGGCAAGCAGTCCCTCGGCGACGACCCGGCCGACCTGCGCTACGGCGTCTCCATCACCGACGCATGCATCGGCTGGGACGAGACCGTCGAGCTGCTGCGGGAGGCCGCGGCGGTCATCCGCGAGCCGGCGGCGGCTTCGGCCTAGACCGCTCTCCGCGCCATCCCGTCTCGGCTACCGCGCCGTCCAGCGCGGCTCCTCGACGCCCGCGCGGGCGTTGACGGCGCGAGCCGCCACGAACAGGAAGTCCGACAGCCGGTTGAGGTAGCGCAGCGCCACGCCCGAGACCTCCTCGGATGTGGCGAGGGTGACCGCGCGCCGCTCGGCGCGGCGGCAGACCGTGCGCGCGTGGTGGAGCGAGGCCGCCGCGGGCGCGCCTCCCGGGAGGATGAACTGCGTCAGCGGCTCCAGCTCCTCCTCGAGCGCGTCGATCCACTGCTCCAGCTGCTCGATGGACTGCACGGGCACCTGAGGCGCGAGCTGGCCGGCCTCGGCCCGCTCGCGCACCTCGGGCGTGGCGAGCTCGCCGCCGAGGTCGAAGAGCGTCGACTGGATCTCCAGCAGCATCCCGCGCAGATCAGAGTCGTCGAGCGCCGCGACCGCCGTGCCAAGGACGGCGTTGAGCTCGTCGACGGCGCCGTAGGCCTCGACGCGCTGCGCGTCCTTGCGCACGCGCGGGCCGCCGAAGAGCCCGGTCTCGCCCTCGTCGCCGGTGCGCGTATAGATCTTCATGCGGCGCCGCCCTCCCGCGTCACCGTAGCAGCATCCCCGGGCGTCGGGCAGGCGCGGTCGCCGAGCCGGTGGCGGTGCGGCAAGATGCGCGCATGACGCCGCCGGCCGTGCTGCTGCCGAGCTACCAGTTCTCGCCGGGCTTCTTCGTGCGCTGGCTGTTCACCGTGCTCGTGCTGCGTCGTCGGCTGCACGCCGGGCGCAATGCCCTGGAGATGCTCGCCGGCAAGCCCCGCCCGCGCGTCGAAGGCATTGAGCGGCTGCCGGCGTCGGGTCCGTGCGTGGTCGTGATGAACCACTACGAGCGGCCGGGCCTGCGCGTGTGGTGGGGCGTCGCTCTCGCGACGGCGGCGGTGTGGGAGCACCGGGGCGACCCACCGATGCGGTGGCTCATGACCGACCGCTTCGAGGGCTTTCGCATCGCGGGCCTGCGCTGGCCCGACGTGTTCATGGCGTGGATGCTCGGGCGCGTTGCCTGGGCGTACGGGCACCTTCCCGTCCCGAAGCCCGAGGGCGACGCGGCCCCTCGCGCGCTCGTGCTGCGCGACGCGCGGCGAACACTCCGGGACGGCGGCGTCGTGGGCGTGACCCCGGAAGCGGCCAGCGGCTACGGGCCGGAGCTGGCCGCTGCCTGGCCGGGCTCGGGCGCGGCCATCGCGTGGCTGTCCGGCGGCAAGGTCCCGATCGTGCCGGTCGCGTTCTTCGAGGACGATGAGGCCCGGCTCGTCGCCCGCTTCGGTGAGCCGTTCACCCTCGACCGCATGGGCGACGACGAAGGCGCCGAGGCGGTGATGGGCGCGGTCGCGGCGCTGCTGCCGGCCGAGCTGCACGGGGTGTACGGCAGCGAGTGACCGATCTGCCGTAGCATCGTCCCCCGGGGTGATGCGTCGGAGGGCCCGATGGCGAGCGACGCGGCCAGCACGTGGCGGCCGTTCCGGGTCAGGTTCGCCTACTCGGCGGGCAACCTGCCGGGGCAGGTGATCTCGCAGGCGTTCGCCCTGTGGCTCATCTTCTTCTACGCCCCCCCGGACGACGAGGACGCCCCGACCTTCCTCCCGACCCTCGGCCTGCCCGACCTCGACCTGGGGTTGTTCGCGTTCCCCGACGAGCTTGCGCCGCGGGTGCTGCTCGGACTGACCCTCACCATCGCCGGGATCATTGAGGCGTTCGACGACCCGATCCTTGGCTACCTGACGGACCGCACGAAGTCGCGGTGGGGGCGTCGCATCCCCTACGTGGTGCTCGCGACGCCGTGGTGGGCGTTCCTGTTCTTCCTGCTCTTCGTGCCGCCGTTCGGTGACGAGTCCATCGCCAACCTGCTCTGGCTGGTCGTGGTGCTGGAGGGCTTCTGGCTCGCCGGCAACGTCGCTGGTGCGCCCCTTGAGGCGCTGATGCCGCACATCGCGAAGAGCCACGAGGACCGCGTCTCGGTGGCCGCGATGCAGCTCGTGTTCGGCATCCTCGGCGCGTTCCTCGGGCTCGCGGTCAGCGGTCTGTTGATCGACTGGGTCGGGTTCGCGGGGATGGCCGGCATCCTCGCGGTGGTCGGGTTCGTCGGGCGGTACGCGTCGCTGGCAGGCTGCTGGGACTACGCGCGCACCGACGACGAGCCGTCGACGCCCGGGCTGGTGCGGTCGGTACGGGAGACGCTGTCGAACCCGCACTTCATCGCGTTCCTGCCAGGCTTCATCTTCTTCCGCATCGCCCAGATCATGATCACGGCCTGGATCCCCTTCTACGTCGCCGCCGTGCTCGGGGACGTCGAGGCATTCGGGTTCAGCGGCTCCGAAGACGAGGGCGTGTTCACGTCGGCGATGACCGCGCTGATCATCGTCGGGATCATGGCGGGCATCGTGATCTTCGCGCCGCTCGCGCGCCGCGCCGGGAAGGCGCGGGCGTTCCGCGTGTCGATGCTATGGGGCGCGGCGACGCTGTTCCTGTTGTTCTTCGTCGGCTTCGTGCCCGGCGTGCCCAAGCTGGCGCAGACGGCGGCGGTCGTGCTGTTCGCCGCGTTCCCCATGGCCGGGGTGTTCATGCTCCCCAACATCCTCATCGCCGACATCGTCGACCACGACGCGGAGCGCACGTCGACGCGGCGCGAGGGGATGTTCTACGGCACGCAGAACCTGCTGGAGAAGAGCGCCTCGGCGTTCGCCCCGCTGATCTTCGCGCTCGTGTTGCTCGCCGGTGACAGCGCTGACGAGCCGCTCGGCATCCGCCTCGTCGGCCCCGTCGGCGGGGTTCTGCTGCTGGTCGGCTGGTTCTCGTTCCGCCGCTACGCGCTGTACGACGACGTGCGCGGCGCCGAGCCGAGCGAGGCCGCCTCGACGTAACGGAGCGTCGTCGAGGTCGTTGGGCGGGCGCGATGTAGACTGCGCCCGGCCCGCTGCGCTGCGGGCGCTCCGAAGGGACGACGCGATGCCGCTCCACCCACAGGCACAGGCATTCCTCGAGGTAGCCGAAGCGGCCAACGCCCTGCTTCCGCCGCTCGAGGAGCGCGACGCGGCCGCGTGGCGGGCACAGGGCCAGGAGCTCGCCGAACGGGCGAGCCACCTTCCGTTCAGCCCGCCGGTCCACAGCGAGACCGACCGCACGATCCCCGGTCCCGCTGGCGAGATCCCGGTGCGCGTGCTCACGCCCGGCCCGGGTGGCGACTACCCCGTCCTCGTCTGGTTCCACGGCGGCGGCTGGGTGCTCGGGGGCCTCGATGGAGGCATCCACGCGCTGCGCCTGCTCGCCAACGTTGCCAACTGCGTGATCGTCTCGATCGACTACCGACTCGCGCCCGAGCACCGCTTCCCCGCGGCCGTCGACGATTGCCTGGCCGCGACGCGCTGGGTGGCCGAGCACGCCGCCGAGGTCGGCGTGGACCCATCGCGCATCGCCGTCGGCGGCGACAGCGCGGGCGGCAACCTCGCCGCCGTCGTGGCGCAGCTCGCCCGTGACGGTGGGCCGGACCTCGCGTTCCAACTCCTAGTGTGCCCGGTGACGGACTCCGACTTCTCGCGCAAGTCGTACATCTCGAACAACGAGGGCTACCTGCTCAGCACCGAGATGATGGAGTGGTTCTGGGCGCAGTACATGGGCCCGGACGGCGACCGCACCGACCCTCGCGTCGCCCCCCTGCGCGCCGCCGACCTCGGCGGCCTGCCGACCGCACACGTCATCGCCGCCGAGTACGACCCCCTCGCCGACGAGGCGGTCGCCTACGCCGAGGCGATGGAGGCGGCGGGCGTCGACGTGACGATGGTGATGGCTGAGGGGCACATCCACGACTACGTGATGAACCTCGGGATCATCGACGACGCCGAGCCGGCCATCGCGGACGTGGCGCGCAACATGACGCGGGCATTCCAGCTCGCGGGAAGCGGGGACTGAGATGGGGCAGCGAGCCGACCAGTGGGTCACCCGCCTCGACGCCGCGTTCGAGGGCGACATGGCGTCCACGATTGCGAACCTCGCGACGGTCCGCGAGCAGGACTGGACCTGGCTCCCGCCGGGCGGCGCTCGCTCGATCCGCGACCTCGTGCAGCACATCGGCGGCTCGAAGCTGATGTACGCCGACGCTGCCTTCGCGGACGGCGCTCTCGGCTTCGACGACCCGATCGTTCAGGGTGAGGGGTCGCTCGACACGGTCGGACTTGGGGTCGCATGGCTGCGTGCTGCGCACGCCGCGCTGCGCGCCGGCGTCGCCGGGCTCGACGACGCAGCCCTTGACGCGGACATCGGGATGCCGTTCGGCCGGACCGGGAACGCCGAGGAGATGCTGGATCAGCTCACGCGGCACGAGGTCTACCACACCGGCGAGATCAACCATATCCGCGCGCTCGCGCAGGACAACGACGCCTGGGCCTGGTAGCGGCGAGCCTACAGCACCGTCCGGCTGTCGAGGTCCTCGGCGGCCATCGGCTCGGTGAACACCTCGGGCGGCGGGCCGTCGCCCCACCACTCGATCTCGGGCTGCAGCCGTACGCCCGCGTCGTCGAGGACACGCCGCTGGACCTGCGTCATGAGCTCGACCATATCGGCGGCGGTTGCGTCACCGTCGTGGACGAAGAAGTTGGCGTGCAGCTCGCTTACATGCGCCCCGCCCACGCTCATGCCCTTGCACCCCGCCGCCTCGATGAGCCGCCCTGCGTAGTCCCCCTCGGGGTTGCGGAAGATCGAGCCGGCGTTGGGCCCGGCGGTCGGCTGCGTGGCCTGGCGGTGTTCGAGGAGCGTCCGCAGCTCGGCCTCGATCTCCTCGCGGGGGCGCTCGTGCAGGCGCAGCGTCGCGCCCAGCACCATCACGCCCGCGCCACGCAACGAGGAGCGCCGGTAGCCGAACGACAGCTCGCGGCGCGGGATCGTCGCGCGACCGCGGCCCCCGAGCACCTCGACCTCCTCGACGAGCGCGCCGATCGAGCGGCCGTCGCCGATGCCGGCGTTGCTGTTGAGCGCTCCGCCTACGGCGCCGGGGATGCCGATCGCGAACTCGAGGCCGCCGAGGCCGCGCTCGGCCGCGGCGCGGCTGAGCGCGGGCAGCATCACCGCCGCCCCGGCCACGACGCGCTCACCAATGAATGTGAACGACCCCGCCGCCCGCCGCAGCGAGATCACCAGCGCGTCGATCCCCTCGTCGGCGACGAGCAGGTTCGATCCCCCTCCCAGCACGCGCACGGACAAGGACTCGTCGCGCGCCCAGCCGAACAGCTGCTGGAGCTGCTCGATGCTGTCGGGAATCGCGAGATGACGCGCTGGCCCGCCGATGCGCAGGTAGGTATGCCGCGCGAGCGGCACGTCCTCGTGCACCTCGATGCCGTCGGGTGGGGGTGCGGTCATGGTGACATGGTAGGCGAGGCTCCCGCTGCGGGCTGCGCGTGTAGCCCCTCACCGGTTGACCGCCGATCGCGTGCTGCCTACGCTCCCACCGCCACCCACGCCACCCCGACCCACCAGCGAGGCCTCGCGCGAGATGATCGACTTCGGGCTCGTGGACGCCGTCGACGCCGAGGCCATCGGCCCGCCCGGGGAGCGTACGTTCCGCCTCCGCGCCATGGCCGGCGGGAACCGCGCCGCGCTGTGGATGGAGAAGGAGCAGCTCGCCGCGCTCGGACGCGCGATCTCGCGGCTGCTGGCCGAGCGCTCGCCCCGACGCGAGGAGCCCGCCCCCTCGAGCGGGGACCTGCGCGGCTTCGGCGACCAGCCCGACGTGGACCTCCGCGTCGTCCGGCTGGGCCTCGACTTCGAGAACGAGGGCGAACGGGTACTCATCCTCGCGGACGACGAGGAGGCGCTCTCCGGCGGTAACACGCCGGCGTTCCGCATGGAGGTCGGCCGCGGACATGCACGCGCACTCGTCACCCAGATCACGGAGGTCGTAGCAGCGGGGCGGCCGCGCTGCCCGCTTTGCGGCCAGCCGGTGGATGGCGACCCCCGGCACTTCTGCCCCGGCTCCAACGGGCACAGCGAGGTGCTCGAGATCCCGACGGACGACCCCGAACAGGCCTGACCGGCCCGCGCGCGCCTCGCGCGTTGCGGCGGTAGGATCACCCCCGAACCGGCGGCCCGCATCACGCCGCGCACCGACGGAGGCAGAGACATGACGTTCGACACCCGGCACCGCAGCCGCACGCTCGTCGACGGGCCGGACCGCGCACCCGCGCGCTCGTATCTGAAGTCGGTCGGACTCAGCGGCGAGGACCTCCAGCGCCCGTTGGTGATGGTGGCACACAGCTGGATCGGGACGATGCCGTGCAACTACAGCCAGCGCGAGCTGGCGCAGCACGTCATGGCCGGGGTGCGCGCCGCCGGCGGGACGCCGATGGAGGTCAACACCGTCTCCATCAGCGATGGCATCTCGATGGGCACGCAAGGCATGAAGGCCTCCCTGATCAGCCGCGAGCTCATCGCCGACTCCATCGAGCTGTGTGGCGTCGGCTACGGCTTCGACGCGGCCGTGGTGCTCGTCGGCTGCGACAAGACGATCCCCGCCGCGACACTCGCGCTCGCGCGCCTCGACATCCCTAGCCTGATCCTCTACAGCGGCTCGATCGACCCGGGCCACCTCGACGGTCGCGACCTCACGATCCAGGACGTGTTCGAAGGCGTCGGTCAGCACGCCGCCGGGACCATCACCGAGGAGCAGCTGACGGCGATCGAGGATGCCGCGTGCCCCGGCGCGGGGGCGTGCGGCGCGCAGTACACCGCCAACACCATGGCGATGGTGCTCGAGTTCCTCGGCATCGCGCCCATGGGCTCGGGGTCCGTCGGCGCGACCGACCCACGCAAGGACCGCGTGGGTTTCGAGGCCGGCCAGCTCGTGATGGACGTGCTGCAGCGCGGCCAGCGGCCCAGCGACATCTTCACGCGTGAGGCGATCGAGAACGGCATCGCCTGTGCTGCCGCCACCGGCGGCTCGACGAACGTCGTGCTGCACCTCCTCGCGCTCGCCCGCGAGGCCGGCATCCCGCTCGACATTGACGACTTCGACGACATCAGCGAGCAGACGCCGCTGATTGGCGACCTGCGGCCCGGCGGCCAATACGTCGCGCTCGACCTCGACCGCGCGGGCGGGATCCAGCTCGTCGCGCAGCGCCTGGTCGAGGGCGGCAAGGTGCACGGCGACGTGATGACGGTGACCGGCCGCACGCTCGCCGAAGAGGCCGCCGAGGCCGTCGAGGCGCCGGGCCAGGACGTGGTGCGCGACCTCAACAACCCGCTCAAGGAGACGGGCGGGCTCGTGATCCTGCACGGCAGCCTGGCGCCCGACGGCGCGGTGGTGAAGGTCGCGGGCTACGAGCGGACGCTGCACCGCGGCCCGGCGCGCGTCTTCGAGCAGGAGGAGGATGCGCTGGAGGCGGTCCTCGCGGGCTCCATCAACGAGGGCGACGTGCTGGTGATCCGCAACGAGGGGCCGGTCGGCGGGCCGGGGATGCGCGAGATGCTCGGCGTGACGGCAGCCCTCGTCGGCGCGGGCCTCGGCGAGACGGTCGCGCTGCTCACCGACGGGCGCTTCAGCGGCGCGACGCGCGGACTGATGGCGGGCCACGTCGCACCCGAGGCGGCAGCGAGCGGCCCCATCGCCGCCGTCCGCGAGGGCGACACGATCACTCTCGACATCGACGCCCGCACGCTGGACCTCGAGGTGGACGAGGCGGAGGTCGCACTCCGCCTCGAGGAGTGGACGCCGCCGCCGCCGCGCTGGGAGCGTGGTGTGTTCGCGAAGTACGCGCGCTCGGTGTCGAGCGCGGCGGAGGGCGCGGTTACGGGGTAGCGGGGGGCAACGGCCGGACTCTCACGCGGTCGCCGGCAATGACAGTAAAGCGGTCGATCCAGTCATCGCGTGCGGCGATGACCGCCATCACCAGTTCTGCCTGGGCTGCGGGTGTACCGCTCAGGCGCAGCAGGATCACGCCGCTCGGGGTCTGGCGCAGTCTGAAAATGATCTCGCCGAAGTCGGTATCGGCGGTGACGAGCACGCGCTGCTCGTTGCGTGCCCGTTCGAGGACTTGCTCGTCATCGCGCTCGGGCGAATCGGCACGGATCCATGTGACATCGTGACCCTCGGCGCGCAACGCGTCGACGATGTCGCGGGGCATATTCTCGTCGGCGAGAAAGCGCATCCCGCGTCAGACGCGAACTGGGTAGACGCCCTCGGCTCGGAGTCTTGTGCTCGCGTAATACAGGCACGCCCGGATATCGTCGGCGCTGAGCGAGGGATATTGATCGAGGATGGTCTCCTCGCTCCAGCCGTCTGCGAGGCGTTCGATCACGAGCTCCACGGCGATCCGGGTGCCGCGCACCACAGGCTTGCCGGCAAGGACGGCGGGGTTGAGTTCGATGCGCTCTTCCCAGTCCACCGGATGCCTCCTCGTGACACGTCGGTTCTTCGCCCGAAGCCTCCACCTAGAATAGCGGACTCCCGGAAGCCAGAGCCGTCTCAATCGGGTTGCGGCTTACTCGCTGTCCGGGTCGAGAATCGCGTTCCAGGCGGCGAGGCCGAAGCCACCGTCGAGGTGGACTGTCTGGCCGACCAGCATCGGGGCCTCGTCGGAGCAGATCCAGGCCACGGCCGCGGCGACATCGTCTGGTGACACGTTGCGGCCCGCCGGGACGTGCGGGCGCACGGCGTCGGACACGTTGCCCCGGTAGGAGTGCTCGCCCTCAGAGGCCTCGACCCAGCCGGCGGAAACTGCGTTGACGCGGATGCCCTTCGGCGCGAGTTCGACGGCGAGGTAGCGCGTCAGCGAGGCGAGCGCGGCCTTGCTCACCGCCACCGCCGAGTAGTCCGGCATGTACTGCCACGCGCCCGGCGACAGCAGGTTGACGATCGACCCGCCTCCGCGCTGCTCCATGAGCGGCACCGCCGCCTGCGCAGCCTGCCATGGCCCGAACAGGTTCACGTCCATCGTCTGGTGGAGGTGGTTCGGGCGCTGCCGCATTGCCGGCCTCGGGCGTTCGAGGCCGCGCGCTGCGTTGTTCACCAGCACGTCGACGCCGCCCCATGCCTCAGCGCGTTCGAACAATGCGGCGAGGTCGTCGCGATCGCCTGCGTCGGCGCGCACGGCCTCGGCCTCGACGCCGTGCGCGCGGCACTCCTCGGCAGTCGCCTCGGCGGCCTCGGCGCTGCGGGCGTAGTTGACGAGCACGTGACAGCCCTCGGCGGCGAGGCGCAGCGCGATCGCGCGGCCGATGCCGCGCGACCCGCCGACCACCACAGCGCGCTTGCCTGTCAGCGAGGAATAGGTGGGGGCCCGCTCGTCCGTCACGGCGTAGCCACCTCGTGCGGCCCGAAGGGCCCCTTCGCGGGCTCGATGAGCACGCCCACCGCCCACTCGTACCCGTCCGGGTCGCGCACCAGTGTCTCCCGCCAGCCGTGGCCCTTGTCCGCGGCCGCCGCGACGAGGTGCGCCCCGTGCTCACGGGCGCGGGCTTCGACGACGTCGGGATCGACGCCGAGCAGCCGCACCTGGGCGCCGACGCCACGCGGAGTACCGCCGCCAAGGTCGCCGCTCCACGGGTGGTCGTCGTGGGTGTGGTCGGCGTGCAGCATCACCTCCGCGGGGCCGACACGGACGGCCGCGAAGTCGACGTCCTGGTAGTGCACCTCGGCGTCCAGCACGTCGCGGTAGAACGCGGCAGCGCGTGCGGTGTCGCGCACGATGAGGTTCAGGGCGAGCGGCGGGAGCAGCGCACCGTAGCGGAAGCCCGGCATCCACGGCATCGTCCCCTCGGGGCGCAGTCGGGTACCCATCAGCACTCCTCCTGGGGCGGCAGCGCGCGCAGCACAGTGACCTGCGCGGCGTGGTCGCGGTCGTGGTTGGTGAGGTGGTCCAGCATGTCGAGGATCGACATCTCGCGGCTCGGCGAGGCGTGAACCGCGTCGAGGTTGGCTTCGTCGCCGAGGCTGCCGAGGAGCGCGAGTGTCGAGGCGCGTTGCTCCTCAAGGGCTTCGAGGAGGTGTGGCGGGCGGTTCAGCTCGGCGGGACGGCGGCGGCCCTCGAAACGGGTGATCGCCGCGCCTCGCAAGGCGGCCTCGGCCCACTCGCGCCAGCAGCGTTCGCTGTCAGCGACGTGCCACAGCACCTCGCGGACGGACCAGCGCGCGGCGTGCTCGTCGGGCGCGTCCGGACGGCGCACGAACTGCGCCTGCTCGATGCCGTCGAGCGCGGCGAGGAGCGCCCGGCGTGCCCCGGCGAGGGCCTCCAGGCGCTCGGTCAGCGCGGCGGTGGGGGAGGTGGTCTGGGCGTTCGGCACACGAGCAGGATACAGCCGCCCGCGTCCGTGAGCCCTCGCCGACTGTCGCTCGCTCGGTAGGCGTCCTACGCTCGGGGCCGCGAGGTGGGACGATGCGCATCACCGTGTTGGCCGGCGGCGTGGGCGCCGCCCGATTCCTCGAAGGGCTGTGCCGCGCCGCCGACCCGGCGGACATCACCGCCATCTGCAACGTCGGCGACGACTTCGAGTGGCATGGGCTGCACGTCTCGCCCGACATCGACACGGTCATCTACACCCTTGCCGGACTCGAGGGCGAACTCGGCTGGGGCGTGCGCGGCGACACGCTGGCGGCGCTCGGCGAGCTGGCCGAGCTGGGCGAGGAGCCGTGGTTCCAGATCGGCGACCGCGACCTGGCGACGCACGTGTGGCGCACCGAGCGGCTCCGCGCCGGACGCCCGCTGAGTGAGGTCACGGCCGACCTCGCCCGGCTGCGGCGGCTCGAACTCGCGCTGCTTCCCGTCACCGACGACCCGCACCCCACTGTCGTCGTGACGCCCGACGGGCCACTCGACTTCCAGGACTACTTCGTGCGCGGGCGCGCGTCGGCCGAAGTCGTGGGGGTGGAGTTCCCGGGCGCAGCAGCGGCGACCCCGTCGCCCGGTGTGCTCGACGCGATCACCGCGCCCGACGTGGTCATCGTCGCGCCGAGCAACCCGTTCGTGTCGATCGAGCCGATCCTCATCGTGCCCGGCGTGCGCGACGCGCTGCGGGACACGTCCGCGCCGGTCGTTGCCGTGAGCCCCATCGTCGGGGGCGAGGCGGTGAAGGGGCCGGCGGCGGTGATGATGCAGACGCTGGGCCACGAGGTGTCGGCGCTCGGCGTCGCGCGTCTGTACGCCGGGCTAGTCGACGTGTTCGTACTCGACGAAGTGGACCGCGCGCTCGCCGAGGCGGTCGAGGATCTGGGCATGAGGGCGGTCGTGACCGACACCATGATGACGAGCGCGGACCGCCGCCTGGCGCTCGCCTCGACAGTGCTCGACGCAGCGGGCGCACGCTGATGGCGGCTACGGAGCCGGGTGCGCCCTGCGTGATCGTGCCTGTGCAGGCACTGGCGACCGCGAAGTCGCGGCTCGCCGAGGTGCTGCCGGACGCCGACCGCGCCGAAGTCGTGCTCGCCATGCTGGGCGACGTGCTGGAGGCAGTGCGGGCGGCGCACGACGGCCCGCTGCTTCTCGTGACCCCCGACGAGCAGTACGAGCCGGCAGCCGCGCTGGCAGAGGCGACGCTGCTGGTGGATGCGGGCACGGGCTACAACGAGGCCGTCCGGCTGGCCCTCGGCTCGGCTGAGGTGGCGACGGCGGGCGGCGCAGTCGTCGTGCCCGCGGACCAGGCACGCACCGAGCCCGCGGATGTGAGGGTCGCGCTCGACGCGCTTGAGACGCACGAGGTCGTCGTCGTCCCGTCGCTGGATGGTGGTACGGGGCTGCTCGGGCTCCGCCCGCCGGACGCGATCCGCACGGCATACGGGCCGGCCTCAGCGGCCGCGCACGAGGAGGCCGCACGCGTCGCGGCCCGCAGCGTCGCGGTGCTGCGGCTCGCGTCGCTCGAGCGGGACGTGGACACGATCGCCGACCTCGGGGCCGCGGAGCCGCCGCTGGGTCCGCGCACCGCGGCGTTCGTCGCCGCGCGCCGCACGCTCCTCGCGGGATAGGGCCGCCGCGCCTCGCCGGTGCTACGCTGGCGCGCGGCAAGCGGTGACGCGGGCGGGAGGCAGTGCGATGTCCGAGGTGCGCAGGGTCGGGGTGCTGGGATGTGGGCTGATGGGCGGCGGCATCGCTCAAGTCTGCGCCACCGCGGGCTTCGAGACCGTCGTCCGCGAGGCCGACTCCGGACCGCTAGATCGCGGTATGGCGTCCATCAACCGCTCGCTCGATGGCGCGCTCCGGCGCGAGCGCATCACCGCCGAGGACCGCGAGGCGATCGGCGCGCGGCTGCACCCCACGACAAACCTCGAGGACCTCGCCGAGTGCGACATCGTGATCGAGGCCGTCACGGAGGACCTGGCCCTCAAGCAGCAGGTCTGGAACGAGGTCGACGGGGTCGTGCAGCCCGGCGCGATCTTCGCGTCGAACACGTCGAGCCTCACGATCGCGGCGATGGCAAGCTCGACCGGGCGCGCCGAGCGCTTCGTGGGGCTGCACTTCTTCAACCCCGCGCCCGCGATGCGGCTCGTCGAAGTCGTCCGCACCGTGACCACCTCGGACGAGACGTTCGAGGCGACCATGGAGTTCGCGCGAGCGCTCGGCAAGGAGCCGATCGCGGCGAAGGACCACTCCGGGTTCATCGTGAACCTGCTGTTGATCCCGTACCTGCTCGACGCCATTCGGGCCGTCGAGCGCGGGGTGGCGAGCATCGAGGACATCGACGCGGGGATGCGGCTGGGCGCGGCGCACCCGATGGGGCCGCTCACCCTGGCCGACTTCATCGGCCTCGACACGCTCAACAGCATCGCCGAGAACCTGCTCGCCGAGCACCACGAGCCACGCTACGGGTCGCCGCCGCTGCTGCGGCGCATGGTCCTCGCGGGCATGTACGGGCGGAAGTCCGGCATGGGGTTCTACGACTACTCGGCGGACCCGCCAACGGTGGCGCAACTCGGGATCTAGGGCGCTGGGATCAAGGGGCGGCTGGGCTATCCTTAACGCATGACGACTGATAGCTCCATATTCGAGACCGACCTCTCCATCCTCCGACGAATGCTCGGCCCGCCGCGTGAGGCGGACGGGGAGTTCGTGCGCTGGGTCAACGTCGAGCTGCAGGACGGCACCGGCGGCGCGGCCGTCGCCGAGGCGTACGACACCCTTCACCACGAGGAGGTCCTGTACCACCGCGACGCCGCATCCGGGCTGCGCACGATCATCGCGATCCACTCGACGGCGCTCGGCCCGGCGCTCGGCGGCACGCGCTGGTACCCGTACGACGATGCCGAGGCGGCGCTGCGAGACGTGCTGCGGCTCTCCATGGCGATGACGGCGAAGTCGGCCGTCGCCGGCCTCGACCTCGGTGGTGGCAAGGCGGCGGTCATCGGTGAGCCCGCCGAGCGCACGCCGGAGCAACTCGCCGCATACGCGCGCGCCGTCAACCACCTCGAAGGGCGCTACATCACCACGACCGACGTCGGCACGACCACCGCGGACCTGGACCAGCTCGCCGAGTTCACGGATCACATCGTGGGCACCTCGCCCGAGCGCGGGGGCAGCGGCGACACCTCGGCGCTCACGGCAGAGACCGTCATGCTCGGCATGCGCGCCGCGCTGCGCGTCGCCTTCGGCGACGAGTCGCTCGAGGGGCGGCGCGTCGTCGTCGTGGGCGTCGGGAAGGTCGGCGGCCGTGTCGCGCGCGCCTGCGCGGCCGGGGGCGCCAGCGTCGGCGTGGCCGACGTGTGGCGCGAGGGCGCGGAGCGCCTCGCCGCCGAGATCGGCGCCGACGTGCTCGACCCCGCAACGGCCTACACGGAGCCGTGCGACGTGCTCTCGCCGAACGCCCTCGGCGGCGTGCTCAACGAGCAGTCGATCCCGGAGCTGCGCTGCCGCGTGATCTGCGGGGCAGCCAACAACCAGCTGCTGCGCGACCCGGAGGACGCCGAGCTGCTCGATGAGCATGGCATCCTCTACGCCCCTGACTACGTCGTGAGTGCGGGCGGTGTGATCAACGTCGCCGTCGAGCTCGACGGCTACAGCGAGGAGCGCGCGCGCGCCATCGCGGGACGCGTCTACCCGACGACCCTCGAGATCCTCGAGCTGTCGGAGCGGCTCGTGATCTCCACGGCGGAGGCGGCGCTGCGCCGCGTCGAGGACCGCATCGCGGCGCAGGTGGTGTGACCTCCCCGATCTACGACCGCATCGGCCGCGGCTACGCCACGACCCGGCGGCCGGACCCCCGCATCGCCCGACGCATCCTCGACGCCCTCGGCGGGGCTCGGAGCGTGCTCAACGTGGGCGCGGGTGCGGGCTCGTACGAACCCGATGGGGCGCGCGTCATCGCGGTGGAGCCGTCGGGCGAGATGATCGCGCAACGCGACTCCGCCGCGCCGGTGGTCCGTGCGACGGCGGAGGCGCTGCCGTTCGCGGGGCGCTCGTTCGACGCTGCCATGGCGGTGCTGACGATCCACCACTGGGGGGACTGGCGTGCGGGCGTGACGGAGATGCAGCGCGTCGCGACCTCGAGGCTGGTCATCCTGACGTGGGACCCCGAACCGGGCGCCGGCTTCTGGCTGCTCGACTACTTCCCCGGCATCCTCGAGATGGACCGCGGGCGCTTCCCGCCGCTGGATCAGCTGGTGGCAGCGACGGGTGGGCGCTCGTACGCCCTGCCGGTGCCGCACGACTGCAGCGACGGCTTCCTCGGCGCGTGGTGGCGCGAACCGGCGGCGTACCTCGACGCCCGGCTGCGGGCCGCGATGTCGGGCTTCGTGCTGCTTCCCGACCACGAGGAGGAGGACGGGCTGGCTCGCCTCGACGCCGACATCAGCAGCGGCGCGTGGGAGCGTCGCCACGGCGCGCTCCGCGAGCACGAGGCGCTGGACCTCGGCTACCGGTTGGTGGTCGCGGAGGTGGCGCAAAGCCCTGCGTGAGTGGGGTGTTGGTAGCAGGGGCCGGATTCGAACCGGCGACCGACGGCTTATGAGTCCGCTGCTCTGCCTCTGAGCTACCCTGCCACCCCCCATTTCAAACGAACGAGCACGCGCTGTCCACTCCGCGCCCGGGTGCAGCCATCCGTCTTGTTGTATGACCCACGTATAGATCGCTGATGTATGATGCGCGTATGGATCGTTCAGCGTTGTTAATTGATGCAGGCTACTTGCTCCTCGGAGCCGGAGGCGTCGTGCTCGGGGCCGACCGTCGCGAGGACATTGACTGCGACTACACGGCTGTACACGACGCACTCAGCGACTACGTCGAGGAGCACTCGGGACTGCCCAAGCTCCGCACCTACTGGTACGACGGCGCTCCGGGCCCGCACGGCGAACCGACCGCCGATCACCGTCGCATCGGCGCGCTGCCGCGACTCAAGCTGCGCCTCGGGCGGGTCATCCAGGGGCAGCAGAAGGGCGTCGACACGCTCATCACCCTCGACCTGCTCACGCTCGCGCGCGAGCGCGCCATCGCCACCGCATACCTGCTGACCGGCGACGAGGACCTGCGCGAGGCCGTCCTGGCGGCGCAGTCGCTCGGCATCCAGGTGATCCTGCTCGGCACCCCGCCCATCGAGGGCAGCCGGCAGTCGTTCGCGCTCATCGACGAGTGCGACGAGCACATCGTGCTCGACGAGGAGTTCTGGGAGCCGTACTTCAGCCCCGTCCAGCACATGCCCCGCCCCTACGTGCCGCCCTCGGAGGAGGACGACGAGGACTGGGACGCTCCGGAGGAGGAGCGCGCCCGCCGCTTCGGCACGCGGTACTGCGAGCTGTGGCTGAGCGAGGCGTACCCGGACCAGGTCCACCAGGTCACCGAACGTCTGCCCGGCATCCCCGTTGAGGTCGACGCGCCCATGCTGCGCGCCGCCGAGGTCGAGTTCGGACCGCTGCGCGAGCGCGAGGACCTGCGCCGGGCCGTGCGGCAAGGGTTCTCGTCGTACTTCGTGTCCGTGGTGCTGCCCGACACCGAGTAGCGCTCGGTCAGGCTGACGTCTCCGCGAGTCGCGCCTCCAGCGCCATCGCGCAGCGCGCCCCCTCGCCCAGGAGCACGTCCACCAGCACGCGCCGCAGACGCTGCACGCCCCACGGCGTCTCGTGCTCCTCGTCCAGCCTCGACTCCAGCGTGCGCGCCAATGACGCGACGAGGCGTCGATCCTGGTCGACTCGAACGAGCAGGGACGAGACCGAAGGTGCGGCGTACATGACAGCCGCCACGAGCGCGGGATGGCGGTCGATGCGCGCCACGGCCGCGGGAGCGCCCGAGGCGACCGCGCCGAGCACCAGTCCGGCCAACTCGAGCGTCGCGGCGAGCGAAGCGACCTCGCGGCGCGGCGTGACCCCGTCGGCGTCCGGCGTGTCGGCGCGCGGCTCGCCGATCGCGCGCAGCGAGGCCGCGATGCGGCGGTGCAGCTCGCCCGCCGCTTCCTCGATCTCGGCGAGGGCCAGGGCGTCCAGGGCCGGATCGTTCGGGGGCATGGCGTCCTGTAGGCTCACGAGGCGACCCGGAGGCCGCCGTGGGGCTGTGGCGTCATCTTCTCGTCTTTGGCGCGCTCGTCGTCAACCTCTGGGTCGGCGGGGACCTTGTCGAGGCGTTCGCGGGCGGCATGGCGCGCGTCGGATTCGAAGCGCTGCTCATCCTCGGCTACCTCTGGTTCGTGATCGGGCTGGGCGGACTGCTGCGCGGGGAGCCCGACGACTCGCGCCCGGGCGACGGGCCGCGTTGACCCCTCGATCCCGCAGTGCCTAGCATCGAGAGGCCGCCGCGAGGTGATCGCGGCGGGCGCGGGGGCGATTAGCTCAGGTGGCTAGAGCGTCCGGTTTACACCCGGGAGGCCGAAGGTTCGAGTCCTTCATCGCCCACCAGCACGTACCGAACTCATAACTCGGCCCGAGAGAGCGACCTCGGC
>VXTU01000040.1 GCA_009837285.1 Chloroflexota bacterium | reverse complement strand
GTGAGGGTGAGGGGGGCGCGGGGTGCGGCACCGTCTGCTAGGTGATCTCCGACGCCTCGATGCTCGCCCGAGCCTCCGCCAGGTCCTCGGGCGTGTTGACGTTCACGAACGAGCGTCCGTCTGGGTCGGCCTCCCGCCACACCTCGGGCGGCACCAGCTCGGCGTCGAACGCGTCGAGCATCGAGTGGACCGCGCGGTCGCCCGCCTCGACGCGTGCGCGTAGCAGCGGTGCGGCGTCGCCACGCCACGCCGAGCACAGCAACTGGGGCTGCCCCTCGTAGACGGGCACGACGAACCGCGCACCGTCGCCCACGCGGTCGAGGAGCAGGCGCAGCAGCTCGGGTCGCGCGAACGGGAGGTCGCACGCCACCACGACCGCCGCGGGCGCCGACGTGGCCTCGAGGCCGGCGAGGATGCCTACCAGCGGGCCGCCGTCCGCGATCGAGTCCACCGCGTGGTACAGCGAGCCGGGGGATTGCACCGGGGGCGGCGGTCGGCCGGGGCCAGTCACCGCCACCACCTCGTCGGCAACGGCGTCGAGCGTGTCGACGGCGCGCTGGAGCAGCGTGCGGCCGCCGAGGTCGAGCATGCACTTGTCTTCGCCCATGCGCCGGGAGCCGCCGCCCGCGAGCACGATGCCGGCGACCGAGTTGGGTACGCGGAAACGCACGGTGATCCTCCGGGGAGTGACATCGCGAGGATAGCGCGACACGGCTGTGATAGAACGCGACACGGAGGACGCCGTGACCGACTCGCCCGACTCGCTCGCCGCGCTGCACGATGAGATCGTCGCCTGCCGGGCCTGCCCGCGGCTGGTCGAGTGGCGTGAGGAGGTGGCGCGCGAGAAGCGGGCCGCGTACCGCGACTGGGAGTACTGGGGCCGCCCGGTGCCTGGCTTCGGGGACCCCGGCGCGCGGCTCGTGATCGTCGGCCTCGCCCCCGCCGCACACGGGGCGAACCGCACGGGGCGCGTCTTCACCGGCGACCGCTCCGGCGACTGGCTGTTCGGCGCGATGCATCGCGCGGGCTTTGCCAACCAGCCCACCGCCGAGCACCGCGACGACGGGCTCGCGCTCCTCGACGCCTACGTGCTCGCCGCCGTGCGCTGTCCGCCACCACAGAACCGCCCGACGACCGAGGAGCGCGACCGCTGCCGTCCGTTCCTCGAACGGGAGTTGGCGCTGCTCCCCAACACCCGCGTCCTGCTTGCCCTCGGCGGCTGGGCGCTCGGCGTGCTCGCGTCGGTCGAGGGCATCCGGCCGCGGCCGAAGTTCGGCCACGGCGCCGAGTTCGAGCTGCCCGACGGGCGGGTGGTGCTGTGCTCGTACCACCCGAGCCAGCAGAACACGTTCACCGGCCGCCTCACCCAGCCGATGTTCGACGCTGTCTTCACCCGCGCCCGCGAGCTGATCGAGGGAGTGCCGGTCGGCTCAGCCTGACGGCAGCCCTTCGATGAATCGCACCACGGCCTCGGCGGCGCCGTCGAGGTTCTCGTCCAGCGTGTGGCCGGAGCGCTTGCGCGGCACGAACGAGTGGTCGCCGTCCGGTACCCAGTGGAACGCGATGGTCTGCGCGAGGTCGTACCCGGCGACGGCCTCGCGGCCCCCGAAGCGGTCGCGCTCACCCTGGCAGACGAGCATCGGCGTCCGCAGGTTGGCGAGGTGCCCCGTGCGCGGCCCGGACTTGCCGCCGGGCGGATCGAACGGGTAGCCGAGCACGACCAGGCCGCCCGCGCCCGCCTCGTCGGCCACTGCGGTTGCGACGCGCCCACCCATCGACTTGCCGCCAATGACCAGCCGCGAGGGGTCGCCGAGCGCGGCGATGACCTCCCACCACGTCTCGAGGAGTATGCGCGGGGCGTTCGGAGCCCGCCTGCGACCGGTCGCGCGCTGCACGCGCATGTACGGGAAGTCGAAGCGGACCACCTCGATGCCCTCGTCGGCGACGCGCTCAGCGATGGCGGTCATGAACGGCGCGTCCATCGCGAGGCCCGCGCCGTGCGCGAGCACGAGCGTCCACACCGCGTCGGACGGGCCGTCGCGCAGCAGCTCGAGGGGCGGGGTGTCGGTGCTCGGGGTCATGTGGTCAGGCTATCCTCGGCGCGCAACTCCCGGTGCGTGAAAGGTGGCGGCGATGCGGCTCGAAGGCAAGGTGGCGATGGTGACCGGCGCGGGCTCGGGGATCGGCCGCGCCACGGCCGTGACGCTGGCGCGCGAGGGTGCTGCAGTGATGTGCGCCGACCTGAACCTCGGAGGCGCGCTGGAGACGGCCCGGACCATCGAGGCCGCGGGCGGACAGGCCGTCGCGCGGGAGCTCAACGTGCGGGCGGAGGAGAGCGTGCGCGACGCGCTGGAGGCGACGGTCGCCGAGCTCGGCGCGCTGCACATCCTCGTGAACAACGCCGGGATCGGCGGGCGCGACCACACCTGGGACGACCTCATCGAGGTCAACCTGAATGGCGTCCAGTACGGACTCAAGCACGGGGCGCCGCTGATCGAGGCCTTCGGGGGCGGCTCCATCGTCAGCCTCTCCTCGATCCTCGGTTTGATCGGCATCCCCGGCGCGACCGACGACGGGGTCGGCTACACGGCGTCGAAGCACGGTGTCGTCGGGCTGACCCGCGCGTACGCGCTGAACTACGCGAAGCGGGGTGTGCGGGTGAACTGCGTGAACCCCGGCTTCGTCGAGACACCCCTCACCGCGCCCCTCTGGGACGACCCGGACCGCCTCGAGTCCACGACCGCGCGCCACCCCATCGGGCGGCTCGGCCAGCCGGAGGACATCGCGAGCGCGATCCTGTTCCTGGTGAGCGAGGAAGCCTCGTTCATCACGGGCGTCGCGCTGCCGGTCGACGGGGGGTACACAGCGCAGTAGCGTCCGGATCCTCTCCCGCACTGCGGGAGAGGGCGGGGGGTGAGGGTTCCGCTCACTCCAACCGTCGCAGCAGCGGCGAGAGGGCGAGGAAGCCGAGGCTCATCACGACGAGCAGCGTCGCCATCCCGCCGAGCGCCCACTGCGCGCCCACGGCCTCGGCGATGAGGCCGATGGCGAACGCGCCGAAGGACATCAGGCTGATCTGCGTCATGTAGATGGACATCACGCGGCCTCGGTACTCGTTCTCGGTGTAGGTCTGCAGCAGCACGTTGCCCAGCGCCTGCCGCCCCGCGCTCCCGACGCCGACGAAGAACATGAACGCGCCCCCGATCCAGATCGAGGGCGAGGCCGAGAACCCGATCAGCGCGAAGCCCATCAGGAGCCCGCTCGACACCAACAGCAGCCCTCGACGCTTCGCGGGCAGCGAGGCGAGCGTGAGCGCCCCGACCAGCGAACCGACACCACCGACGGAGATGAGCACGCCCAGCTCCTCCGGCCCGCCGCCGAAGATCTCCTCGACGAAGCCAGGGAGCATCAGCAGATAGGGCATGGCGAGGATTGAGATGACGAAGGTCATCACGAGCAGCACGAAGATCGTCGCGTCGTTGCGGATGTAGCGCAGGCCGTCAGCGAGCGCGCCGCCGCCGCCGCGCTGCCGCCCCGGGCGTCCGCCGCCCTCGTACCGGAGCCGCACGGGCGCGAGCGCGAAGACGGCCACGAGGTACATCGCGGTCATGATGAAGTAGAGCGCCTCTGCGCCGACCCAGGCGATGAGGAAGCCGCCAATAGCGGGGCCCGACAGTCGCATGAGGTTCATGCCCGCCGCCTGTAGCGAGACGGCGTTCATGAGCCGCTCCATGCCGACGACCTCGGGCAAGATCGACTGCCTCGACGGCATCATGAGCGCCATCACCACGCCCTGCGCCGCCCCGGCCGCCAAGAGGTGCGGGAACGCGAGCAGGTCGGCCACGAGGAGCATCGCGACGCCCAGCGCGATCAGCGCGCTCACCGCCTGCCCGGCCTGCAGCACGCGCTTCTTCGGGAGCCGGTCGGCGATGACGCCCCCATACAGCGAGAGCGCGAGCATGGGCACGGCGTTCGCGAGACCGATCGCGCCGAGGGCGGCGAAGCTGCCGGTGAGATCGAACGCGAGGTAGCCGCGCGCGAGCATCTGCATGTTCATCGCGGCCATCTGGCCGAGCAGCGCGAGATAGAACCAGCGGAAGTCGCGGTCGCTGAGCGACTCGAAGGTGCGGAGCTGGAACCGCCGGCCACCGCCGCCTGCTTGCGAGGTCGCTGTCGAGGCACCTCTGCCGACGGCGATCGGAGCGGCAGAGGATGCCTCGACGCGTTCCGCCTCGGCGATTCCGGCGTGCGTGATCTGCGCGACCCGGATCGGCGAGGTGGTCACGGGGGTCGGCCGCTCATGCCGCGGCGCGGGCCGGTCGGTGCATGTGGTCGGGGCACGTTGCCAAGTGTAGGGGCCCGCGCGCGCATGCGCGCATGCCAGATTCCACGCGCCGAGTTCACCTTCCGCGTCTATGCGGCCTCGACGCCATAGAATGCCGTGCGAGCCGCCTCGGACGGCTCGCGAGGGATCGGGCGGTGCGATGGCGGACGTGCGCTTCGTCGGCAAGGCAATGGACGACCTCGCCGACGACTGGCACTGGGTCGTCCTGCGTGGCGCCGAGGAGCTGGAGCCGCGGCTCTACCTTGCGGGCCGCGTCGACACCGTGTGCGGGATCCTGATCTCGGACCGCCCGAGGCGCGTACGGCTCTTCGACATGGGCGCACCGGACACACCGACGTGCCCGCGCTGCAACGCCGACGGCATCCCGCCGGGCCTCCTCGCCGACGTGCGTGAAGCCCTCGAGCAGGGCGAGCGGATGCCCGCCGAGGTGTAGTCCGGGCTCCCGGCCACCCCCACTCGCACACGATCCGGCCCCCTCTCCCGCTTGCGGGAGAGGGTTGGGGTGAGGGTCCGAGGGCCTGGCGCCGGCAGACCCCTTCACCCTCGCCCTCTCCCCCGCAGACGGGGGCGAGGGGATCAGAGTGGGGACTCCCGGCGCTATACTGCGGTCGTGCCTCTCGATGTCTCCGGCCGCCCCGACCTGCTCGTCATCCTCGACTCGCACGGGATCATCTACCGCTCGTACTTCGCGCTCCGCGACACGTTCGCGAGCACAGTGCGGCGTACCGGGGAGCCGGTCTGGGCCGTCTACGGCTACGCCAACTCGCTGCTCTACGTGCTGGACGAGCTGCACCCGACGCACATCATCGCGGCGTGGGACGGCCCCGAGCCGACCTTCCGCCACGAGGCCGACGCCGACTACAAGGCGACTCGCCAGCCCATGCCGGACGACCTCAAGCCGCAGGTCGGCCGCGTCCGCGAGGTCCTCGACGCGTTCCGCATCCCCGTGATCGAGGCGCCCGGCTACGAGGCCGATGACGTGCTCGGCACGCTGGCGCGGCAGGCGGTGGCGGCGGGCATCGAGACCGTCCTCGTGACGCTCGACAACGACATGGTCCAGCTGGTGGAGCCGGGCGTGAAGGTGCTGATGTACCGCCCGTACCAGCGCGACTACGTGCTCTACGACGAGGACCGCGTGCGCGAGCGCTGGGGCTTCGCACCGACGCAGATGCCCGACTACAAGGCGCTGGTCGGCGACACGACCGACAACATCGCCGGCGTGAAGGGCATCGGCGAGAAGGGCGCCAAGGCGCTCATCGAGCAGTGGGGCACCCTCGAGGGAATGATCGAGCACCTCGACGACCTGAAGCCGCCGCGCGCGCAGAAGGCGCTCGCCGGCCAGCAGGACGAGGCCCGCCACTACAAGCACATGGCCACCATCGTGACCGACGCGCCCGGCGTGGCGCTGGACCTCGACGCCTCGCGGGTGCACGACTACGACCGCGCGGGCGTGCTCAAGCTGTTCCAGGAGCTCGAGTTCCGCTCGCTCGTGAGCCGCCTGCCGCAGCACGCCGACATGGCCGATGCGCCCGACGGCGCCGAGCAGGTCGAGGGCGCCATCACACGGGGCGGCGACTACGAGCTGGTGACCTCGCCGGATCGCCTCGCTGAGGTGGTCGAGGAGGTGCGCGCAGCCGGGCGCTTCGGCTTCGACGTCGTCGCCGACGACGAGCACCCGATGCGCGCCGCGTTCGGCCTCGTCGGCGTCGCGCTGAGCATCGAGCCCGGCAAGGGCTGGTACGTGCCGTTCGGGCACACCCACGAGCCGCCGCCGCCCACCGAGGGGCAGCAGGAGTTCAACCTCGACGCCACGAACGGGGCGGAGCCACTGCCGGCGCTCGACCAGGTGCCACGCGGCACGGCTCTCGAAGCGCTCGCGGCGCTGTTCACCGACCCGGACATCGCGCGCGTCGCGCACCAGGGCAAGAACCACATGCTCGCGCTCGGCTCGACGCCGGGCGGCTTCTGGACGGCGGGCATCGACTTCGACACCTCGATCGCGGGCTACGTGCTCGGCGAGCGCAGCGTCGAGGTGCGCGGGCTGGCCTTCGAGCGGCTCGGACACGAGCTGATCGAGGAGAAGACGCTGCTCGGCACCGGGCGCAAGGCGATCCCGTTCTCGCGCACCGCGCCCGAGGACGCGCGCGACTACGCTGCTGGTAACGCAGACGCCGCCCTCCGCCTGGCCGACGACCTGCGCCCCGAGCTGGAGGCGACCGCGCTCGACCGCGTGTTCACCGAGATCGACCTGCCGCACATCCCCGTGCTCGCGCGCATGGAGCAGCGCGGCCTCGCCGTCGACCGCGAGGCGTTGGGCATCCTCGGCGCGGAGCTCGCCGACGAGGTCGCCACGGCGGAGCAGGACGTCTACGAGTCCGTCGGTCACGAGTTCCAGATCGGCTCACCGCAGCAGCTCTCGCACGTGCTGTTCGAGGAGCTTGAGCTGCCGAAGACGCGCAAGACCGCGACGGGGTGGACCACCGACGCGAACGCCCTCGAACCGCTGCGCGCCTCGCACCCGGCCGTCGAGGCGGTCCTGAAGTGGCGCGAGCTGACCAAGATCAAGTCGACGTACGTCGACACGCTGCCGCTGCAGGTCAACCCGCACACGGGGCGCGTCCACACCGTGTTCTCGCAGACGGTGGCGGCGACGGGGCGGCTCTCCTCGAACGACCCGAACCTGCAGAACATCCCCGTACGCACCGAGGTCGGCAACGCGGTGCGCAGCGCGTTCGTCGCCCGCGACTGCGGCGACGACCCACTGCTGCTCTCGTTCGACTACTCGCAGATCGAGCTGCGCATCCTGGCGCACGTCTCGGGCGACGAGGAGCTGCGGTCGGCGTTCCTCAACGGCGCGGACATCCACCGCGCCACGGCCTCGCGCGTCTTCGGCGTAGGTGAAGGTGATGTCGACGCCGAGATGCGGCGGCGCGCGAAGGTGTTCAACTTCGGCGTCCTCTACGGCCTCACCGCCTTCGGGCTCTCGCAGCGCGAGGGCATCCCCCGCGACGAGGCGGAGGAGTTCATCCGCGCCTACTTCGAGGCCTACCCGGCGGTCGCCCGTTGGCGAGACGATGTCGTGACGGAGGCGCGCGACCGCGGCTACGCCGAGACGCTGACGGGCCGCCGTCGCTACATCCCGGAGTTGCGGTCGAGGAACCGCAACCGGCGCATGGCCGCCGAGCGCATCGCCATCAACATGCCGATCCAGGGCACCGCGGCCGACATCATCAAGATCGCGATGAACGACATCGACCGTGAGCTCATCGAGCATCGCAACCAGGGCGGCCTCGCCCACATGGTGCTGCAGGTCCACGACGAATTGCTGTTCGAGCTGCCGCGCGTCGAGCTGGAGCCCGTGCGCGAGATCGCGCAGCGGCTCATGCCGTCGCTCGAACTCGCCGTCCCGCTCGACCTCGACGAGAAGTCGGGCCGGTCGTGGGGCGAGATGGAGTGAGCCCGGCCACGCCGCCGGCGCCCCGTACGCATGCCTGAGCTGCCCGAGGTCGAGACCATCCGCCGCGACCTTGAGCCATTCGTCGTCGGGCGGCGCGTCGAGGATGTCACGATCCATCCCGGCGCCGAGCGCGTGGCGATCACGCACTCGCCGCGCGAGCTTGAGGCGCAGCTCGCGGGCCGGCGCATCGAGGAACTCGGACGGCACGGCAAGTACCTGCTCGTACACCTCGACGACGAGCGCACGTGGGTAGTGCACCTGCGCATGACCGGCCTGCTGCTGCTGCGGTCGCTCGGTGAGCCGCCCGGGCGGTTCGAGCGGGCACGCATCGACTTCGAGGACGGCACCGGGCTGCGGTTCGAGGACTCGCGCAAGTTCGGCACGTGGCACCTGGTGGAGGACCCGCGCGATGCATTCCCTCGAGCCGGGCCGGACGCGCTGTCCGACGAGTTCACGGTGGCCTGGCTGCGCGAGTCGCTGGGGCGTCGCAGCGTCCCGGCGAAGACGGCCTTGCTGGACCAGCGCGTGGCGGCCGGGGTCGGGAACATCTACGCGGACGAGGCACTCTGGCTGGCGGGCATCGACCCTCGCACGGCCTCGAACAGCCTCGGTGCGCGGCGGGTGCGACGGCTCCACGGGGCGGTGCAGCAGGCGCTCCTCGATGGCCTCGGCGACCGGGGCAGCTCCTTCGACCGCTACCGCGACGCGTTCGGGAAGAGCGGCGGCCACCACCTGCGCGTCCACGTCTTCCGCCGCGATGGCGAACCGTGCGAGCGGGATCGGTGCCGCGGGCGGCGCATCAGCCGCACGCGGATCGGGGGGCGAGCCACGCACTACTGCGGGAGCTGCCAGCGCCCGTAGGGACGCGGGATGCCGTCATTACGGCCGTGCGTTGACGCGCGCCGGGTAGCACGTGATAGTCAGAACGTGTCGGATGCATCCACCAACGACGCACCCCACGCGGGCCGCGTGCCCGACCTTGGCGCGCTGCAGGTCGCGCTCAGGCGGTCGGTCCAGTCCGCCATCCGCCGCCACTCGGAACCGCATGGCCTCACGGTGGAAGAGTTCGCGGTGCTCAACGCGCTGCGTGCGCGCGGGTCGGGCTCCGTCACACAGGTGGCGCGCGCGCTCAACTACGACTCCACGAGCGTGAGCCGCTCCGCGTTCCGGCTCACCGAGCAAGGCCTGCTCAACAGCGAGCGATCCAGCACCGATCGCCGCGTCGTGGTCCTGAGCTTGACCGATCGCGGGGACGCGGCTGTGCGCGAGATGGTCGAAGGAGTCGACGATGTGTATCGCCAGCTGCTGGCCGGCGCCAGCCCCGACGACCTCGAAGGCTTTGTGAAGACGATCGAGACCATCCGAACGAACTTCCAGTCCATGGAGTAGGCGGGATACGCAGGGACCACCGCGTCGGGCGCGGCACTGCCCCGCGGTCACCTACGGATGGCTATTGACGTAACGTCCCCTGCACGACGGGGTCTTCACTTGGCATAAGGCGACATCACCGACATAACGCTTTGACTCGTATAGAAACGGTTGTCGACGCCATATCCTCGCTGCTACCGTGCCGCTGGGCGCGCCGGTGCGAGCCGGCGTGGGCGGGGGGTCCGTGGCTACAGCCGTCGTCAGCTTGGTCGTGCTTGCCATCGTCGCGATCGCGGTTGCGCACGTGGTCGCGGCGTACGTGCTGGCGCACAGGATGACGCGTATCCGGCGGCTGCGCGTGACCGGCAGCCCGGCCGACGTGCACATGGACTTCGAGGATGTGACGTTCGCCTCCGCGGACGGGCCGGCGTTGCGCGGGTGGTACCTGGAGAGCCCGGACGCGCGCGCCTCAGTCGTCATCGTCCACGGTGATGGCGCGACGCGCTCGGATCCGGCCATCGGCATGCTGGAGTTGCAGCGCGACTACGCGCGCGGCGGACTCAACGTGCTCGCCTTCGACCTGCGTGGTCGCGGCGAATCGGGCGGGCAGCGGAATCAGCTCGGAGCCGGCGAGCTGGCGGACGTGCTGGGCGCCGTCCGCTATGCGCAGCATCGCAGCGAGACGCCGGTGGTGCTGCACGGCTTCAGCACGGGCGCATCACTCGCACTGACCGCGGCGACGCGCACGGACCAGGTCGCGGCCGTGGTGGCGGATTCACCGGTGGCATCCATGCGCGCCCACATACGCGATCGCCACAAGGGTGTGCCGGCGCACCTCTTCGCACTCGCCACGAGGCTGGCGCGCTGGCGCTTCGACGCGGATATCGACGCCGTCACGCCCGCACGTTCCATGCATGAACTGGGCGACACGACCGTGATGTTCGTGCACTGCGAGAACGACCGGGACGTGCCGATGGAGCACACCCTGAACCTCGCGGCAGCCTCGCTCAACGAGGCCAACGAGGTGTGGACGCCATACGAGGGCGGCCACTGCGCCACGTACCGTCACGGTCCGGGCGAGTACATGCATCGCTGCCTGCGGTTCATCGACCAGGCGATCCCATCGCGCGTGCCGGCCGCGCGGGCCGTCTGACGCACCGCCGGGTAACCTCGTCGGCAGCGATGGTCACGCTCAAAGACGCCATTACCGACGTCCCGGGCATTCGGGTAGGCCACTGGACCTACCGCCGCGGCGCCACGGGCTGCACCGCCGTGCTGTCCCCTGCGGGCGCGGTCGGCGGGGTCGACGTGCGCGGCGCCGCGCCAGGGACGCGCGAGACCGACCAGCTGCGCCCCGGGGACCGCGTGGACCAGGTGCACGGGGTGCTGCTCTCGGGCGGCTCGGCGTTCGGTCTGGCCGCGGCGGACGGCGTGATGCGCTACCTCGCCGAGCACGGCCACGGTCTGGCTTTCGGCGGCAACGTCATCCCGATTGTCCCCGGCGCCATCCTCTTCGACCTCGGCCTCGGCACGAAGCGCGCCCCGGACGCTGAGGCGGGCTACCGCGCGGCCCGCAGGGCGACCCGGGGACGCGTCGAGGAGGGCACGGTCGGCGCCGGCACGGGCGCGACGGTCGCGAAGATGGCCGGACCGGACCGCCTGCTCAAGGGCGGCCTCGGCACCGCGAGCGAGCACCTCGACGTCGGGGTCGTCGTGGGGGCGATCACGGCCGTGAACTCCGTCGGCGCGATCCGCGACCCGCGCACCGGCGAGGTGGTGGCGGCGCCCCGCGCTGACAACCCGGGCGGCTTCGTCGACGTCGACGCTCATTTCCGCACCGGCCGCGCCTGGCCCGAGCTCGTCGAGGACGAGGACGCCGAAGGTGGCGACGGGGCGCCGGGGACCGAGACGCCGACGAACACGACCCTCGCCGTGGTCGCCACAAACGCGAAGCTCACGCGCGAACAGGCGAACCGCCTCGCGACCGTCTGCCACGACGGCTTCGCGCGCACGATCTGGCCGGCTCACAGCCGCGGCGACGGCGACGCGATCTTCACCCTCGCGACCGGCGAGGTGGAAGTCGACGCCTACGCGTACAGCGCTCTGGAGGCCATGGCTACGAGGGCCGTCGAGCGCGCCGTGCTGCGCGGCGTGCGGCGCGCGACGGGGCTCGCGGGCGTGCCTTCGGCCGGCGAGTGGCGGGAGCACCGCTCCTCATAACGTCCGAGTTTGCGGCCCAGCGGGGAGCAGTGATCGCTGGGGTTGCATCCGTGCATATACTGTCCGCCAATCGCAGGGGGATGTCGCCGGGGCGTTCGGCGGCGTGACCGAGCTGCGAGGGCGTTCGATCCGACCGCACCCGGACGGAGCAGAGATGCACCACCTCCCCACTGCCGCCCGCAGCAGCAGGCGTGCGCCGGGCCGTGATGCCAGCGCCCACCGCGGCCTGTGCACGGGGGCCGCGCGATGATCCGCAACCTCCTCAACGCCAAGATCCACCGGGCCACCGTGACCGAGGCCGACCTCCACTACGAGGGCTCCATCAGCATCGACCGCGACCTCATGGACGCCGTGGACCTCGTCGAGCACGAGCAGGTGCACGTCGTCGACGTCACGAACGGCGCGCGCCTCGAGACCTACGTCATCGAGGCGCCGCGCGGGTCGGGCGAGATCCAGATCAACGGGGCGGCCGCGCACCTCGTACATCCCGGCGACCTGATCATCATCATGTCGTACGTCGGCGTGCCCGAGGAGCAGGTGCACCAGCACGAACCGCGGATCGTGCTCCTCGACGAGCACAACCGAGTCGTGGAGCCCGCGCTCGCGGGCTAAGGGAGGGACAGTGCGATGACGGGGGCAGCCCGGCGGATCACGATCGCCGACCTGCAGCGCATGCGGACTCGGCGCGAACCCATCACGATGATCACCGCGTACGACTACCCGACGGCGCGGCTCGTCGACCAGGCGGGCATCCCGGTCATCCTCGTCGGTGACTCGCTCGGCATGGTCGTGCTCGGCTACGAGTCGACGCTCCCCGTGACGGTCGACGACATGGTCCACCATGGCGCGGCAGTCGTCCGTGGCGCCAAGCGCGCCCACGTGGTGGTCGACATGCCGTTCGGCTCGTACCAGACGACGAAGGAAGACGCGCTCCGCAACGCCGTCCGCATCATGCAGGAGACGGGCTGCGGCTCGGTCAAGCTCGAGGGCGGCATGCGCTCGGCCGAGACGGTCGAGCACCTGGTGAACGCGGGCATCCCGGTGATGGGCCACGTCGGCCTGACGCCGCAGTCGGTCAACCAGCTGGGCGGCTACAAGATCCAGGGCCGCACACCGCGCGACGCCGTGCGCGTGCTCAACGACGCGAAGGCCCTCGAGGAGGCCGGCGCGTACGCCGTCGTGCTCGAGGTGGTTCCGGCCGGAGTAGCCGCCGGGATCACCGAGAAGCTGGCAGTCCCGACCATCGGCATCGGCGCCGGGCCGTTCTGCAGCGGCCAGGTGCAGGTCGTGCACGACATGCTCGCGTTCGACGACGACTTCACGCCGAAGCACGCACGCCGCTTCCTGGAGGGCGCCTCTGTCATCCGCGAGGCGCTCGTCGCCTACCGCGAAGCCGTCGAGGCGCGTACGTTCCCGACCGAGGACGAGTCGTTCTTCCTCGACGCCGCGCGCCGCGCACGTGTCGAGGCGCGGATCGCGCAGCACACCGTCGACGCGGCGCACGAGGGTGTCGACGCGGAGGTCGCGATACTGAGCGCTGAGGGCGAGCCAGAGACGCTCTAGCCCTCGCCACGAGACCCCTCGCCTCGAGACAGGGCGCCCCATGATCGTCGCGCGGACCGTCGCCGAGTTCCGCGCGGCGCGTGCGGGCGCACCCGCCCCCGTCGGCTTCGTCCCGACGATGGGCTACCTGCACCAGGGACACCTGGCCCTCGTCCACGCCGCCCGCGAGGAGTGTGCGACGGTGGCCGCCTCGATCTTCGTGAACCCCACCCAGTTCGGCCCGAACGAGGACTTCGAGCGCTACCCGCGCGACGAGGAGCGGGACCTTCAGCTACTCGAAGCTGCCGGGACCGACCTCGTGCTGCTGCCGCCTGTCGACGAGATGTACCCGCCGGGCGACACGACGCGCGTGCGCGTGAGCGGCATCACGGAGGTGCTTGAAGGTGCTCGGCGGCCGGGGCACTTCGAGGGCGTGACCACCGTGGTCTCGAAACTGTTCGCGATGGTGCAGCCGGACCGCGCGTACTTCGGCGAGAAGGACGGCCAGCAACTGCGGGTGATCCGGCGGATGACGCGCGACCTGCTGCTCCCGATCGAGATCGTCGCGTGCCCGACGGTGCGCGAGCCGGATGGCCTCGCGATGTCCTCCCGCAACGTGTATCTCAGCGCCGATGAGCGCGCCCAGGCGCTCTCGCTCTCTGCCGGCCTGCGAGCCGCGTCGGAGGCATTCGATCGCGGGGAGCGCGACGCGGGGCGGCTGCGCGCGATGGTGCGCGAGGGCATCGAGGCGCAGCCACTGACCGACATCAACTACGTCTCGCTCGCCGACTCGGAAACCCTCGAGGAACTCGATGGGGCTGTAGGGCGGGCCGCGATGCTGTCGCTGGCCGTGCGGTTCTCGGGCGCGACGCTCATCGACAATGTCACGCTCGAACCGTAGCCGCCGTAACGGGGAGGCATGGTCGCGGCTGCCGTGACGTAGCCCGCGCGCTAACATGGCCGTGAGAAGCCTCGGACAGTCACGGGGAGGCGGCACGTGTCCGGTCACTCCAAGTGGTCGTCGATCAAACACAAGAAGGCGGCGACCGACGCCAAGCGCGGCAAGCTGTTCACCAAGCTCGCCCGCGACGTCACGATGGCCGCCCGCTCCGGCGACGACCCCGACATGAACCCCGCGCTGCGCCTCGCCATCCAGAAGGCGCGCGATAGCAACATGCCCAGGGCCAACATCGACCGCGCCGTCCAGCGCGCCGTCGGCGGCGGCGACGGGGCGATGCTGGAGGAGATCACGTACGAGGGCTACGCGCCCGGCGGCACCGCCGTGCTGATCCAGGCCATCACCGACAATCGGAACCGCACCGTCGCCGACATCCGCGCGACGCTGACCCGCGGCGGCGGCGCGATGGCGGAGAGCGGCGCGGTCGCGTGGCAGTTCGACCTGCGCGGCCTCATCGCCGTCGAAGTCGGCGATGACGACCCCGACGAGATCCAGCTCGTCGCCATCGAGGCAGGCGCCGACGATGTATCGGCCGATGCCGACATCGTGGAGGTGATTACCGACCCGGGCGACCTCGAGGCCGTGCGCGCCGCCCTCACCGATGCAGGCTGCGAGGTCAACAGCTCCGAGATCGCCCAGATCCCGAAGACTCGCATCACCCCTGCCGACAACGTCGCCGGGCAGGCCCTCCGCCTGCTCGACGCCCTGGACGAGCTGGATGACGTCTCGCGCGTGTACTCGAACGTCGACTTCAGCGACGAGGTGCTGGCCGCAGGCGGGCTGGCCGGGTAGCGCCCGCCACCGATGAGCGAAGCCACCTACCGCGTGATCGGCATCGACCCGGGCCTCGCCGCGACCGGCTACGGGATCGTGTCGGGCGACGCGCGCAACGCCGAGGCGGTGACCTACGGCGTGATCCGCACCCGAAGTGCACAGCCGCGCGCCCAGCGGCTCCAGGCCATCCACGAGCAGCTCGCCGCCCTCATCACCGCACACGGCCCTGATGAACTGGCGATCGAGGAGCCCTACGTGGCGGCCAACGTCCGATCTGCGTTCGCCATCGGCGAGGCGCGCGCGGCGGCGATGATCGCGGCCGCTCAGCATGGCATCGACGTCTTCCAGTACCAGTCGACGGCCGTGAAGGCCGCGGTCGCCGGCTACGGCGGCGCGCCGAAGGAGCAGGTGCAGGCGATGGTGGCGATGCAGCTCGGGCTCGACGCGCCGCCCGAACCCCTCGACGCAGCAGACGCCCTCGCGCTCGCTCTGACGCGCTTGGCCGAGGCGGCCCTGGAGTCGCGGATGGCAGGCCGGCCGTGATCGCGGCGCTCCGCGGGGAGCTCGTGCGCTGGGACCCGGAGCGCTCGACGCTCTGGATCGACGCCGCCGGTGTCACGTACGAGGTCTACATGCCGGCCTTCGCAGCCGACTGGGCCGCCTCGCACGCCGAAGGTGAGGAGGTGCGCGTCTTCACGTATCACCACGCCACCGAGCGCCAGCCCGTCCCCACGCTCTACGGCTTCGCCCACCTCGCCGAGCGCGAATTCTTCCGCAAGTTCATCGACGTGCCGGACATGGGGCCGGCCAAGGCGGTACGCGCCCTGACGTACCCCATCTCCGAGATCGCCGGATGGATCGAGGCCGAGGACCAGCGCTCGCTCCGACAGCTACCGGGCATCGGCGAGCGGCTCTCGCAGACGGTCATCGCGCACCTCCACGGCAAGCTGGTGCAGGAGGCGCTCCTGCGCGACGCCCTCGACGCCGACGGGACCGGCCCCACCGCCGACGTCCGCGACGATGCCGTCGACGCCCTCGTCGCCCTCCAGTACCCGCGCCGTGAGGCGCAGCGCGTGGTCGCCGCCGCGCTTGCGGAGGAGCCGGAGCTGGTGACATTGGAGGACGTGCTGCGGTACGTCCTGGAACGCCGGGGCGGCGCGTAACGTCCCTTGCTAGCTCCGGGCCGCCTCCGTCACGGCGAGTGATCGAGCCAGCATGGCGGACACGGCTGCGGTGTCACGGCTCGACAGTTTCCCGAGGCGCCGCACCACGAGTTCGTTGTCGAGAGTGAACAACTTGAGCCGGACGCGGTTGGGAACATTCAGGTTCGCCTCACGCCAATCATGAAGCGCGACATCACTCGGCCACACGGCGCCTCCGGATGAGGTGATCATCGCCATGACTGCTTGCTCGTGGTTGGCGAGGAAGTCAGACGAAGACAGCACCAGTGCTGGCCTGCGGCGCGTCACGGGCCGATCGGTGAAGGGGAACGGCACGACGACCACGTCGAAGGGCTCAGAGGTCACGCCAGGCGGCTTCGTCTTCGGGGGAGTCCCACTCGCTCAGCGTGGACGTGAGACCCTGCAGATAACCGTCGCCCTCGAGACGGACCTTGCGGAGCACCACATGGTCGTCCTCGATCTCAAAGGCGATCACGTCGCCTTCGGCGAGGCCCACCGCTTCCCGGATCGGCTCCGGGATGGTGGCCTGGCCGCCAGCCGTGATTCTTGCGAAGTCCATCGCGCTGCACCATTCGTGGTCGGCTGAACGAGGGTCGATGAGATGCGAGCCCTCACGAACAACTTAGCATGAACGACGTAGCACCCGTGGTCGCAGGGACCGCCCGGCGTACAATGACTCCATGACCACGACCGAGGTCGGGCGGCCGTTCCGCATCGTCAGCGACTTCCAGCCCACCGGCGACCAGCCCCAGGCCATCGACCAGCTCGTCGAGGGTCTCGAGGCCGGCTTCCGCATGCAGACCATGCTGGGCGCCACGGGCTCCGGCAAGACGTTCACGATGGCGAACATCATCGAGCGCTACCAGCGCCCGACGCTCGTACTCGCCCCCAACCGCACCCTTGCCGCGCAGCTCACCGCCGAGTTCCGCGATGTGTTCCCCGACAACTCCGTCGAGTACTTCGTCTCCTACTACGACTACTACCAGCCCGAGGCGTACCTGCCTCGCACCGACACTTACATCGCCAAGGACGCGGACATCAACGACGAGATCGACAAGATGCGGCACTCGGCCACGCGCGCACTCTTCGAGCGTCGCGACGTGGTCATCGTCGCGTCCGTGTCCTGCATCTACGGCCTCGGCGAGCCCGGTGAGTACCAGTCGTTCGTCGCGGACCTGCGCGTCGGGCGGCACGTCAACCGCAACTCGCTCGTGCGCCAGCTCGTCGCGATGCAGTACGAGCGCAACGATATGAACCTCGTGCGAGGCACGTTCCGCGTGCGGGGCGACACGCTCACCGTGTTCCCGGCCTACGAGGACCTCGCGCTGCGCGTCGACTTCTGGGGCGACGAGATCGAGCGCATCGTCACGGTCGACCCGCTCTCCGGTGAGCTGCTGTCGGAGCAGGAGCGCTTCGGCGTCTACCCGGCGAAGCACTTCGTGACGTCCGAAGACCGCCTCGAGACCGCCATCGGCACCATCGAGGAGGAGCTGCGCGAGCAGAGCGCGCGGATGCGCACCGAGGGCCGCATCCTGGAGGCGACCCGGCTCGAAGAGCGCACGCGCTACGACCTCGAGATGCTGCGCGAGAGCGGGTACTGCTCGGGCATCGAGAACTACTCGGCGCACCTCCAGGCGCGCCCCACGGGCTCGACGCCGTGGACGCTGCTCGACTACTTCCCGGACGACTGGCTCGTCTTCATCGACGAGTCGCACATCGCCGTCCCGCAGGTGCGAGGGATGTACTTCGGTGACATCTCGCGCAAGCAGACGCTGGTCGACTTCGGCTTCCGGCTGCCCTCGGCGCTCGATAACCGGCCGCTGAGCTTCGACGAGTTCGAGTCGCACCTGAACCAGGTCGTCTTTGTCTCGGCCACGCCGGGGCCGTACGAGATGGAGCACTCGTTCCAGGTGGTCGAGCAGGTCATCCGCCCGACGGGCATCGTCGACCCGGTCGTCGAGGTGCGCGAAACGCAGGGGCAGATCGACGACCTGCTGGCCGAGATCAACGAGCGCGCGGAGCGCAGCGAGCGCGTGCTGGTCACGACGCTCACCAAGAAGATGGCCGAGGACCTGACCGACTACCTGTTGGAGATGGGCGTGAAGGCCCACTACCTGCACTCGGAGATCGACACCCTCGAACGCATCGACATCCTGCGCGACCTCCGCCAGGGCGTGTACGACGTGGTCGTCGGCATCAACCTGCTGCGCGAGGGCCTCGACCTGCCCGAGGTGTCGCTGGTCTGCATCCTCGATGCCGACAAGGAGGGCTACCTGCGGTCGGGTGGCTCGCTCATCCAGACCATCGGCCGGGCGGCGCGCCACCCGGACGGTCGGGTGATCATGTACGCCGACTACATCACCGACTCGATGCAGCAGGCTCTCGACGAGACGAACCGCCGCCGCGGCATCCAGATGGCCTTCAACGAGGCGCAGGGCATCGAGCCTGTCGGCATCCGCAAGGACATCCGCGACATCACCGACGCGCTACGCGTCGCCGAGGAACCCGGCACCTACACCGTCGACGCCTCGGAGATGCCGCGCGACGAGATCCTGCGGATGGTGAAGGAGCTTGAGGGCCAGATGAAGACCGCCGCGCGCGAGCTCGAGTTCGAGCGCGCAGCCCAGCTTCGCGACGAGGTCATCGAACTACGCCGCGAACTCGTCGGCGACACCCCGGAAGGCCTCCGCACCTTCGACAGCCCTCCTCGCCGGTCCCAGCGGAACGGCGGTGGGGGCCGAGGTCGGGGCCGGATGCGTCGGCGCTAGCCTCCTAGGAACAACCGTGCTACACAGATAAGGTTCCCCAGGTCTTGAGAGGCTCGCGTGTCGTCCTCGGACCCCCTGTTCCAGTCCTCCTCGCAGCAGCAAGTAGTTGATGCACGTTCACCTGTAAGTGACGCGCCAGGTCTATTGCAGACTGCGGAGCGGCGACGCCTTGCGATTCCGCAGCGAGTGGGGTCCGACCGAGCGAGACTGGGTCAGTTCCTGACGCCCTTACCCGTTGCGAGCTTCCTCGCCTCACTATTCCAGATTGAGCCGGGGGACGCTTCCCTCCTGGACCCGGGCGCGGGGATTGGCAGCCTGAGTGCCGCCTTCGCTGATCGATGGTTAGGCGAAAGCCAGTCGAGCCTTAGCATCACCGCTGTCGAGATCGACGAGGCGTGCTTCGCGCCGCTAGGGCAGACCCTGGACGACCTCAAACAAGCCGGCGTCAGCACACAGCTTGTGCAGGGCGACTTCATCCGGTGGGCGATTGAGCGCAGCAGCACGATGCTGCCCTTCCGCAACTCCCCTAAGTTTGACTATGTGCTGATGAACCCTCCTTACCGGAAGGTTCAAGCGAAGTCACTCGAACGAAGACTTGTCAAGACGGTGGGTGTCGAGATAAGCAATGTCTACGCTGCGTTCCTCGCGCTAGCCACGCGGCTACTCGGCGATGGCGGTCAGCTTGTCGCGATTACGCCCCGCAGCTTCGCGAATGGTCCGTACTTCAGGGCGTTTCGCCGCGACTTCTTGTCGAAGATGGCGTTCCGCCGCATTCACTTGTACGACGCTCGGGACGATGCTTTCTCCGATTCAGGCGTCCTGCAGGAGAACGTGGTGTTTCACGCAATCAAGGCGAAGGCCTCTGACCGTATTCTGATCACTTCGAGCCCGGGCGCGGATCACGGGATGACAACTTGGCGCGAGGCCCCATACAGAGAGGTAGTCGACGCAAGCGACCCTGAGGCTTTCATTCATATGAGTACTGATGGCATCGGCGCGCATCTCTCCGCGCGGATGAGGAGGCTGCCGTCGGCACTCTCTGGGATCGGCCTTTCGGTCTCGACTGGCCGCGTGGTCGAGTTCAGGGCACGTGCGAACCTCCGAGACGACCCTGACACCCAAACAGTGCCTTTGCTCTTTCCGAGTCATCTAGATCGCCGCGGCCGAATCAAGTGGCCGTTGGCCAACCACCGGAAGCCGAATGCGATCACTAAGAATGACCAGACTAAGGGTCTGCTGATGCGGAACGGGTCGTACGTCCTTGTGAAGCGCTTTTCGGCCAAAGAGGAGCGTCGACGGATCAGCGCGGCCCTATCGGAACCGAACCTCGCACCAGGCCCGCTCATTGGATTCGAGAACCACCTGAACGTCTTCCACGAAGAGGGCGGGCCGCTCGATGCCACACTGGCACGTGGCCTTGTCTCGTTTCTCAACTCCACCATCGTCGACCTGTACTTCAGGCAGTGGTCTGGCCATACGCAGGTCAACGCGACGGACATGCGAAGATTCCGATATCCTACTCGTGATGAACTCTGCTCCCTCGGCGAGGCGGTTGGCGACGCAACATTGGATCAGAAGTCGCTCGATCGCTTGGTTGAGGAGCACATTCCTGTCTTGGCGGGGCTTGGCGAAAGAGAGAACTTCGACCCTCTGATGGCCCACCAACGGGTGCTCGATGCACAAGACGTGTTGCGACAGCTTGATCTGCCCAAGGCGCAGAGGAATGAGCGTTCAGCATTGACCTTGCTCGCCCTTCTCCAGCTAACGCCAGAACGAACGTGGGCCGATATCGAACCGGCCCTAATCGGCATAACACCAATGATGGACTTCATGGCAGAGCACTACGGTCGACGATACGCGCCTAACAGCCGTGAAACAGTGAGACGCCAGACGGTTCATCAGTTCGTGGCGGCAGGAATCCTGCTTCTGAACCCAGACGATCCGGAGCGCCCTACAAACAGCGGACTCACCGCGTATCAAGTGCCTGCTGAACTGATCAACACCCTAAGGTGCTACGGGACGGAGACCTGGGACGAAGCGCTAGCGCGGTGGCGCAGGGATGTCCCTTCGCTACGCCAACGGTGGGCTGGCGAGCGCGAGATGCATCTGATCCCAGTCACGCTTCCGAGTGGTGATGAGGTCAGTTTGACGCCAGGTGGCCAGAATCCACTGATCAAGGAGATCGTTGAGGGCTTCTGCTCGCGGTTCGTCAAGGACGGGCAGATCCTCTACATCGGGGACGCGGGGGACAAGTTGCGGTATGGGAGCGCACTGCTCTTGAGGACGTCGGTGTTGTAGTCAACGAACACGGCAAGATGCCCGATCTAGTTGTACTCGACCGGGCATCCAACTGGCTCATGCTTATCGAGGCGGTGAGCACCCATGGTCCGATGGATGCGAAGCGCCGCGAGGAACTGGCGTCGCTGTTTGGGAATTCTCAAGCGGGCCTCGTTTATGTGACGGCCTTCAAGGACCGCAAGACCTTTGGCCAGTACCTCCAAGCCATCTCGTGGGAAACTGAAGTGTGGGTGGCTGAGACACCCACGCATATGATCCACTTCGATGGGGAGCGGTTCCTCGGCCCTTATTCTGACTGAGCAGGTAGCCTAAGCCTCGCTCTCGCGCCCAGCCCCCGCAACCGGCGCCGGCGCAGCCTCCGTGGCCTCATCACCACCTTCGTCACCGTCGAGGAGGACGGGTCGGGAGCCGCTGCCGCCTTCGGGTGCGCCGACGATGCCGCGGTCCTCCAGCTCGTCCATCACCCGCGCCGCGCGGGGGTACCCGATGCGCAGCCGGCGCTGGAGCATCGACGTGGAGAGCTGGGAGTGGTCGCGAGCCAGTTCGAGGGCTTCCGTGACCATTGGGTCGACGTCGGGAGCCGGACCCCCGGGGACGAGGTCCGCAGCAGCCTCCTCGGCCTCCGCGAGCAGGTCATCGAAGCGCTCGGGGCGCAGCGACTCGAAGCGGCCCGCCGTCCAGAAGTCCACGAGGGACTCGATCTCCTCGTCGGAGACGAAGACGCCTTGCAGGCGCGTCGGCTTCCCCTGGTCCTTCGGCTGGTAGAGCATGTCGCCCTTGCCGAGCAGCTTCTCGGCGCCACCGCTGTCGAGGATCGTGCGCGAGTCCACCTGCGAGGAGACGGCGAAGGCGATCCGCGTGGGGAAGTTCGCCTTGATGAGCCCTGTCACCACGTCCACCGAAGGCCGCTGCGTCGCGAGGATGAGGTGGATGCCCGTCGCGCGAGCGAGCTGTGCGAGCCTCACGAGCTGTTGCTCCACCTGGTACGGCGCGGCCAGCATCAGGTCCGCCAACTCGTCGATCACCACCACCCAGTAGGGAAGTGGGTGCTCCTCATTGCGCTCGTTGTACGCCTGGAGGTTACGGACGCCGATCTTCGCGAAGGCGCGGTAGCGCGTTTCCATCTCCTGGATGACCGCCTGCAGCGTCCCGACCACCTTGTCCATGTCGACCACGATGTCGCTGAATGCGAGGTGCGGGATGTCCGCGAACGCTGTCAGCTCGACGCGCTTCGGGTCCACGAGGACGAGCCGGAGCTGCTCCGGCGAGTAGTTCATCAGCAGGCACGCGATGATCGAGTTGAGGCATACCGACTTGCCCGACCCGGTCGCGCCGGCGATGAGCAGGTGCGGCATGTCGGCGAGGTCCGTCACCACCTCCGCGCCGGCGACGCCCGACCCCAGCGCGATCGGCAGGTCGTGGCGCTGCGCCGCCTGCTCGAACGCCTGTGACTCCATGACGCCGCGCAGCGATACGACCGAGGTGTGCCCGTTCGGCACCTCGATGCCGACGACGGACTTGCCGGGTACCGGCGCCTCGATGCGGAGCGCGGGCGCGGCCAGCGCGAGCGCGAGGTCGTGCTGGAGCGAAGTGATGCGGCTCACGCGCACGCGCGTCCGCGAGACCTCGATCTCCTTCACGCGCGGCTGGCCCTCGTCGTCGAGGATCGGCTTGCCGTCGGCATCACGCTCCTCGACGGTCTTCGTGCGCACGTTCCAGCCCGGCTCGACGCCGAACTGCGTGATGGTCGGGCCCTCGTTGACCTGCGTTACGGCGGCGTCGACGCCGAACGAGGCGAGCGTGTCGACGATCAGCTGGGCGCGGCGCTCGTTGCTGTGCGCGGCGGGCGTGGCGGGTTCGGCCTTGCGGAGCAGGTCCATCGGCGGCAGCTGCCAGCCATCGCTCGAGTGCCGCCAGGCCGCGGCTTCGTGCTCCATGTCCATCGGGATCTGGACCGCCGGGCGCGCGGGCTCGTCGTCGGGCTCCTCGTCCTCGTCGGGGGTGTCGAGGTCGGCAGGAGCGGTGGCCTCCTCCGCTGGGTCGTCGGACGCTGCGGCAGGCACGGCCTCGGCCGTGCCGTTCGTGACTGGGCGGGGCCTCCGGGCGCGCAGGGCCTCCATCTCGGCCGCGTTGGGCACATCCGACTGGCCGAGGCGCTTGATCCCCGCGACAAGGCCGGCGAGGGCCTGCTGCGGGCCGTGACGCCATACCCAGGTGGACGTGCGGGCGCTCGCGCGAGGGGTACTAAGCGCAATCCGGGCCGATGTGCGCGGCCACAGCAGCGTGAAGCCCGCAACCGCCGTCAGGAGCCACGCGAGGCCAGCGAGGAGGCCACTGGTCAGCCAGCGGCCCGCCTCGCCGCTCGCGGAGACCGCATCGAGGCTGACACCGCCAAGCTCCACGTCGGGGCGCCACAGGCCGAGCGCGCCGGCGCTGAAGACGATCAGCAGCGCGGCGCCCAGGAGGTGACGCCACTGCTGGCGCAGCCAGCGAAGGCGTCGCGCGGCGACCAGCGCGCCGAACGCGGCGAGCAGCGCGACGAGCGTGAAGACGTGCACGCCGAACAGCTCGACGAAACCGTCGCGCGCGCGGTCGAGGAGGTCGGCGACCGGTACCGAGTCGATGGGAAGGAGGTAGACGAGGATCGCCGCAGCTGCGACGACGAGCGCGCCGCCGACGGTCTCCGGGCGGATCGTGCGTCGCAAGCGTCGCGTCCACGGGGTTCGGGCGCGCGCGGTCCGCGAGGCGGGCGGGCGCGTGGATGGGCGGGTCTTGGTTCGGGCCATGGTGATGCTCCCGGTCCGGCCGTCCCCCGCCAGCGACGCCGGTACCTTCGAGGCTGGACTACACCTCCGTCGTTCGCCTCCCTCGGCGGGCTCTCGCCCGCGCTAGACCTCCACCGTCACCGGCAGCACGAGCGGCCGGCGGTGGGTCTCCCGGTAGAGGTGGCTCGCCACCTCGTCCTTCAGTCTCTCACGCATGCTCGTCCAGTCGAGTTGGTGGCCCTCGCCGCCGAACAGGTCGACGACGAGCCGGCGCACTCCCTCGCTCATGTCGGCCTCATCGTCGGGACCCACGAAGCCGTGCGACATCACCTCTGGCATCCCCGCCAGCGTGCCGTGCTGACGGTCGATCGCCGCGACCACGACGAGCATGCCGTCGGATGCGAGGTGCTGGCGGTCGCGCAGCACGATGTGGTCGATGTCGCCCACGCCCAGGCCGTCGACGTACACGAGGTCGGCCGGGACGCTGTCCGCGATGTAGGCCTCCTCCTCGGTGATCTCCAGCACGTCGCCGTCCGCGAGGACGATCGCGTCGTCCGGGTGCATCCCGAGGTCGATCGCCAGATCGCGGTGGTGCACCAGGTGGCGATGCTCGCCGTGGATGCCGACGAAGTACCGGGCCTGGACCAGGCTGTGGACGATCTTCAGCTCCTCGCGCGCGGCATGTCCGCGCACGTGGACCGGGGCGATCAGGCTGTAGATCACGTCCGCGCCTGCCTTGTAGAGGTTGTCGATGTTGCGGTAGACGAGCGTCTCGTTCCCCGGGATGGGGCTCGAGGAGAGCACAACGGTGTCGCCCTGCTGCACGGTGATGTGCTGGTGGGTGCCGTTCGCCATGCGCGTCAGCGCCGCGGTGGGCTCGCCCTGCGCGCCCGTGCTGACCACGATTGTGCGGCTGTCCGGATGGGTGTCGAGTTCGCGCGGGTTCATCAGCAGGTTGTCGCCGGCGTCGAGGTACCCGAGCTCACGCGCCATGCGCACGTTGTTGACCATCGAGCGGCCGGTGACGAAGACGCGGCGGCCGTGCTTCTCCGCCGCGTCGAGCACCATCTGCACGCGTGAGATCAGCGAGGCGAAGGTCGCGATGATCACGCGCCCCTCGGCCTCTCCGATCACGCGGTCGAGCGTCTCGGCGACCGTCTGCTCCGAGGGGGTGTGACCCTCGATCTCCGCGTACGTCGAGTCGGCGGCGAGCAGCAGCGCGCCCTCGCGGCCGACCTCGGCGAGGCGCATGAGGTCGGTGTGCTGGCCCATCGGGGGTGTGTGGTCGAGCTTGAAGTCGCCGGTGTGGACGATCGGGCCGAGGGGCGTGCGGATGATCATCCCGGCCGCGTCCGGGATGGAGTGCGAGACGCCAAAGAACTCGACGGAGAACGGGCCGACGTTGATCGTCTGCCCCGGCTCGACGACTTGCACGTGCGTGTCGTCCTGCAGGCGGTGCTCCCGTAGCTTCACATCGACGAGGCCGCGCGTGAGGCGGGTGCAGAACACCGGCACATTAAGCTCGCGCAGGAGGAACGGCAGCGCGCCGATGTGGTCCTCGTGCCCGTGAGTGAGGAACACCGCCAGCAAGCGCTCCGGGTCGTCGAGGAGATACTCGAAGTCCGGGATCACGAGGTCGACGCCGAGCATCTCTTCCTCGGGGAACATCAGCCCGACGTCGACGGCGATCGCCTGGTCGTCGTACTCGTACAGCATCATGTTGCGCCCGATCTCGCCGAGGCCGCCGAGCGGGATCATGCGGACGGGCAGGTCGTCGGTCATCGTGCGCTCGTTCGCTTCACAGCAGTGCGCGCTGCTCGGACGGCGGCGCGGCCGGGGCGGTCGCCGCGAAGGGCTCGGCAGCGGCGTCCGAGGGCGCCTCGGTGCGGATCGCGCGCGCCTCCTCGATCAGCTCGGGGATGCGCGCGAAGTCGGCGGCGATGACGGTACGGAGCTCGCCCCGCCGGAGCGCGGCGGCAGGGTGGAACATCGGCACCACGAGGCGGTTGCCGACGCGCTTCGGCTGGCCGTGGATGCGGCTGATCGTCGTGCCCGCGAACCAGCGCGCCATCGAGAACCGCCCGAGGGTCACGATCAGCAGCGGGTCGACGAGCGCGATCTGGCGTTCGAGGAAGGGCTGGCAGGCCGCGATCTCCTCGGGCTGCGGGTCGCGGTTGCCGGGCGGCCGGCATTTCACGACATTCGCGATGTGCACGGTCTCGCGCGACATGCCGATGCCGCCGAGTAGCTCGTCGAGGAACCGTCCGGCCGCGCCGACGAACGGGAGCCCCTGCTCGTCCTCGCGCGCACCGGGTCCCTCGCCGACGCACATCACCTCGGCGGGCGCGGGCCCGGATCCAGGGACGGTCTGCGTGCGCGTCCGCGCGAGGCCACACGCGGGACAGTCCGCGATCTCCTCGTAGAGCTCGACGAGCTCCGGGGTGCCGGTGCGTCGTGCTCCCTCGATGGCCGGGGATGCGTAGGCGGCGTCGGCGGTGGAATCGCTCATATCGGCGTCATCGTAGCACGTCGGGGCGTGTCAACGGCGCTATTGCATACGCAGTTTATCGCTCCCTCGGACGGCTACTCCTGGCGCCGAACCATCCATGCGAGGCCGATGCCGACCACGTAGAGGACGACCATCGGGGTCGCCACCAGCGACTGGGTCACCGGGTCGATCGTCGGCGTCGCGATCGCGGAGACGACGAACGAGCCGATCACGGCCCACCGCCACCAGCCGAGTAGTTTGCGCCAGTGCACGACGCGCATCCGCGCCAGGCCCATGATCACGATCGGCATCTCGAACACGAACCCGAGGATCACGATCAGCCGCAGGGTGAGGTTCATGTAGCTGCTGACCCGGATTTCTGGTGCGGCGAGATCGCTACCGAACTCAAACAAGAAGCCGAAGGCAGCAGGCAACACGACGAAGTAGCAGAACGCCATCCCGGCAAGGAAGGCCAGCGATGCCCCAAGAGCGATCGGGTAGATCCAGCGCTTCTCTTGCGGCGTCAGCGCCGGCGCGACGAAGCGGAGCGTCTGATAGACGAGCATCGGCATCGCGACCGAGACGCCGCCCGCGAGCGCGATGCGGAAGTAGACGCCGAGGTTCTCAAGCGGCTCGATCGCAATCACCCGGAAGTCCTCGGTGCGCGCTCGCCCCGGTTCGAGGAGGACCTCCCAGACCAGGAAGTTGATGGGCGGGGCGAAGAACACGCACATCGCGAGGATGACCGCTCCGGCCATCCAGGTGACGCGTGTTCGGAGCTCCCGGAGGTGATCCAGGAGCGTCATCTGCCCCTCCGCCAGCTCGGGGGGCAGCTCAGCAGGCGGGTCGGGATCGAAGGTCGTGGCCACCGGGGCTACTCGTTGCCGGTGCGGGGCTCGGTCGTCGGCTCATCCTCGTCGCCGGCGGGCAACTCGCGCGGTGTCTGCAGCGTGGCGG
>VXTU01000052.1 GCA_009837285.1 Chloroflexota bacterium | reverse complement strand
CGAGACGAGGTTGAGTAGGCCGATGGCCTTCGCAAGGCTCGAAGGCGCGCAATCCAGATGTGCGGGGTCCTCCTCGCCGACATGGCCGGCACGTTCGACGGCAGTGACCACCTCAGCCCAGCGGCGGTGGGTCAGCGGATCGGACAGGACCGCGGGCTGGTTGCGCAAGAAATAGCCATAGACGGTTGCCGGATGCAGCCAGTCTCCCGGTCGGCGGAGCGAGGCGAGCGCGTCGCGAAAGCCGTGGGGCTCGCGGCTGCCGAGATAGCTGAACAGGGTCCGCTCGTTCTGCGCGAATCGCTGACATAGGTCCGGGAGCAGGAGCAGCGTGACGGGATGGATCGGATAACACTTTGCAAAGATGGCGCTGGCGGCGTCAGGGTCAAGAGCCGGCGGCAAGGCGTTGGCAGCGGCGAGCGCCTTGGCGAACCGTGCCGCTTTGCCGCGCACACGGTCGCGCTGCCCTGCGGTCAGCGTGTTCGAGAAGGCCGTGGCGACGATGCGTAAAACCTGCTCCGCAGGCTCGACGAAGGACACGGTCTGGAAGCGGCCTTGTACTTTGGCCCAGTCGTTCCTGAGCCTTTCGCCGAGACCGCGTGCATACAAGTCGAAGCCCTGGTGAAGGAGCACGACGAGGAGGAGGTTGGCCTTCCGTCCGCGGAACGCACGTTCTGCGAGCTGTTGGAGGAGGAAGATGCCGGCACCTCCCTGCCGCGCTTCGTGTTCGAGGAACTTGCCGAGCTCGTCGACCAGCAGCAGGAGGCCGCCGGCGTCGGTGTTGTCCAGGGCATCCTGCAAATCGTCCACAAGCTGCAGTAGGACGCTGTCGGGAACAGTGTTCTGTCGACGGGCACAGCGGATGCGCTCGAGGACGGCTGGGCGGCGACCCGGGCGGCCGGCCCAGTGTGCGCGGGCGGCGTCGTCCAGCGCGGCCAGGAGGCGGGCTGGCATCGGCTCGTCACTCCCCGAGAGGACTACGCGACACCACCGCGTGGATTTGGCGAATCGTCGTGCGATGGTCGGGTTCTCGGCCTCTAGGATTTTCCGTGCCGCTGTCCTCGGAGGGCCGGTGCCGAGCAGTTCGTGCAGAAAAAGGGCGAAGGACGACTTGCCCGACCCGTATGGCCCGACCAAGCTCCATGCTCGTGGCTGGTCAGCGCGGCCAAGGGCGTCAGAGATGCTGCTGAGCAGCTCGATGCCGCCGGGGCTCGGGAGGTATGCCTCTATGATCGCCCGTGAGCCGCAGTCGCGCTCGACGTTGATCGAACGGGTGTAGCGGGTGTTAACGGAGATCCGGTCCGCAAGAGTCACGCAGCCGTCCTCCCGCGCCTGTGGAAGCGCTCATCGAGTATGTGCAGCGGTTCCGTCCTGCGGAGCCTGTAGAGTTGGTAGACACCGGCGGTGCGGTCGAGGCGGAAGTGTCCCGGTGCAGTCCGGTGCAGTTCCTCGATCTTGTGAACCAAGCTCTCCTCCGTCATGCGGAACACGGCCCCGGGTGCGCAGTGGGTACGGTCGCTGTACATGAGGTGCTGTACAGCGACGTGCGGCGCGGCGAGGTGGTCGAACACCTCGGCGACGGCGAAGGCGAAGATCTCCGATGGTAGGCCGGGACGTGCCGCCGGGACGGATCGCCGGTGGTGCGCGTCGACTCGATCAACCAAGTCGAGCAGCGACAGCGGCGAGTCGAGGGCGTCCTCGAGGGCTAGTCGGGTGCCGGCCGCGGTCCGCGTGTACATCCGCAGGAGGGTGGTGGCATCGCGGTTTAGCGTGGTTGGGGATGTCCGTGTCGCGGCCTCGGTATCGATGAACGCGCGCAGTCCCGCGGCGGCCTCGTCGTTTGCGAAAACGGGCCTGTGGAAGTGGTTGAAGAACCAGTAGACCGCCGTCGCGGCGGCGGGGTTGGTGGCGAGCAGCCAATGGAGCAGCCAGATGGTGCCGTCGTCCTCGAGGTACGAGTCGCCGTCGCTCCCGAAGGCCGTGCGGGCGAGTTCGGTCTCTTCGTACCCGTGGCCGTCGGGCCGCTGCCGCACGAGCGTGGCTGCGTGTAGCCAATGGCGGATCGATGACACCATGTTTTTCCCCACGCCGAGGACGACTGTAGCGTCCTCGCGGGTGAAGATGTCGGGATCAGCGCGGACCGCGTTGAGGCCCTTGGCGATCCAGGCGAAGCGGAGCGGGAAGGATTCGTGTCGACCGAACGCGACGTTTCCGGGGCTGAAGGCCATACGCCCAGAGGGCGGGAGCGGCTGCAGTTTTTCGTCGTTTTGTTTCGCGGCCTTGCTCAAGACTGGTGTTCCTTCACCGAGCCGGAACCGCGAGGGTTTGCTTGTTCAGCGACGCGGCTGTCCTTAGTGGCATTTCGGGCATCCTAGCAGGAACGGGGCCGGTCGGCATGCCGCTTGCCTAGTGCTAAAGCCCTCCGGCGGCGTGAGAGTTGGTGTTTGGACGGACAGGCATCGCCGGGGGACGGGTGTCCTCTGCGGACGGCGGCCGTCGGCGCCGGGGGTGCAAGCTTCGGGCTGTCTGTAAGAATGTCTCGCGTTCGACCGATGCTTGCGATCGATTGAAGCTGAGCGGAATCGCGGGTGGTTAGTCCGCTGATCCTATTCGCACCCGTTTAGTACTTTCGGACGCCGCCGGCACTCTTAGCGCGGTGTTCCTTTGGTCAGTGGAACGTCTGCGGCACCTTGTGGGTGCTTCCCGTTTCGGTCAGCCGGGTGTGCTGCGGATCGTGGCGTCTCGCTGGGCAACCCGCGGTCTGCCTGATCCGATGCCCTTGCGGGGCTCTCTCCAGTCTCAGCAGGAGGTTCGCTGAATGCCGCCGCTGGCGGCTCGCGCCCCGTTGTTTGAAATGGCGGGGGAACCATGTCACGTCGGCGTTTCCGCCAACAACGTCGGTGTTTTCCACCGACCATGTCGGCGCTCCCGCCGACCATGTAGCGCTAGGGCTACGTGAAAGTGCGGCGGACTGTAGGGCCCGCGGGGGCGGCGGTCAAGCACTTTCGGCGGTCGGCGCGGCGCTGCGCGCGGCGGGTATGCGGCGCGGGCTGTGCGCGTTTCGCGGCGGAAGCCAGTCCGGACGCTGGGAACAGGCGTCCGCGAGGACCCTTTCCCAGCGTCCGGGCGAGAAGCGGCCCCAGTGGCCGCCGAAACGGGCTTTCCGGACGTGTTGCGCGGCAGGCGCGGAACGGCGCTATCGGGAAGCGTTGGGCTGCTTCGGCGGCGCGCGCTGCCGGGAGGAAGTGGGCATCCGGGGCGGCATGTCCGGGAGCACGCATCCCTTCTGCTGCAGCGCCCGCGCGACGCGTTCGTCGAGGCCGCCGAAGTCGTCGCTGGGCGGCCTTGCGAGCAGCGCGGCCTCGACGAGCAGGGCGAGATCGCGGTAGCGGTCGCGTGACGCGGCGAAGCGCTCGGCGGCGGCCCGGGCGTTGTCGAGGCTGCGGCGGATCCGGGCGTGCCGCTCGCGGTCGCGGCGGCGCGCGCCACGGCGCAGCACGCCGAGGTTGACGAGGCGCCCGACGACGGCGTCGACCTGGCGCTCGGGGGCCCGGGTCGCGCGGAACTTCGCCACGGTCAGCCGTCGCCGCGCCGCCGCAGCCAGCGGGCTACGGTGGAATGGTGGACGCGCACGCGCCGCTCGCGCAGCCAGCGCTGGATCTCGGCGGTGGTGGCGCCCTGGTCGCGCAGCGCGAGCAGCTCGCGGGCGAAGCGGTCGAGGCGCGAGCCGCCGTAGCGGACGCGGCGCCGGTCGCGGGTGTCGGCGCGCAGGCGCGCCGCCTCGGTGGCGGCGTCGAAGGTCGGTTCCCTGCGCGAGCGGGACACGCGCCGGGTCATCCTCGAGGCCGCGAAGGCGGCCGTCCGGCTGCGGTGGGGGTCGGGGATCGGCGCATGGGAGCCATCCAATACCACGGCGGCGGATGAAGTGCAAAAACTGTATGTGTATCAAAAAGATAAGAGAACTTCGCCGGGAAACCGACTGGCGCTTCACGGGCCGTCCTGGCGGCCGGTGAGGCGGATGTGGCGCTCGCCGCGCGGCAGGGATGGCGTCCGGGGTGCGCTGTACGCGCGGAACACCCGCACCATGGCGGACAACGCGATGGACGAGGTTCCGGACACCATCCCGCCCGGCAGCGTTGGGGACGCGTAGCGGACCGTAAAGGGTGCGCTGCGCCGACGAGTACCGTCGCCCTTGACGGCCCGCAACGCGCCGGGAGCGGCCACTGGGAGCGCCTGGGAAGCCGAGGCGCGCAGACCGGAGCCACGCGCCTCGACGGTGGAGAGGAACGGTCAGTACCGGCTGTAGCGCCAGCCCGAATCCGACAGGGACTCCCTCCAGAGTTGTTCGGACTTCGGTTCCGGATCGGGCAGCGGCGACCAGTACGCGGCGCTTGGCCCAGGCTTCGGCCTGGCGTTCCAGGGGCTGACACCGCAGTCCAGATTCGAGGGCTCGTGCGCCCTGTCGGGCTTGGCGGCGAACTCGTCGATTACCGCCGCGTCTTGGGCGTCCCGGCGCTTCTGCCCGCGCTCGATGTCGCGGTCCTCGCGGCAGCGTTCGCAAAGGAAGTCGCCTTCGAGCCTCTTGCGATACGAGCAGCGCCGGCATCCGCCTTGCGCGACCAGCGCGGCCCGTCTTCTGCGACAACTGGCCGCCCTGCGGTCGAGGCAGGGTTGGCAGCTCGCATACCAGCCTCCGTCGGGCTTGGGCGCCCGCTTCCGCCTGCACCGCGGCTGCGAGCACTCCTCGGGCTCGTCGCGCAGGACGGCCTGCGGCACGAAACCCGGCGGGAGCTTGCCGCTC
>VXTU01000084.1:10720-27828 GCA_009837285.1 Chloroflexota bacterium | reverse complement strand
AGGTCGGCATCCACGGGCCGTAGTGCGAGCCGCGCATGAAGCCCTCGACGGTCCACGCGGTGGTGAACGGCTCGATCACCTCGCCGACGGCCGGGAAGGTGCCCTGGCAGCGCACGATCGCGGTGGGGTCGTCCTTGCCGACGTAGCGGCCGGCGATGAGCGAGAGCTTGTCGGTGGAGGAAACCGAGGCGACCTCGCCGGTGAGGCGGTTGCGCACGCGCTTCACCGCGTAGCGGGCCGGCGATCCGATGAATACGAGCAGGTCGTACATCTCGTCCGGGCAGGAGAGGAAGATGCGCCGGTTCTCCTTGACGTCGTGGACCTCGAACTCGAAGCCGCCGTGCAGCGGCTCCGCGATGACGAGGCCGGCGGTGTTGAAGGGGTCGGCGAACATCTTGAAGAACGGCAGGTTGAAGGACCCGGCCGAGGTCTTGTCGCCCATGAACACGATCACGGGCTCCGAGGGGCGCTCCTCGATCTCCATCTCGGCGGAGCCGGGGCCCGCGCCGCGGATGTTCCCCGAGAACGCGTCGACGAGGATGTCCTGGCCGGCGCCGTAGAGGTGCAGCTTCTGCGCGACCTCCGTGCCGGTCTGGAAGATGTCCCACGCGAGGCGGTGGATCTCCTCGTCGTCCTCGCCGCGGTCGTGCGACATCACGAGGAAGAGGTCGTCACCGCACGCGTGGGCCTGGGCGTCGATCAGCAGCCCGGACTGCACGGCCTGAGCCAGCGCTTCGCGCCCGGCGTCGAGGAGTTCGGGGTGCATGGCCGAGTGGCCGACCCAGCCACCGACATCCGCCTTGATCACGCTCAGGGTCTGGGGCATCGCGTCCTCCGTCGTCGTGCTCCGCGCCTCACCGGGCGGCGGGCAACGCGTGGTGCTTGTGCATGCTTGGGGATGGGTACCCGTTGCGCCCTCGATACTACACGAGGGTCACGAACCGCCGAAGCGCCTGCGCAGCTCTCCCAGTACCTGTTCCGCAAGGGGAAACGTCACCTCGCGCAGGTCGCTCGCGAGCGAGCCGCGCTCGGCGAGGAACGCGTCGAGCGCGTCGGCAGCCTCGAGGCCGCGCGTGCGCGCGTGGTCGTCGTCCAGGGCGCGGAAGCCCTGGAGCTTGCGAGGACCCTCACGGCCACCCTCGGAGATGTACCAGTCGCGGAACGCCACGCCGCAGCCCACCTCGAACAGCAGCGCGCCGAGGGGCGTCGCGACGGGCGGGACGCGCGCCGAGAGCGCGCGTGCGGTGAGTGAGCGCGCGACCGAGTCGTACTCGGCCATGAAGTGGCCGCCGGGCGGGACGATGCTCGCGAGGTGCTCGAACAGCGCGCGCTCGACCCCGGCGGTGACCTCGAACGTCCCGCCGCCGTCGAGGGGGACCGATGCGAAGTAGTCGAGCACCTCGACCCAGTTGAAGCCGGGGTAGGCGCCGTCGTTCTGGAGGCCGAACACCACCGGCGCCGTCGTGCGCCCGCCGGCGGTTGCAAGGTAGCAGCGGAAGTACGTCGAGCCCACGGAGCTGCGCGGCCCGAGCCGCGCGTCGAGCGTGACGCCGCCGACGAGGCTGGCGCCGTCGAGCGGCGCGAGCCGGTGGCCCGGGGCGTCGGCGGCCTGCTGCCAACGGTCGTCGCTCGTCATCGCGTCACGCCGTCCTCGTGCGCAGCGCCCACAGCGCGAGCCCCGCGGTCACCACACCGAGGCCAAACACCGAGGCGAGCGCGCCGGCCAGGTTGTCCCACTCCCAGCCGTCGAGCGCCAGCGTGCGCATGCCCTCGAGCAGGTAGGTCACCGGGTTGATCGACGCGAGGAACTCCATCCACGGGTCGAAGAACTCCTTCGGCGCGAACGCGGGCGAGAGGAACAGCAGCGGGAAGAAGATGAGGAACCCCGCCTGCGCGGCCTGCGCATTCCCGGTCCGCAGCCCGATCGTTACGCCAATCCCGGAGTACGCCACGCCGAACAGCCCGGCGAGCGCGATGACGACGACGTAGCCGAGCGGCCCCGCTGCCATGCCCGCCGTGAAGACGCTGAGCACGGCCACGATGATCGATGTGAACGCCATGCAGCGGATGCCGTCGGCGATGAGGCGGCCGAGCACGATCGCCAGCCGCGGCATCGGCGTGAGCAGCAGCTTGTCGAAGTAGCCGCTCTCGATGTCCTTCACGATCGCGACGCCGGAGATGGCGGCCGCGCCTGCCACCCCCTGCGTGATGGCGACGGGGAGCTGGAACGCCTCGTAGTTCTCGATGCCGAACGCGGGCGCCGCGATGTTGCTGATGGCGCCGACGGTGACGAAGAAGAAGAACAGTGGGATGAAGAGGTTGCCCACCTCGACGCCCGGCTGGCGAATCGTCTCTCGCACCGCCCGCCACGCGAGCTGGTAGGTCCCGATCACGAGCGCGGTCATCGCGCCTCCTCCTCCCCGGCGCCAGGCGACGGCGCCTCTGCGTCGACTTCGAGATGCCGGCCGGTCGCACGCAGGAACACGTCGTCCAGCGTCGGCTGCGCGAGCGTCACCTCGCGCACGTCGAGGCCCGACTCCTGTACGACCGTCACGAGCCGCGCGATCGCCCGGCTGCCGTCGGTGATGTAGACGACGATCGCGTCGTCCAGCGTGCGCACCTCCTCGAGGCCGTCGAGCTCCTCGATGCGCAGCAGGGCTCGCGCGATTCCGGCGCCGTCGTCGGCGTCGACGTGGATGGTGACGACGTCCGCGCCGATGGTCGCCTTCAGGTCGGCCGGTGAGCCCTGCGCGACGATGCGCCCGGCGTCGATGATCGCGACCTCGTCGGCGAGGCGGTCGGCTTCCTCCAGGTACTGCGTGGTGAGGAAGAACGTCACGCCTTCGTCGCGGTTGAGCTGCTCCACGTAGCGCCAGACCGCGTCACGGCTGATGGGGTCGAGCCCGGTCGTTGGCTCGTCGAGGAACACGATGCCGGGGCGATGCACCAGCGCCGACGCGAGGTCGAGCCGGCGCTGCATCCCGCCCGAGTACGTCCCGATCCTCCGGTCGGCGGCGTCCTCGAGGTCCACGATCGCAAGCAACTCGTCTACGCGTGCGGCGATCTCTCCCCGGCGCACGCCGTGCAGCCGGCCCTGGAGTGCGAGCAGCTCGCGGCCCGTCTGGAGGTCGTCGAGGCCGGCCTCCTGCAGCGCGACGCCGATGCGCCGCCGCACCTCGGAGGCCTCGCGCTGCACGTCGAGACCGTCGACGTAGCCGCGGCCGGCGGTGGGCCGCAGCAGCGTGGTGAGCATGCGAATGGTGGTGGTCTTGCCGGAGCCATTCGCGCCGAGGAAGCCGAACACCTGCCCGCGCTCGACGGCCAGGTCAATGCCGTCGACGGCACGGACGGCGGGGAAGTCCCGCACGAGCCCCTCGGCGCCAATCGCCGCGTCCCGAGCAGCCGTCATCTTGTGTCCCTCCCACCGCGCGGACGCGCGAGGCGCACCGATCCATCGTACGGTGCAGCGCGCGCGACTATGAGCCGGGTGGGAACGGCCGGGACAGGGTACACGGGCGGGCGTTCTAACGCGCTCGAAGGAGCAGCCGTCGGGGAGGACGCCGGACCCTCACCCCAGCCCTCTCCCGCGCATAGCAGGGTCGGCAAGCTGCGGGCATAGCCCGCAGCTCCCCTCGACTCGGGGAGACCCCGCGGGGCGGGAGAGGGGGCCGGACTCTGATCCCCTCTCCCCCCGGCGGGGGGAGAGGGTGAGGGTGAGGGGGGTCCGAGAGGTGAGACCAGCCACCGATGAGGAGACCGGACCCTCACCCCCGCCGGGGGGAGAGAGCGCCACCAAAAGAATGAGGCCGCCCCGGAGGGCGGCCCCATTGGTTGCGGACCGTGCCGCGAGAGCTAGATGCCGAGCTGGTCGGCGACGAGCTCCCGGTGGTGGTCGGAGTCGCCCCAGGCGAGCTCCGCACGCTTCTGGCGGCGGTAGTACAGCTGGATCTTGTAGTCCTTGGTGAACCCGATGCCGCCGTGGATCTGCTGGCCGTGCGCGACCACGCGCCGGGTGGCCTCGGAGGTCCACGCCTTCGCCATGTTCACGGCCATCTGCGCGTCGTCCTGGTCCGTGTTCAGCGACCACGCGGCCTTGTACATGATGAACCGCGAGCCGTCGACGTCCGTGACCATGTCGGCGCACTTGTGCTGGATCGCCTGGAACGAGCCGATCGGGCGACCGAACTGCACGCGCTCCTTGGCGTAGTCCACGGAGATCTCGAAGTCCATCTGCGCCAGGCCCACCATGTAGGCGCACTCGGCGACCGCGTACTTCTGCATGACCGGGCCCAGAATGTCCCAGCCGCCGCCGTCGGCGCCCAGCAGCTCGCCGGTCGCGCCATCGAGGACGACCTCGCACTGCTTGTCGCGCGCGATGGTGAGGAGCTGGTTGACCGTCACGCCGTCCTGGTCCGTCGGGACGATGGCCAGCGTCACGCCCGCGCCGGAGCGCGCGGCGACGACCATGTAGTCGGCGACGTTGGCGTCGGGGACGAACAGCTTCGTGCCGCTGATGGTGACGTTGTTGCCGTCGACCGTCGCCGAGGCCTGGATGCCCTCCTCGTCGAAGCGGGCGGAAGGCTCGGTCTGCGCGAGCGTGAAGATGAGGTCGCCGGAGGCGATACCCGGGAGGTACTGCGCCTTCTGGTCGTCGGAGCCGCCCTCGAGGATCGGGACCGCGCCGCCGAGCACGCTCGACATGAACGGACCGGGCACGAGCGCGCGGCCGAACTCCTCGACCAGGACGCAGAAGTCAAGGAAGTCGAAGCCGGCGCCGCCGTGCTCCTCCGGGATCAGGAGGCCCTGCCAGCCCTGCTCGGCCATCTGCGACCACAGCGCGGGGGAGTAGCCTGAGTCGTCCTCTTCCATGTCGCGCACCAGCTGCTCGGGGCACTCGGCCTCGAGGAACTCGCGCGCGGAGTTCTTGAGCAGTTCCTGCATCTCGGTGAATCCGAGGTCCATCTACCTCTCCTTACCCTGGGCGCGCTTCGCAGTCACGCCGATGTCGTTCGCCTGCTGCGGCCTTGATCGAGAGCAGGTCTCCTGCCCACTCCCCCGCGGCAGGCCCTCCGCGGGTTGCGATGCGCTGCACCCGGTGCGCCGACATCGCCGCTCGCGTACGAACGGCGACCCGGCCCCGGGCCGCTCCCAACTCCTGCCCGCGTCCTGGAGGGGACGCGGTGTACTGAGGTCAATCGATCCGGCGTCGACGGCACGCAGATCCGCTGCCGGATCCCCCACCGCCGATCGCCGAGCCGTAATTGCTCAGCGGCGCGATTATGGGAGAGCGGCCGATCGGTGGTCAACCTCGCATCGCCTCTCGGCCGCTCGTCGCGGTGTCGAGGGCCCGAGCGCGCCGGGTCGATACCCTGCGACCAGACCGGATCGACGCCGCTCGCGGGCTTGTACGACTTGCTTCGTTCGTTGCTCGACAGGCGCTTTCACGTCGGTACACGATTCGGATCGGCTTCGTAGGTACGGCGGTGCGTTGTATCCTTCGCGACCGCTGATCTGGGGAGCACATCCCGCATGACGCCCTCGCTCCGCGGCACTGTTCCGCTCGCGCTTGCACTGGTGATCGCGCTTGCTGTCGCCTCGCTCCCCGTGCCACGCGCCGCGCACGCCGGCCCGGTCGACGAGGTGTGCGTTCCGATGCAGGAGCACGCGGAGGCGTCGGGGTCCCGCGTCGGCTTCGTCGTGCTCGACCTGACCGACGGCAGCCACTGCTCCAACCGTGCCGACGAGCCGTTCCGCACGGCGTCGCTCTACAAGCTCTTCGTGCTGACCGAGGCGTACGAGCAGGCGCGCGAGGGCACGTTCGCCTGGGACGAGGAGATCACGTTCGACCGGCTCCGTGAGGGGACGGAGAGCGGGCAGGACGACACCGAAGAAGTGACGGTCGACGCAGCCGAGGCAGCGCGACTCATGATCCAGCTCACCGACAACGAGGCCGCCGAGGCGCTCGCCGAGCGTCTGACGTGGCGCGCGGTCAACGGCGAGCCGGCACGGCTCGGCCTGCGCGAGACGATCCTCGGCGGGGCCTACATGACGACCGCGAACGACATCGCGCACTTCTTCGCGCAGCTCCACGCCCGGACGCTCCTCGGGCCCGAAGACGACGAGGCAATGCTCCGGATCCTGCTCGACCAGCGCATACGCGACCGCATCCCGTGGTTCCTCCCGGCAGACGTGCCGGTCGCGCACAAGACGGGCCGCATCGACACCGTCGCGAACGACGCGGGCATCGTCTACGCGCCCGCGGGTCCGTTCGTCCTCGTGGTGCTGACCGAGAGCGAGGAGACGTGGGACCCGGGCTACCACGCGATCCGCGAACTCGCCCGGATTGCGTACGAGGGCTACAAGGAAGCGCCGGCGACGGAGACCCCGCCCGCGACCGCGACGCCCACACCTACACCGCCGGCGCCCAGCCCCACGCCGACGCCGACCGCCACCCCGGCGCCGACGGCCACGCCCAGCGGAACCGTGACGCCCACCGCGACACCAGCCCTTGCTCCCGCACCGGCCCCCACACCAACGCCGACGGGAACCCCTGCGGCGGCGACCGTCGCCGTCGTCGAGAGCACGGGTGGCACGACGCCGACCGCGCGCTCGTCCTCGGACTCATGGGAGCCGTCACCGGCCGTGGCGGCCGGCCTCGCCGCACTGGCGGCGATCGTTGCGTCGTTCGCCCTGCTGGCGGTGTCGCTCGGAAGGCGTCCGGGGTCGGACGGGAACGGAGACTGAGCCCCGCCAGGCCGCCGCGCCGCTACTGGTCGGAAGAGTCGGGGGTCGGTTCGCCGATCACGATGCCCGCCGAAAGGTCGAGGTCTGGCAGGTCATCCTCCGCCAGGCTCGCGAGGTCCACGACGTTCCCGGCGTCGACCTCGCGCTGGATCTCGTCGAGCTGCTCGGCGCGGCGCTCGCGCGCCTCCTCGGTCAGTTCGAGCTCCTCCGCGATGCGCTCCGCGAGGATCTGCTCGGGCGCTTCGAACGACCGAGGGACGCGCGCCTCCAGCGCCTGCCCGAGCTGCGCGTACTCGTTGCCGCCGAGGTAATGCAGCGGGCTCCGCTCGTCCGCGCGCAGCAGCCAGCGCTCATCGAACGCCTCGACATCCACGTAGACGGCGACGACCAGGCCGATGCACAGCTCGTGGTCGCCGAGCACGACAGTGTCCTGCAACTCGCACTCGATCCACGCCGCGCAGTGCTGGAGCAGCGGCGCGTCGACGTGGGTGGGGGTGAAGACCTCCAACTGGGTCGCCTCGAACTTGTCAATGTCCTCGCCGGTGTAGCCGCCGAGGTACTGGACGTGGTGGAGCAGAGTGCGCGTGGGGATATTGATCGCGAACTGCTCCGAGGCTCGGATCATGTCGAGGCTGTAGCGCGACTGCTCCACCGCGATGCCGACGAGGCACGGGTCGAGCGAGAGCGGCATGTGCCATGCGATGGGCAGCACGTTGTTCTCGCCCTTGTCGCGGGTGGTGACGAGGGCGACGGGGCCGCTCATGAGGATGCGTGCGGCGGACGTGAGGGGTCGGCGCTCGACGCCGTCCGGCTGCTGCTCGATCACCTCGCGAGTATACGGCGCGGGGGTGGCGGGGCGGACGGGTCAGGCGGGCCGAGCTGCGGGTCTGCGCTCAAGCGCAGCCCGGAACTCCTCGACGTTGAGCTTCTTCGAAGCGTCCTCGATCTCGATGCCGACGACGTGTTCATTCGCGTCGAGGTCGACGACGATGCCGTCATACAGCTCGAACGATTCGAGGCTGGGACGATCCTCGAACTCGATGTAGAGCATGTCGGTCTCGGGGTCGTGGGTGACTTTCAAGGGTGTGACCCTCCCGTGGAAGGAGGCTCCAGATACAACTCGATCGCCTCACGGAGGTTGGCGAGCGCAAGATCGACCGTCTCACCCTGACTCGCCACTTCGACCTCAAGAGCCTGGGCGACGTACCGGCCGCCTTCTTGCCAAACACTCGCCGTGAAGACACGCGTCATCGTGTTCCGCCTTCGACGCCGCGGCGCTCGCCGCGCCTCCAACTGGGTCCATCATCGCATGGTGCGGCGAACACGGCGGCTCTCAGTGGGCATGGAAGACCGTCGTGGGCGGTCGCGGATGTCTGGTGCGACGCCGAGAATGCCGTCAGGCGACGACGAGAGTTCCCGCATGGCCGACACCCCGCGCGACCGGTACACGCACGGACACCACGAGTCCGTCGTGCAGGCGCACGCGCGACGGCGCGCGGACGTCGAGGCATGGTTCCTGCTGCCGCGCCTGCGCCCCGGCATGCGCCTGCTCGACGCCGGGTGCGGCCCTGGCACGGTCACGGCCGGACTCGCGCGCGCTGTCGCGCCGGGCGAGGTGGTGGGCATCGACGTCGCGCCCGGCGTCCTGGAACACGCGCGCGCCCACGCCGCCGAGGAGGGCGTCGAGAACGTCACGTTCAGCGCGGGCGACGTGTACGCCCTCGACCACCCCGACGCGTCGTTCGACGTCGTCTACGCGAACCAGCTGCTCCAGCACCTCACCGACCCGGTGCGGGCGATCGGCGAGATGGGGCGCGTGCTCAGGCCCGGCGGTCTGCTCGCCGTCCGTGACGGCGACTACGCGACGATGAGCCCGTCACCCAAGTTCCCGGAGTTCGAGGACTGGAACCGGCTCTACCACCAGACCGCGTACCACAACGGCGCCGAGCCCGACGCGGGGCGCGCCCTCCCGGGCTGGGTGCGGGCCGCGGGATTCGCGGAGATCGAGCTGCACCCCAACGTCGTGGCCCTCGACGGCGAGGAGGCGCGGGTCTGGGGTCGCACGTGGTCGCAGCGCATCCTCTACTCGAGCGTCGCGGATCAGGCCCTCGAGTACGGCTACGCCACGCAGGCCGACCTCGATCGCCTGTCTAACGCGTGGGCGACGTGGGCGGAGTCCGGGTCGCCGTTCTACATGTTCGCGCAGGTGGCGGTGCTTGCTGAACGCCGGGTGTGAGCAACGGCCCGTACGGGGGCGCTCTGAGATTCCTGGGAGGCCTGCTCGCCACGGAGCAACGCGCACGGGAGATCGGGCGACCGCGGTTGACCCCGAAGCGGGCTGTCCCTCACTCGCCGCCGAGCGCGCGCTCCACCGCCTGGTACTCGTCGCGGCGCCAGCGACGCGACAGCGGCGCGCCGGGGACCGTGCCGTGGGCCCCGTGGTACGCGCCGGGGTAGACGTGCAACTCTACCGCCACGCCCGCGTGGGCGAGCGCCTGCGAGTAGTCGACATCCTCGTCCAGGAACAGGTCGAGCGTGCCGACGCTGATGTAGGCGGGCGGCAGCCCCGCGAGGTCCGGCGCGCGGGCCGGGGCCGCGTACGGCGAGATGTCGTCGGCGCCCGCGCGGCCTTCGAGGTAGGCGTTCCAGCCCAGCTCGTTGTGGGCGCGGCTCCACACCCGCGGATCCGTGATCTGGTGGCTGCTCGGTGTGATGTTGCGGTCGTCGAGCATCGGGAACACGAGCACCTGGTAGCAGATCTCGACCTCGCCGCGGTCCCGGGCGAGCAGCGCGAGGCCCGCGGCGAGCCCGCCGCCCGCGCTGCCGCCGCGAATGGCGATGCGCTGGCGGTCGACGCCGAGCGCGTCGGCCTGGCGCCACAGCCAGAGCAGCCCCGCGTAGCAGTCCTCGATCGGCGCGGGGAAGGGGTGTTCCGGCGCGAGCCGGTACTCGACCGACGCGACGATCACGCCGAGGTTGGCGGCGTACGCCATGCAGTCGGCGTCGCCGAACGGCACGTCCCCGCCGATCATCCCGCCGCCGTGGATGTTGTAGACGGCGGCGGCGGGCTCCGGCAGACCCTCCGGCTGGTACACGCGCACCATCACGTCGGGCGCGCCGTCGGGGCCCGGCACGAAGTGGTCCTCGACGGCGATGCCCGGCCGCGGCGGGGTGGGTTCGAACTGCATGCTCGTCGCGCGCCACCGGTCGACGGCGGCCTGGATGCCGTCGCTCAGGTCGATGCTGTGACCGGGATTGGCCGCCAGCGCCTCCCGGTACGCGGGGTCGACGAGGGCGTCGAGGTCGAGGGGTGCAGTGGTCATCGAGGGCTCCTCGAGCGTCAGGGCGTTCGGTGCGCGGGATGATACAGCCGCCTCGATCGGCGCGCGTCGATGGTGTCCTCGCGACCTCGCGGCGAACCCTGCACGAGAGGCGGACGTGGCGGAGTCCTGCGCCTAACTCGTCACCTGTTACGCTGTGTCCACGCAGCACCGGTTGAGGCCAGCGTTGATTGACGCTTCCCGGTGACCAGATGCGACGCACGTTCCTTCCTCGCAGGTGGATCCGCCTCGTCAGCCTGTTCCGCGCCCGCCTTCCGGCCAGCGTGGGGACCGCCGTCGCCGCCCACATGGCGGCGCGCGGCGAGTGCGACACGAAGCGACGTCCCCCCGGCACGCCGGGGTACCCAGAGGAGTGAGATTGACCACCACATTTGCAGCCCTCGGCATCCCCGAGGCTCTGGCCGAGTTCCTGACCGAGCTCGGATACGTCACCCCGTTTGACGTGCAGGTCGCCACCCTCCCCGACGCGCTCGCCGGGCGCGACATCAGCGCCCGGGCGCCGACCGGGTCGGGGAAAACGCTGGCGTTCGGCCTGCCGCTGCTGATGCGCGCCGAAGGTGCGCAACCGCGCCGGCCACTCGGCCTCGTGCTCGCGCCGACACGCGAGCTTGCCGACCAGATCCAGCGCGAACTCGATCCGATCGCCCGGGCCGGTGGACGCAGCGTCATCGCGGCCTACGGCGGCGTCGGCTACGAGCCGCAGAAGCGCGCCCTCGCCCGCGGCGTCGACGTGCTCGTCGCCTGCCCGGGGCGCCTCGCCGACCTGATCAGCCAGGGCGAAGTCGATCTCGACGAGGTCCGCGTGGCCGTGATCGACGAGGCGGACCGCATGGCCGACATGGGCTTCCTGCCAGAGGTGCGACGGCTGCTCGACCGCACCCCGAACGACCGCCAGACCATGCTCTACTCCGCCACTCTCGACGGCGACGTGGCCGTGCTCACGCGCGACTACCAGCGAGACCCGGCCCTCCACGAGGTCGGCGAGGCCGGCCCAGACCTTGAGGACATGCGACACCTCTTCTGGCGCCTCGAAGCGAGCAACCGCATCGAGGTCGCCTCGAACCTGATCCAGGCTGCGGGCTCGACCATCGTGTTCTGCCGCACCCGGCGTGGCGCGGACCGGGTCACGAAGCAGCTGAAGCGCGCGGGCGCCACGGCCGCCGCCATCCATGGCTCGCGCTCGCAGAGCCAGCGCACCCGAGCCCTCAAGTCCTTCGCCGATGGCGACGTCGAGGCGCTCGTCGCCACGGACGTCGCCGCGCGAGGCATCCACGTCGACGATGTCGCGTGCGTCCTCCACTTCGACCCGCCGGTCGACGCGCGGACGTACGTCCACCGCTCCGGCCGCACGGCGCGGGCGGGCGCACAGGGCGTCGTCGTCTCGTTCGTCGACGACGCACAGCTCCGCGATGCCGGCGACCTCGTGCGGCGGTTGCGGCTGCGCGCCGACCTCGCGACGCCCGCGCCGGTCACGCTCCAGGGCGCGACGGAGCGGCTGCGCGCCGACCCGGAGACGAGCTTCAGCGACACGGACCTCGCGATCGCGGACGCCGTGGCCGAGCCTACGCCCCGGCGCGGTGGCAGCCGCAACGGCAGCCACACACCCGCAGCGCCGCGGCGCAGTCGGCGACGCCGCAGCCCCCGCTCGCGCCGTCGGGCGGCGTCCGCGGGCGGCGCGTCGAGGGCTCGGAGCCGCTAACAGACCGCTGCCCGCCACCGCCCGGCTCAGCGGGCGCGCCAGCCGCAGCGCAGGGAAGGCGCTGATCCTTTGGGGGATTCCAAGCTGGCTTGGGCGCGGCCACTCCGGGCGGTCCATAGAACGGATGTTGCACACTAGGCTCGGAACCACGACCCTCGGATCGATGCAGCGCTTTCTACTCGACGCGAACGTACTGATCCCGCTTGAACCGACGGGGCCGGAGGAGGTGGAAAGGGACACTCCCCTTGCTGTGGGGATTGTCGAGCGAGCCACCAGGCTTGGCTTCCATTTGCTTGTCCACCCCGAAACGATTCGTGAACTTGCCTCGGATCCTGACCCATCTCGCCGCGTAACGCGTCGAGTACTGCTGGACAAGTATCAGGAACTCGCCGATCCACCTGTGATCGACCATGTGGAGGGCGTCCTCGGTGCGACAGCGCCAGGCAGCAATGACTGGGTCGACCATAACCTCCTCGCAGCTGTAGCGGGAGACGCGGTTCACTACCTGATCACTAATGACAACGGGATGCATCGCAAGGCTCGTAGGCTGGGCCTGACTCCGGATCGCCTGCTGACGATCGCGGACGCTCGAGCGCTCTTGGGCACACTGGTCAACAGCCCACAGCGGCCTCCACCACAAGTCACCACGCGTGCACTTCACGCCCTGCGACGTGATGACCCTATCTTCAAGAGCCTGCACGACGACTACCCGGATTTTGACGGATGGTTCGAGAGGGTCAGCCGGCAGGGGCGCGAGGCATGGGTGATCGAATCATCTGGAGACGGGTACGCAGGAATCTGCATCTGGAAAGCAGATGACGATGAGTACCGGCTTGGTGGCAAGGTGATGAAGGTCTCCACCTTCAAGGTGTCCGAGGAGCATCGCGGGAGGCGTTACGGTGAGCTACTTCTCAAGGCCTTGTTCAGTGAACTGCACGCTAATCGCTATGACCACGTGTGGCTCACAGCGTTCGATCGACATGCGGAACTCATCTCCATGGTGGAGGACTTTGGCTTCGAGCGACTTCCCGTTCAGACGGACCTCGGCGAACTCGTGATGGTCAAGCACCTGAAGCCGACAGACGACGCACTCCACGACTCCGTGCAGTACCACCGTAGATTCGGCCCCCCGGCCGTACACCCTTCGCTGCCAGGGGGCGTGTACGTCGTTCCCATCCGGCCGCGGTACCACACGCGCTTGTTCCCGGACCATGATCGGCAGCCTCCACGCCTCCTCCCTGACGACGATCCGTTCGGAAACGCGCTCAGGAAGGCGTACCTGAGTCAAAGTGGAATCAAGCCATTGCCGCCTGGAGCGACGATCCTCTTCTATCGCTCTGACGATTGGCAAGGGATCAGCGCCGTGGGTGTTGTCGAGGAGTCCAGACGTTCGGATGATGCGTCAGAAGTAGCTGCGTTCGCCGGGCAGCGGACCGTCTATAGCTTCGAGGAGATCGAGGCGATGAGTGGAGGCGGAGCGCTCGCGATCCTCTTCCGCCAGGATCGACTCCTGGACCCGCCCTGGCCCTTGGACGAACTGGTGACAGCTGGAGTCTTGAATGCGGCTCCTCAATCGATTACGCAGGTACGCGGTGAGGATGGCATCCTATGGCTGACCGATCGTCTGGCCGCATCGTTCTGATGTCGATTCACCCCGAGTACGCGGATGCCCTGCTCGACGGTACGAAGACCGTGGAGCTGCGGAAGTCGCTTCTTGCCTACGATGTCTCTCACATCGTCATCTACGCTACGGCGCCCGTTCAACGCGTGGTGGGTTGGGTGGAGGCGGTGCGCGTCGAGCACGACAGCCCAACGGCAATTTGGAAGAGGCACAGGTCGCGCACTGGTATTCGCGAGCGAGACTTCCGCAACTACTACCAGGGACATCCTCGTGCAGTGGCCATCCATGTCGATTCACCCCGACGGCTGCGTTCACCGCTGGAGCTTTCGGAAGTCGATGAGGGCCTGACGCCGCCGCAGAGTTGGCGTTACCTGTCGGCCGCCGAGGCCGAGAGCGTCGGTATTCGCGTCTAGCAGCTCCACAGGGCGGCCAACCCCGACCGAATCGCATGCTCGACGCGGGCGGTACCCTAGCTGCCATGGCAACCGCCCAACGCACCCCCGTTGCTGTCGAGGAGCGCCCGCCGCAGGCGCCGGCTCCCGCTTCGCGGCCGCCGCAGAGCATGCGGCTCATGGTTGGGCTGGCCGCGGGGCACAGCGTCAAGCACTTCTACCAGCAGACGCTGCTACTGCTCCTGCCCCACATCAAGGACGCGCTGCTGCTGAGTGATGTCGCCGCGGGCGGCATCATCGGCGTGCGGGCGGCGGCGATGGGGGCGATGAACATCCCCGCCGGGATGTTCACCGACATGTTCCGCAGCCGCGTCGGCCTCATGCTCGCCGGCAGCATGGGCTGCCTCGCCTTCGGCTACGCCGCCGTCGGGCTCGCTTCAAACTACTGGTTCGTGCTCGTGGCCGTCGCCGTCGCGGGGGCGGGGACCTCGATGTGGCACGCGCCCGCCTTCACCGAGCTGGCCGTGCGCTATCCCGAGCGGCGAGCGTTCGCGATCGCCGCGCACCGCTCCGGCGGATCGATCGGGGACTCGACGGCGCCGTTCGTCGTCGGCGTGCTGCTCGGCGGGGTGAGCTTCGCGGGGTTGCAGTGGGGTGGGTTCGACTGGCGCACGGTGGCGCTGCTGCACGTCGGGCCGGCGCTGCTGACCGGCTTCATCATCCTCGCGCGCTTCAAGTCGGCCGAGCAGGCCGGGCAGATGAGCCTGCAGCTCCGCGAGTACCTCGCTACAGCGCGGCCACTGTTCAGCAACGTGACGGTGCTCGCGCTGGTGGCAGTGACGGCGTTGCGCGGTATGGCGCACCTCTCGTTTGCAGCGTTCCTCGTGCTCTACATGAGCGAGGACCTCGGCTACTCCGATGTGGCGGTCGGGTTCCACCTCGGGCTGCTGACGCTGCTCGGGATCCTGGCGGGACCCGTCATGGGCGCCGTCTCCGACCGCATCGGGCGGCGGCCGGTGATCCTCTTCGGGCTCACGACGATGACCGTCCTGATCTTCGCGTTCCTGTGGGTCGACGCCGGGGTGGGCCTCACCATCACCCTCGCCCTGCTCGGCATCGTGCTGTTCTCGGTCAACTCGATCATGATGGCGGCGGCGATGGAGTCGGTGGCCGGGGGCAGCGAGGGTTCCGCCGTCGCAATGCTGTTCACGGGTGGCGCGATCGTCGGAGCGATCTCACCGGTGGTGGCGGGGGCGATCAACGCGCAGTGGGACTTCCACGGCGTCGTCGTGTATGCGGGTTGCATCGCCGCGCTCGCGGCGTTCATCGCCGCCATCGCGCCGATGACCGTGCGGGCGTCGGTGGACGAGGCGTAGCAGGGACTCAGCCCGAAGCAGTCATCCCTGCGAGTCGCTCGGAGAGAGCCCACGCCCGCTCCTGGTTCGCGCGGTCACGAGCCTCCTCGGACGGCTCCTCGACGCGCCGCTTGTTCCAGTAGGCGCCGCTCACTCCCGCCACTTCCCGGGACAGCGCGAGGTGTACCAGGTGCGAGCCGCCCCGTTTCGGCCTGTCGAGTACCGCGTACCCGACCAACACGATGAGAGAGCCGATCAGCCCGTGCCCCGACTTCTGGACGATGCCGGTCCGCACCACCCCGGGGTGCATGCTGTTGGCCATCACGCCCGAGCCATCGAGGCGCCTCGCCAGCTCGGCGGTGGTCATGACCATGAGCGCCTTGCTTTGCCCGTAGGCGCGCATGAGTGAGTAGCCATGCTCCAGGGCGATGTCGTCCCAGTGCACGCTGGAGCGATGCGCGCTGGACGCGACGTTGACGATGCGCGCCTCCGACTCCGGCGCGCCGTCGGCGGCAGCACGGAGCAGCGGCAGCAACTCCGCCGTGAGCACGAACGGCGACAGGTGGTTGAGCGCGAGGGTCGACTCGATGCCCTCCGCGGTCTCGGTGCGCTGTCGGAACATGCCGCCGGCGTTGTTGATGAGCACGTCGATGCGGTCGTGGCGGTCGCGGATCGCGGCCGCTGCCTGCCGCGTCTGCTCGAGGCTCGACAGGTCGGCGACGACCCGGTCGGCGCTGCCGAGTTCCGCGCCGAGCGCGCTCAGCCGGGCCTCGTCCCGCCCGACGAGGGTCAGGCGCGCACCTGCTGCGGCGAGCGCCCTCGCTGCCTCGAGGCCGATGCCGGACGTGGGACCAGTCAGCACGACGTGGCGCGGTCTAGCGTCGGGCAAGCGATGGCTCCTCGGGGCGTCGCGTCACGCGGGCCGCTGGTGGCGGCCTCACGCCACGTCAGCGTCGGTGAGTGCGAAGTCGTCGCCCTTGAACAGCAGTGGCTCGCGTGTCGCGTCGGCCAGGGCGTAGGCGAAGCAGTCGCCGAAGTTCAGGCCCGCGGGGTGGTTGCCCCGGCCGAACCGCCGCCACGCTTGGCGAGCTCGACGTACGTGGTCCACCGTGACGGGCACCAACTCAATCGGCGCTTCCTCCACGAGGCGGTCGAGGTCGTCGCCCGATCCGGCGTCACCGCGCCCCTCGACCACCATCGCGGCCTCCAGAAAGTTGGCGACGGACATCCTGCAAGGAAGCGCATCAGTGATGGCCTGCTCGTAGGCTTCGCCTTCGGGTTCACCGAACAGCACTGCGACGAGGGCCGACGTGTCAACGATCACTTGGGGAGGCCATGCTCGTCGTAGAGCCAGTCGCCGTGTTCCACGGCGGAGGGTCCGGGTCGCAGGTTGCTCGCGACACGCTGTGCGATGGCGTGTATCGCCGCGCGCCGGGTTTCGGCGCTGCGCTCGTGGCGCTCGCGTTCAAGGCGCTCTCGAAGGGCGACGGTGATGGCTCCGGTCATCGACTCACCCGTCAGCTCAGCGAGTTCGCGGGCGAGGTCGCAGGTCTCCTCGTTCTTGATGTTCAGGCTCACTGGGACCCCTCAAGGTAGAACGGCGTTTGTGGTGTCTACCATACACTCAGCATTCGCCCGATGCGGGCTGGCACTCAGAGAACAGAGCCGCAGAGGCGCTGAACGAGTCAACGATCACTTCGGCAGTCCGTGCTCGTCGTAGAGGAGCTCGCCGTGATTGGGGGAGGAGGTCCGTCGCCAAGGAGGCGCGCCACTCGATCTACCGTACACCGCCCGGCGGCCTTCGACGCCTGCCTCGCCCGCGCCCGGAAACCAGCGAGCGGCCCGGCAGTCGCGTGAACGACTGCCCGGGCGCGCGCCGGGGGAAGTGGGCAAACGGCGGTACCCCGCCCACCGTGCGCGCCCCCCGGCGGCCGCGCGGGGCGCGGCGCGCAGGGA
>VXTU01000084.1:0-10710 GCA_009837285.1 Chloroflexota bacterium | reverse complement strand
CGCCCCCTCACTCCCCCCGGGGCCGGCGCCCGTGCCTTCTCCGCTTGGGGGGGCCCCCTCGCCGGGGGAGGTGGGCTAGCGGCTGTACCCCGACGACGGTGCGAGCGCCCGGGCGGCCTCGATGAGCGCGTCGAGCAGGAAGTCGAAGTCGCGGTACGCCTCGCTGGACCCGAGGCGAGACGAGAGTGCGTCGAGTTCGCGTTGCAGCGCGTGGAGGTCCGCGCGCACCCCGCCGGCGTTGACCTGCTGGCCCTCGACCTGCGTCGAAAGGCGGCTGTAGCGGTCAGCCGCGAGGCCGACGATGGCGCCGAGGCGCAGCGAGTCGCCGCGGCCGTCGAAGGACACGCCGGTGAGGTCGATCACCGCCGAGGTTTGCGACCGCGACTCGCCGCTCGCGGGCTCCACCCAGCGAACCTCGGCGCTCCCGAACTGCCTCGGGACGCCCGCCTCCTCGTGGAGCTCGAGTTCGTAGAACACAGTCGTGGCGGTCCCGGCCGGGAGCTCGGCGAACTCCTTGCGGTCCTGCGTGAAGGTGTGGTCCGGCGTCACGCGGTTCTCGTACCCGACGATGCGCCAGCTCTTCACCACCAACGGGTTCCACGTCACCTGCGCGCGCGTCTGGTCGGCGAACGGCGTCGAGAGCGCGAGCCAGTTCTCACGGCTGAACGTCGAGCGTGCCTGCTCGGTGTTGTCGAGGTAGCGGTACCAACCGTTGCCGTGCTGGGCAAGCTGCTCCAGCAGGTAGTCGTTGTAGTTCTCGATCCCCACGCCGATGGTGATGAGCCGCAGCGGGTTGCGGCTGTCCGTGTCGGCGGCCGATTCGAGGATGGAGAAGGGGTCCGTCGCGTCGACGTTCGCGACGCCGTCAGACATCAGGATGATGTAGTTGAACGCATCGGGCCGCTCGCGCCGCGCGGCGTCGGCCAGCTGGACGCCGAGGTCGAGCCCGGCCTGCACGTTGGTGCTGTCGTGCGCCGCGAGCCGGCCGATGGACCACGCGACGTCTCCGTCGTCCGGCGCGCTGTGCTCGATCGTGTACTGGCCGAGGACGTCGGTCGTGAAGTGCACGACGGCGATGCGGTCGTCGGGGCCCAGGCTCTGGCGGATCGCCTCAGCCGCCGCGCGTGCAATGGCGACGCGGTTGCCCCAGTCCATCGACCCCGACGCATCGAGGACGAGCGTGACGTTGAGCGGCGTGTCGTCGCGGAACTCAGGCGCCTGGAAGGCGATCCGGGCGAGGTGCAGGTCGGTGTCGAGGGGGTGCCGGACCACGTCGCCCGTGATGGCGAACGAGCGGTCGTCCGTCGGGTGCGCGTAGCCGTAGTCGAAGGCGTTGATCCACTCCTCGGCGCGCACGGAGTCGGGCTCGACGGTGTAGCCGTTGCGGGCCCAGTTGAGCGCGAGGAAGTACGAGGTGCGGTCGGTGTCGAGGCTGAAGGTGGAGACCGCGTCGACCGATGTCTCGACGAAGCCCGTCCGCTCGTAGTCCTGGAACGTGGTCGCCGATGGCTGCTGCGGGGCCGATGCCGCGTCGGCATCCCCTTCGTCCATGGCATCGTCCATACCGTCGTCCATGCCGTCGTCGGCGTAGTCGGCGTCGGCCATCCCGTCGCTGTCCATCCCGTCGCCCATGTCATCCATGCCGTCGTCGGCGTAGTCGGCGTCGGCCATCCCGTCGTCGGCCATGCCGTCGGCGTCGTCCATCGCGTCGTCTGCCATGGCGTCCGCGGCATCGGCGTCCGACGTGTCCGAGTCGGCCGTTGTCGTGCGCTGCGTGGCGACCGAAGACGCAGGCGTCGGATCGGGCGTGGGAGTCGTGGTCGGAACCACGACGGCGGGCGGCGTACTCGTGGCGGGAGGGGTGCTCTCGACCACGCTCACCGCGTCCGGCGTCGGCGTGGTAGCGAGGGTTTCCGCCGCCCCGGCCGCGGCGTCGTCCTCGCTCGCATCGTCGGCCGCGACGGCCGCGAGCTGCGTCGTTGTCGTTGTCGTGCCAGCGCTCGCTGTGGTCGTGGTGGTGGTCGAAGTGGTGGTAATCGTCGATGCGGCCGTCGTCGCGGCCTCGTCGGCGTCATCGAGGGCGGCATCCTGGCCGGGGAGGCCCCACACCGTCACACCGATCGCAACGACCAGCACCGCGGCTGCTGCGGCCGCCATCCCGGGGCGTTCCGCCGTCCAGTTCAGCGCGCCGCGCAGCAGCGCGAAGCGCGGCGCCTGTTGTTCCCCCAGTCGGCTTTCGAGTCGATCCCAGAGGTCGTCGGGGGCCTGGAGGTCCTGGGCCTCCTCGGAGAAGTGGTCGCGCAGGCGGCGCTCCATCTCGGGGTCGGGAGAGTCGTTACGCATCATTGGGGGTAACCGTCCATGACGCCGGACTGCTCCAGCAGCTCGCGCATCTGGCGGAGTGCGCGATGGAGTCGTGACTTCACGGTGCCTTCCCTGATGCCCGCCGAACGGGCCACCTCCGCGACGCTCAGATCGGCGAAGTAGCGGAGCACCACCACTTCGCGGTGCTCGGGTGAGAGCTGGGACAGAGCCTGGCGCAGCACCTGCCGGTTCTCGATCGTCTCGGTGTCGTCCCCGGGCGCTCCGATGGGGAGCGACTCGTCGAGGCTGACCGTCTGGAACGAGCGCCTGCGCTGCTGGCTGACGACGACGTTGACGAGGATGCGCATCAGCCAGGGCTTGACCGGCCGGCCGAGCTGGAAGCGGCGGATCCCGCGCCACGCGTTGAGCAGCGCCTCCTGCACGTGTTCCTCGGCGAGGGCCGGATTGCTGGTCATCAACAGCGCGGTGCCGTACATCGGGCTCTTGTAGGCCTCCACCAGGTGCCGGAAGGCCTCGCGGTCGCCCTCCTGGCAGCGCCGCACGGCCTCGTCGTCAGTCATGTAGACCTCGCCTCGGGGGGAACGCCGGGGTCTTGCTCCGGCCGGCCGTGCGGTCACGACTTCCATGCTGGTAATGAGTACGCGCCGATGTCCCGGATCGTTCCCGAGCCGTCCGGATCTCGAGGAATCCGCCGGCGAGGGCGGACGTGCGAGCGTCGGAGTCCTGACCGGACGGGGCTGGGCGCATGCCCGTCCTACTCGCCGCCCACGACGGTGAAGCGGCTGCTGTCGCTGCGGCCGAAGACCTCCGGCAGGTAGGTCTCCTCCGCGTGGACGGGGGCGACGAAGAAGTCGCCGGGGGTGGTCGCGCGGGCGTAGTAGACGTACTCGTGCACGCCCCGCGTGAGTTCGCTGGCCCGCAACACCAGTCGGTCGTCACGGAGGTCGACCTGGTCCCACGGGCTGTAGCACCAGCGGTACCACGGCGCGCAGTACCCGGAGTCGCCCGCGCGCACTGCCTCCGCCTGGTCCTCGCGCAGCTGCTCGCGCAGCCACGGCGACACGATGTTCAACTGAGGGTCGATAGGTTCGAGGCCCGCCGGCAGGAAGTCCTCGACCTCCACGAACAGCCGGTCGGCAGGCGCGACCACGGTGACGGTCACCCGCACCACGTCGCCGACGGCGGCGCTGGTGACAGCGGTGTCGGGGTCGTCGAGCAGCGAGTAGCGGTGTGAGACGGCGAAGCCGCGGTTGAGCGCGTCGATGCCGACGGCGGGCGTCACGTAGCGCAGGTTCAGCCCGTAGTACATGCGTCCCGGCTCGCCCGCCTCGCGCTCGAACTGCACGCGGCTGACCTCGCCCAGCGGCAGGTCGGCGAGGGCTACCGAGGCCGCGTCGAGGTAGTCGCCGGCGGCTACATCGAAGTGGCCCGCGAGGACCCGGTCGGTGTTCACGAGCACCGAGTAGTCGTAGGCGCCGCGTGTCTCGCCCGTCAGCTGCGCGTAGGCGCCGAGCGACGCCATGCCCTGCGCGCGCTCGACGCTCGTCTTCCATCGGTCGGCAGCACGGCCGAGGGCGAGCCAGCGCGTGGTCTCCTCGATGAACGGGTGCTGCGGGTCCACTTCGGTGAGGGCGCGCAGCACGATCGCGGTGATGCGCACGCTCCCGTTGTGCATCGAGCCGGGCGCGCGCTCGTCCTCCCAGTGGTTGCCGTTGGGGCTGGCGATGGTGTCGGCGGTGAGGTCGTTGAGCATCGCGCGCACGGCCTGGTGGTCCGCGTCGTGGCCGCTCGCGAGCAGGCCGAGCAGCGTGTAGGCGCGGCCCCAGTTCGTGAGCTGCGAGCGCTGGTCCCGGGCGATAGCGAGGATCGTCGCAGCCTGGGCCCGTGCCTCCTCGCTCACCTCGCGCCCGTCGTTCGAGGCGTCCACGAGTGCGTAGAGCAGGAAGGCGTACTCGTTCGGGTCGGCGGGGCGCTCCACGTCTGTCTCGCGCTCCGAGTAGCCGACGATCGCGGTCGTGGCCCCCTCGATCACGTCGTCCGGGACATCGTGACCCGCGTCGCGCGCCTCGCCGAGTGCGAAGAGCACCCAGCCGGTCACGATGGGGTCGGGAGCGCAGCTGCGGCACCAACCCCAGCCCTGGCCCCAGCTCCAGCCGGAGACGTAGGTCTGGCGGTCGGCGAGGTTCCGGACGTCCTCGCGGAGGTGCTCGGACCACAACGCGTCGAGGCCGCCCGCGGTCGCCCGCTGCACCGCGACCGCGGCCACCACGCGGCTCGCGATGCGCACCGTCGACTCCCATCGGTCGGGGTACGGCTTGAAGTGTTCGAGTTCGTCGGCGAGGGCGCCGACGAGCGAGCCCTGGAGTGAGAGCTCGAGCGAGCCCTGACCCGTGATCACGTAGTCGGGCAGGTAGACCGCCTCCACGGCTGGTGCGTCCTCGACCACCCCGCCGGTGGCGGTCGTCTCCGGCGTGACATCGAGATGCACGGGCAGGCTGATCTCGACGGCGTCGGCGTAGCCGCCGGTCGCGGTCGCGCTGAATCGCACCGTCGCCGTGCCCTCGGTGACTACGCGCGCGGGCCATTCGAAGAGTGCCGAGCCGTCGGGTTGGATGGTCGCGTAGCGCCGCCCGCTGTCGCCAAGGGTCACGCCGTCGGCCTCGATCGTGACCGTCACCGTGCGTGCGAGGTCTGTGCCGTTCCGCACGAGCGTGCGCAGCGTCACCTCGTCGCCGACGCGGAGGAAGCGCGGCAGCGCGGGGCGCACGATCAGCGGCTGGGTGACCAGCAGCTCGCTCGAGCCCGAGCCCCCCAGCGCGTCGGCAGTCACCGCCTGCGCCGAGGCGCGCCATGTGGTCGTGTTATCCGGCAGCTCAAGGTGGAAGGTCGCCGTGCCGTCCTCGTCGGTCGTGAGCTGGCCGACCCAGAGGGCGGTGCGCTGGAAGTTCGAGCGGGTGCGCGGCGTCGGCGCCGCCTTGCCCGGGTCGCCACCCGCAAATGCGGCGACCGCATGCACAGCGTCTTCGTCCGCAGCTTCAGCCACCACCCCAAGGCCGCGAGCTGCGCGGTTCGAGCTTTCGCCTGGCTCGCCCGAGGCCGACTCGCGGAACGGTTCGTTGTAGCGGTCGCCCGAGACGGCCTGCGAGGAGGCCGTCCGGACCCCGAGGTGGCGTTGGTACCAGAACGCGTCGACGCCGTCGCGCGTGTCCTCCGGGGCCAGCGCGAGTACACCCTCGTCCACGATGGCGACGGACACGTCCGCCGCGACGCCCCGCCCCTCGGCGTCCGTCACAGTGACCTCGTACTGCACCGTCTCGCCTGGGGCTGCGCGGTCGCGGTCCGGCTCAACGCGGACATCGAGTACGCGCCGTGCGGTCGAGACGGGGAGCTCGACGTAGCCGATCGCGTAGCGCGGGTACGGGTCGTCGTCGGTGGGCCCGCGGTAGAGCACGACGCCGACGAAGACGTTGGGGATGTACGAGTCCTCGATCGGGATGGTGAGCAGCTCGCTGTTCGTCTCGAACGTGCGCACCTCGCTGCTCATCACCACCCCGCGCTCGACGGTGACGAGCGCAGTGGCGCCGGCGAAGGGCGCCGGCACCAGCACGCGCGCGACATCGCCGACCTCGTACTCCTCGCGGTCGGCAATGAGCTCGATGACGTCGTTGTCGCGGCCCGGCCACGGCACGAAGTCGCGGCCGCTCACCCAGATGAAGCGCGACGAGCGCGCGACGCGGCCCGCTTCGTCCGTCGACTCGGCGACGAGGCGGTAGGTCCCCGACGAGGGCGGTGAGAAGTCGAACGATGCCTCGCCCGAGCCGTCTGTCACGACCCTGCGCACCTGGACCTCGGTGTCGACGGGCTCGTACCGGTACCAGTGGCCGCCGCTGTCGCGCCGCTCCTTGATCCGCACCCACTCGCGCTCGTAGACGCGTACCGTGAGCGGGCGGCCGGGCGCGATCTCGCCTCGGAAGTCCGCGCTCACCAGGTGTACGCCGAGTGGCTCCTCGGCCTTGCCGACGTAGGAGCCGGTCTTGATTCCGGCGTACCACGCGGCGGGGTGGACGGTGACGGTGGCGACGCCGGAGACGGCCTGCGCGTTGGCGTCCCGCACAGTCGCGCTGATCGTGAACTCGTGGGTGCCCCCGCCGTCATCCAGCGTCGCTGGCACGTCGAATCGCGCCACGCCCGAGGCGTCGGTGCGGGCCTCACCGCCGCCGCGCCACGGTTCCCGGGACTCGCGGGGCCGGTAGTAGTCGTAGTCGCTGAACGAGTAGTCCTCGTAGCCTTCGACGCGGATCGAGGTCGGCCGCGCGAACACGTCCCACTCGACATGCGCGTCGAGGACGGGTCCGCCGAAGTAGAACTGTGCGCTTGCCTCCGTCGGGATCTCGTCACCCGCGACATAGTCGGCGTCCGTTGTCGTGACCTCGACATCGAACTCGGGCACGCGGAACTCCGCTACCGTGAACGACATGTGGGTCACCCAGAAGTTGTGCCGGATGAGCGCGACTCGGTAGTCACCGGTGGGAGCTCCGGCGGGGAGCTCAAACTCCGCAGTGAAGGAACCGAGATCGTTGACGACCACCTCGATCTCGGGTAGCCCCTCGTACTCCGCATCACGGATCTCCAGCGAGTACCCCCCGAAAGACTCCGGGAGTGCGTACGTCGCATCATCTTCAGCGCGGATCACGCCCTTGAAGTGGACGGTCTCCCCTGGCCGGTATATCGGGCGGTCGGTGTACAGATGTGCCTTGATCGACGGCCGGTAGTCATCCCAGGCCGGGACACCGAGGCTCCAGTACACCGCGCCGCGGTCCCACTCGGTGGATGCGACCCCGTGCCTGCCGTCCTCCGAGACGCGCACGAACGCTCCGTGGGTGACGCTCCACGAAGGCCATGTGGGTCCGTCCAGGAACCGGACCAGCCCGCTCGCATCCGAGGTCTCGATGGGGTCATCAAAACCGTGGGCATTCGCGGGCGTGGCGCGGACCTCCACTCCGGAGAGCGGCTCGCCGGTGTCGTGGTCGAGCGCCCACACGAGCAGCTCGCCGAGCGTCAGCTTGGTGACGATCGCCGTGTCGACGACGCTGAAGGCGAAGACCACGTTGGAATCCAGCTCCTCGGCCCCGGCGGTCAGCATGTAGGTGCCCCGGGGGAGGGGTTCGCCGCCGCTGAGCCCGGTCGAGTACAACCTCGACTGGTCGCGCAGCGACGCCGCGACCGGCTCCTCCCACTCGCGGACGAGCGTGCCGTGCTGGGCGATGTCCTCGTCGTAGTGATTGACGTAGCCGCGTCGCAGGAACCGTTCCTCAGCCCAGTCGGGGAGCCGGTACAGGCTGAACCGCGCCGCCTCGATCCGGGCAGCGTGGAAGTGCAGCACCTGTGGCCGGCTCGCGGAGTAGGTCGTGTAGCTGGACGGCACGGACAGACTGAGCGACGCGGGGCGGGCGGCCGTGGTGAACGAGAAGGTGTGGGCTGGTAGCACCCGGCCCCCGCGGTCCAGTACCCCAGCGGCGATCCGCACCGTGTACCTCGTCGAGTACTGAAGCCGCGCGTACACGCTGACCCGGCTCTCGTAGCCCGACACCCGGATGTCGTCCGGGTCGATGCCGGTGATGGAGATGCGGCCCTCGAAGGATTCGAGGTCCATGGGGTTGTTGTATTCGAGCCGAAGGCCCCCCGTGCCCGCCTCGATGTCGCCGTTGCGGGGGTGCGTGCTCACCAGCCGTGGGTTCTCGGCTACGGTGAAGTTGGAGGTCCGCTCCGTGTTCGTGACGCCGCCCGCGGCCCCAGCTGTGCCGACCGGCGCCACCAGCTCGTAGGCCCCGCCGAGCTGCAGCGGCATCGAGGGTGTGAGCGTCGTGACCGTGTCGCCATCGCTCCACGCGAACGTGAGCGGCACCACGCCGCCGCCCACCAGGCTCAGCCGCACGCGGGCTTCGACCGAGGCGCGGTCCATCGGCTGGTTGAACGTGACGACGAATGGACCGTCGGGCTCGACCCACTTCGCGTTGTAGGGGGGCTCGAAGCTCACGACCGCCGGCTGGATCGTCTCGAAGCTCCATGTGAAGTCTGAGCCGAGGACGCCGTCGGCGGCAGAGGAGAGCCCCGCGGGGATGCGCACGCGGTACGTCGTTGACGGCCGCAGGTCGGTGGGGACGAAGCGGTAGAGCGAGGTATTGAGCCACTCGCCCTTCCCGGCGAGGGGCGGGTCGAACTCCAGCACCGGCGGCGCGTCGGCCTCCTGCAGCACGGTCAGCGCCGCGACGGAGCGGTTGAACTGGACGAGGACCTGCGCCCCCGTAGGCACCTCGCGGTCACCGTCGCCCGGGATGACGTAGGCCACCTCCAGCCCGCCCCCGACGGTGAAGGCGTGCGTGTAGTCGCGGGCGAGTCCGGCCGCTGCGGCGTCGACCCGCAGGACGTAGCGCTGGCCGCGCTGCCAGCCGGGGAAGGCGGGCTGGAAGAGCAGCGTGTGGTCCTCGGACCACACGAAGGAACCCTCGATCGCGGGCTCGATGGAGACGAGGGTTGCGCCATCCGTCGAGGGGGGCGTGAAGGGGAACTCGATGGTCGCCGTTGCCAGGCGCGGGACATCGTCGCCGCTCGGCGCGAACGCGACGTGCGCCGCGGTGACGGCGAGAGGCGAGCTCGAGAGCCATTGGCCCACCCGGGCGTCCGAGGGGAAGAAGCGGCGCGTCGGCAACCGTCGATCCGCCCATGACCCGTCGTCGTCGCGCTCCTGGAGCGCGAACTCCATCCGCCCATCGGGCAGGAGCTGCGCGGCGGCGCGCACGACGAGCGCGGATGCCCCCGCGTCGCCGCGCGCGGGCAGATCGACGGTGAGTGGGGAGCTGGAGAGCCAGCGGCCGACGTCTGTGTCGGCCGGGAAGAACCGGCGCGTGGGCAGCCGCCGCGCGCCCCACGACCCGTCGGCGTCACGCTGCTGTAAGGCGAACTCGGTCCGCCCATCCGCGAGGCGTCGCGCGGCGACGCGGACCTCGACCGCCCCGCCGCCCGCGCTCTGCGCGTGCGCGACGCCCGGGCGCGTGTCGTGGTCGGCCGGCAGCGGGATGTTTGAGGGCCACCCGCCGCCGACCGCGACGAGGGAGGTCAACAGCAGCAGCGCCCCGGCGAACACGTGCTTCAGCATCAACGCACCGCCGCACACTCTGTCACGAGGCTGCCGCCATGTACCTCACCCGAAGATGAATACGCTTGAGGGGCCCGGATGGTTCCGTTCGCTGGCCCGCGCAGACCGCGGGAAGCACACCGTCCGCAAGCTGATCGCGACTCCACGCTACGCCAGCGGCGCGCCCCAGCGGTCCGCCGAGGCCACCTCGCTGAGCGGTTTGCGCGTGACCGGCCCGAAGCGCCCGCGCGGGTAGCCGAGCCGCACGGCGTAGACGATCTGCGCCTCCGCCGGGATGCCGAACAGTGCTTTCACCCGGTCGTCGACCGAGGCGTGCAGCGTCGTGATGGTGCCGCCGACGCCGAGCCCACGGGCGGCGAGCAGCAGGTTCTCGACCGCCGGAATCACGGAGCCCATCGCGCCCGCACCCTGCGCCGTCGCGCACACGAGCACGATCGCGGGCGCCTCCCCGAACTCGTCGGCGAGCCGCATCGCGGACGCCGAGACCCGGTTGTCGGGGTCGAGGTCCTCGGGGCCGCGGATGCCCTCGTCGGCGCGCTTCGCCCACCACGCCTCGTGGTAGAGCTCGCCGAGGCGCGCGCGCAGCTCCGGGTCGCGGACCACGAGGAAGTGCCAGGGTTGGGCGTTGCCGCCGTTGGGGGCCTGGATCGCGGCGGTGAGGATGTCGCGCAGGTCCTCCTCCGGGATCGTGTCGGGTCGGACGCGACGGATGGCGCGCAGCGAGAAGATCGCCTCGCCGAGGCTGATCGCGAAGCGTTCGCCCGGGTCCACGGGGAGCGCCATGCTCAACCGAGGATCGCGAAGACGATGCTGAAGATGATGCCCTGGACGATCAGCGCGACGAGCGCGGTGCCGACCGCTCGCCACGTGCCCATCTCGAGCGCGGCCTTGAGCGCTGTGATCGTGGTGAGGATAAACCACACGCCGACCACGAAGCTGACGACGCCGATGACGCCCGGCACCAGGCCCAGAAGCAACAGGAATCTCGGCGAGCTCGCGAAGCCGAGCGTGCGCGCCACCTCACCCCAGTCGGCGCTGGTCTCCGCGGTGGCGAAGATGCGCGTGCCGATGAAGTAGGCGAACCAGGCGTACGCGGCCCAGCCGACCAGCCCGGCGATGGTGATGAATACGAGCGAGAGCGGCCCCACGGACGTCGCGCCCCCGATACCCGCGGCGAGGCTCGCGAGGTTGAAGGTCGTCGCGGTCGCGCCGAGCGTGCCGCTGTAGTC
>VXTU01000064.1 GCA_009837285.1 Chloroflexota bacterium | reverse complement strand
TCGTACCAGCGCTCGCGCGCGCGTCGGAGCAGCACGGCCCTGTGCTTGACCCTGCGACGGCGGCGCGCATAGCGTGGACTGCTGGCGCGCATGCGCGCCTCGACGCGACCACCACCTGGAGCCGGTCCGATGCCAGATCGATACTCAGTGACCACGCGGTCGGTGCTTGGCAAGAGCACGAAGCATCTGCGCTGGGACGGCATCCTGCCGGCGAACGTGTACGGGCGAGGCCTGGAGTCGGTGGCGGTGCAGCTCCCGTACCGCGGAGCGGAGGCCATCCTCGCCGAGCACGGGCTCAACTCGCTCATCGAGCTCGAGATCGAGGGTGAGTCCGAGGAGCGCCCGGTCGTGATCCGCTCCGTGCAGCGCCACCCGCTGACGCGCGAGCTCCAGCACTTCGACTTCTACCAGGTCGACCTCACCCGCGAGATGCAGGCCATGGTGCCGGTCACGCTGACGGGCGAGGCGCCCGCGGTGCACACCTACCAGGGCGTCGTCATCACCGGGTCGGACCGCATCTCCGTGCAGGCGCTTCCCGCCGACATCCCTTCGCACCTCGAGCTGTCCATCGACGGGCTCGAGGAGATCGACCAGCAACTCACGGTCGCCGACCTCGACCTCCCGGGCGGCGTCACCGTGCTCACGGAGCCCGAGATCATGCTCGCGCGCGTCCAGCCTCCTCGGAAGATCGAGGATGCGGTCGAGGAAGCCGAGCTGCTCGAGGGCGAAGAGGGCGAGCTGGCCGAGGGCGAGGAAGGCGAGGAGGGGGCCGCCGAGGACTCCTCGGACGGCGCCGACGACTAGCCCGCCACCCAACGTCCCCTAGGCCGTTCCCGAGTCCAGCACCGCCACGGGCGGCGCGTTGCCTGCCACCACGTCCGTGCGCAGCTGCCCGCAGGCCGCGGCGATCTCCACGCCACGCTCGATCCGCACCGTCGCGTTGACCCCCGCGGCCTGCAGCTCTCGCTGGAACGCGCGCACGCGAGCCGTCGAGGGCCGTCGCAGGCCTTCGCCCGCCGTCGGGTTGTAGGGGATGAGGTTCACGTGTGCGCGCATCCCGCGTACACGCTCGGCCAGGCGCCGCGCCTGCTCCGGCTCGTCGTTGACACCCTCGAGCAGGGCGTAGGCGAACGTCACGCGCCGGCCGGTGCGCTCGACGTACTCGCGGGAGGCGTCGAGAAGGCCGTCGATCGTCACGCCGCCCGCGGTGGGGATGAGCCTGCGCCGCAGGTCGTCGTCGGGAGCGTGTAGCGAGACAGTGAGGCCGACCTGTAGCCCCTCGCCGGCTAGCCGGCGGATCGGCCCCTCGAGGCCGACGGTCGAGATGGTGACGCCGCGCGCGCGCATGTCGAGGCCGCGCGAGTCGATCAGCCAGCGCACGGCGCGCAGCGTCGGGTCGTAGTTCGCCAGCGGCTCGCCCATGCCCATGAACACGACGTTCGACACGGGGCGCCCCTCGGCGCCGCGGGTGAAATGCAGCACCTGCGCGAGGATCTCCGAGGTGGTGAGGTTGCGCGTGAAGCCCTGCTGTCCGGTGGCGCAGAAGACGCAGCCCATCGCGCACCCCGCCTGCGTCGAGACGCACACGGTGGAGCGCCCCCGCGTGCCCGGCGCGTGCTCCGGGCTCTCCGGGTCGTAGTCCATGCGCACCGCCTCGACGGCGTCGAATCCCGGTGCGCCCGGCTCGGAGCCGCCGAGGTCGAGCAGCACCTTCGTCGTGAGGCCGTCGTCGGCGTCGGTGCGCGCGAGCTCGGCGGGCGGTTCCAGCGTGTAGGCCTCGGCGAGGCGCGCCCGCAACGGCAGCGGCAGGTCCGTCATCGCCTCGAACGTGGTGACGCCCTCGCGCAGCACCCAGCGCGCGATCTGCCGCGCCCGGTACGCGGGCTCGCCCCACGCGTCGAGGCGAGCTTCGATGTCCGCGAGCGAGTCGTCGAGCAGGTGGGCGGGCACGGGTCGAGTCTAGCAGTCGGGCCGGGCTACGCCTCGCCGAGGCGAGCGCCGATGAGTGCCCGGTCGCCGTTGAGGTAGTCCTCGATCTCCAGCGCGCGCCGGCCCGCGCGCTGCACGCGCAGCAGGGCGAGCCCACCCTCACCACACGCCACCACGGCGCGCGCTACGCGGCCGGGCAGCAGCTCGCTCAGCGGTGAGCCGTCGCCTGCATACACCTCGCCGGGTGCGGCGTTCGCGGGCGCGTCGACGGGCCACGCGGCGTGGATGGTGAACGGCGCGTCGCCGTAGGTCGTGGTGGCCTGGGGCCAGGGCTGCATCGCCCGGACGCGCCGCCACAGCTCCGCGGCGGGCCGGGACCAGTCGAGGGCGCCGTCGGCCTTCGCCAGCGTCGGCGCGTACGTCACGAGAGACTCGTCCTGCGGCATCGCCTCGACCTCGCCCGCGACCCACGGACCGAGCAGCTCGACCAGTCGGCGCGCGCCAAGCTCCGCGATGCGCTCGGTGAGTGTCGCGGTGGTGTCGAGCGGGTCGATGAGCGTGGCGACTGTGCCGAGCACAGGCCCGGCGTCGAGTTCCCGCACGATCTGCATGATCGTCGCGCCCGCCTCCGTGTCGCCCGCAAGGATCGCCGCCGCCACGGGCGACGCCCCGCGGTGCCTCGGCAGCAGCGAGGCGTGGACGTTGAGCACCGCGTGCGGGAACGCCTCGAGCAGGTGGGTCGGGAGGATGTGCGCGGAGGCCGCGAGCACGCCGACGTCCCCCTCGAACGCCGCGATGTCGGCCGTCTGCTCGCGCCGGATCCGTTCCGGGGTCAGCACCGGCACGCCCGCCTCCTCGGCGAGCCGCCTGACCGGCGTGGCGACGGCCCGCCCCGAGCGACCGCGCGGCCGGTCCGGCTGCGTGACGACCGCGGCCACCTCGACATCGGGTGCGTCGAGGAGCCCTCGGAGGGTGGGGAGGGCGTAGTCGGGCGAGCCGAAGAAGACGACGCGCATCAGCAGAACCGTAGCAGCGCAGTGGTGACGGACGTCAGGTGACGGTCACCGCCCACAGCGCGAAGCCGATGAAGACGATGACGACGACGATCGTGAGGCGGTGCAGTGACTTCTGGATGCCTCGGCGCGTGCGGAAGCTCTGGTCGGCCCCGCCGAGCGCCGCGCCGAAGCCCGTGCCCTTCACCTGCATGAGCACGATGGCGATGAGGACGATCGCGACGAGGATCTGCGCGATGTGCAGGAAGCTGGTCAGTTCCATGGTGTTTCGAGGCTAGCGGCCGCTGACGGCGTGGGCAAACGGCGGTCATGCCTCCGCGGTCGTCGAGGGCGCCTGGATGCGCAGGTCGCGCTCGTAGTACTGGCGCATCACCGCCGCCGCCAGCCGCTCCGAGTTGTGGCGGTAGCGATGCTCGGGGTCCACGAGGTCCGCAAGCACGAGCCGAGCGGCCCCGTAGTCGGCGTCGCCGGGCGCGACTACGGCCTCGGACTGCCACTCGGCGGGTAGCGGGTCTGCCGGCAGGTTGCTGTTCGCGAGCACCACGTCGGCGACATCGCCACCGAGGTGTCGGCGAATGGCGGCGTAGTGGTCGGCTGCGTCGAAGCCGTCCGTCTCGCCACGCTGTGTCGCGACGTTCGAGACGTAGACCTTGTGCGCCCGGGACGCCTCGACCGCGTCGGCGAGCCCCGGGACGAGCAGGTTCGGCAGCACCGAGGTGTAGAGCGAGCCCGGCCCGATCACGATCAGGTCGGCGTCGAGCAGCGCGGCGACGACCTCGGCGTTGACCGGGGCGTCCGAGGGCTCGATGAAGACTTGCTCAATCCGCGAGCCCGACTCGGGGAGCACCGACTCCCCGTGGACCGTCGCGCCGTCGGCGAGGCGCGCGCCCAGCGTGATGTTCGCGAGGGTTGCCGGCAGGATGCGGCCGCGCACCGCGAGTACGCGCGAGGTCTCGCGGATCGCCACCTCCATGTTCCCGGTCACCTCGGACATCGCGACGATGAAGAGGTTGCCGAAGGAGTGCCCGGCGATGCCGTGTCCGGCGTCGTCGCCGAAGCGGTACTGGAAGAGCCGCGTCACCAGCGGCTCGGCGTCGGCGAGCGCGGCGATGCAGTTGCGGATGTCGCCGGGCGGGATGACGTTCAGGTCGCGGCGCAGCACGCCGCTCGACCCCCCGTCGTCGGCCACCGTGACGATGGCGCTGATGTTGCCGGTGTAGCTCTTGAGGCCGCGCAGCAGCGTCGAGAGGCCCGTGCCGCCGCCGATGACCGCGACCTTCGGGCCGCGGTCCTGGGTGCGCTGCTGCCAGATCCGGCTGACGAGGTCCTCGCCCTCGTTGAGCGGGAGAACGGCGCTGACGAGGGAGCGGTTCAGCCGCCACGTCCCGAGCACCGTGACGATGGTGGCGGCGGAGATGAAGAGCAGCCCTCGCAGCCAGCGCGGGAGGAACTGCAGGGTCGCGGTGCCAACCCAGTCAGGGAACGCGTAGGAGACGTAGACCTCGCGCAGCAGGTAGGCGATGCCGAGCGCCATCAGAACGACGCCGAGCAGGATGAGGAGCAGCCAGCGCTTGATGTGGAGGCCGACGTACAGCCATTTGGCGACGCTGCTGCGGCTCACGGGCGCTCCCCGCAACTCGACCCCGCCGGAATCATCGTCGGGCGCGCCGCACCAGCGATCAACCCACCGCCACATCGTGCGTACCCGCTCAGGCGTCGAGCGCCGCGCGCAGCGCGGCCTGTGCCTCGTTCGGGTCGGCACGGCCGCGCGTCTCGCGCATCACCTGGCCGACGAGGAACTTGATGGCGCTGTCCTTGCCGCCGCGGTAGTCGGCGACCGGCTTCGGGTTCGCCTCGATCACCTCCTCGGCGATGCGCGCGATCTCGGCGTCGTCTCGCACCTGCCCGAGCC
>VXTU01000015.1:1777-28038 GCA_009837285.1 Chloroflexota bacterium | reverse complement strand
GCCATGTTCCCCGGCGGGTGCGCGTTCTCGTACATCAGCTGGTGGCTCTCGCCCACCTCGTCGAACTGGAACACGCGCGACAGCGCCGGGTCGATGCGACCCTGCGCCACGAAGTCGTTGAACTCGGCGCACTCCTCGACGTTGGCGAAGTGCGAGCCCTGGAAGCGCTTCTGGCGCATCCACAGGTAGCGCAGGTCCACGTCGGCGTTGTAGCCGGACGTGCCCGCGCAGATCACGACCATCCCGCCGTTGTCGACCAGGAAGATCGAGGTCGGGATCGTCGCCTCGCCCGGGTGGTCGAAGACGATCTTCGGGTTGCGGCGCTCACCGAGCGCGTCCCAGAACGCCCGGCCGAAGCCGCGCGCGCCCTGCGCCCACTCGCCGAACGCCTCAGCGTCGTCGGTGGCGGGGAGCCGGCCCCAGTGCTCGAAGTCGCGACGGTTGATGACGCCCTTCGCCCCGAGCTGCAGGCAGAACTCGTACTTGGACTCGTCCGAGACGACGGCAATCGGGTGGCCGCCGAACTCGCGCACGATCTGGATCGCCATCGAGCCGAGGCCCCCCGCGCCGCCCCAGATCAGCACCGGGTCGCCTTCCTCGACGACGTTCGGGGGCCAGCCGCGCAGCATCCGCCACGCGGTCGCGCCCACGAGCATGTAGGCCGCGGCGCCTTCCCACGTGAGGTTCGGCGGCTTGGGGTAGCACTGGTAGTGGTCCACGAGCGTGAACTGGGCGAACGAGCCCCAGTTTTCCTCGTAGCCCCAGATCTTGTTGGACGCCGACATCATCGGGTCACCGCCGGCGACGATGTCCGGGGCGTTCTCGTCCCACATCCCGCACGACAGCACGACCTCGTCGCCGACCTTGACGTTCGTGACCTCATCGCCCACCGCGTAGACGATGCCCGAGGCGTCGGAGCCGCCGATGTGGAACTCCTCCTCGGCGCCTTGGCGCTGGCGCGCGGCGATCACGTCCACCGGGTAGCCGAGCGCGGCCCACACGTTGTTGTAGTTGGTGCCTGCCGCCATCACGTACACGAGGACCTGGCGCGGTCCCGGCGTCGGCGTGTCGATCGCCTCGACCTGGAACGCATCGCGAGGCGCGCCGAAGCGGCTCGGACGGATCAGGCTGGCGTACATCTTCGGCGGCACTTCCCCGACCGGGGGCGCTTCGCCGACCTCGTAGATCTCCTGTGGCACTTCGCTTTCCTCCAGCGTCCGATGTCCTTCAGGCCGCCGTCTGCGGCCGGGCCCGCGTATCCTACACTGCGCGCGCCGCAGGCACTTGCGCCGAGGACTGCAAATCGCCGCCCCGGCCCCTCCAGCCGCCGCAGCCGCGACGAGACGGGGCCGGACGTGCCGGAATCCAGCCATTTGCCTCCTCAGCGCATCCGCGTCATCGCCATCTGCCTCGTACTCCACGACGACCACCTGCTCATGGCGGAGGGCTACGACTCGGTGAAGGGCGAGGTCTTCTACCGCGCCCTCGGCGGCGAGGTCGAGTTCGGCGAAGCGGCCGCCGACGCCGCCGCCCGCGAGCTCCGCGAGGAGCTCGGCCGCGACGTCGAGGTGCGCGACCTGCTGGGCGTGATCGAGAACCGCTTCACGCTCGAGGGCGAGCGCGGACACGAGATCGTCTTCGAGTACCTCGCCACCTTCGCCCCTGGCCAGGAGCCCCCCCACCTCGCGCCGATGCCGGCGGTCGAAGGCGACGCGTCGTTCACCGCGCGCTGGCTGCCGCTCGCCGAGGTGCTCGCCGGGACGCACCGCGCCTACCCCGAGGGCGTCGAGGACCGTCTCGCGGCGTGGGTCAACCGCCGCTAGCGACCTGGGACCGGCCGACCGGCTCGGCGGTGTCGAGCGCCTCGACGGCCGCGGTCACACGCGCCACGAGCCGCTCGATCTCGTCGCGGCGCTCGATGCGCAGGCCGTTCTCGCGGCGCACGTAGAAGGCGTCAACGATCTCGTCCCCGAACGTGTTGACCTTCGCCATGTGGATGTCCAGCGCGAGGTCACGCAGCGCCGTGGTGATGGTGTAGAGCAGCCCCAGGCGGTCCGCCGCGTGGACCTCGACGATCGAGTATTCGTCCGAGCTCGCGTTGTCGACGTCGACCGTCGTCGGGAGCGGCGCCGCTGGCTCGGCGCCGTACGAGGCGCGGGCCGCGGCGAGGCGCGACTCGATCGGGAACTCGCCCTCGAGCGCGCTGCTCATCGACTCGAAGATGCGCTCCCAGCGCTGCTCGTCGATGCCCAGGCCGCGGCCGTCGCTGACGTGCATGACGTCAATGGCCACCCCATCGTCGCGCGTGTACGCGGTGCCGCCGAGGACGGTCACGTTGTGCACCGCCAGCGACCCGGCGACCGCCTGGAGGATACCGGGGCGGTCGCCCGTCACGATCGTCAGCCGGTCGAGGTTGCCGAGCTGGTCGTGATGCAGCACCGGCGTGATCGGCCCGTCGGCCCCGGCGACGCCGCTCTCGATCAACTCGATGTGCCGACCGATCGCCTCGGGCTCCATGGAGAGCAGGTAGCCGAGCGGCATCTGGTCCAGGTGTGCGTCGATCGCATCGCGCGGCACGTGGCCTGCAAGCTCACGCACCGCCGCGTCTCGGCGCACGGCCGGGGTGCGGAGCGACACGCCCGAGAGTGCCTCGGACACGCGCACGTACAGCGAGCGCATGAGCTGGGCCTTCCAGGCGTTCCAGACGTCCGACCCGGTCGCGCGCGCGTCGGCGACCGAGAGCACGTAGAGCAGATTGAGCGTGCGCATGTCGCCGACGGTGTCGGCGACCTCGCGGATGACTCGCTCGTCGGAGATGTCGCGGCGTGTCGCCACGTCGGGCAGGAGCAGGTGGTACTGCACCGCGTCGGCGAGGCGCTGCGCCACCTCGTCGCCGAGGCCGGTGCGTTCGGCGAAGCGCTCCGCGATGAGGGCGCCGCGATCGCTGTGGTCGCCGAAGTGCCCCTTGCCGATGTCGTGCAGGAACGCGGCGAGAAGCACCTCGCGGGCGTCCCCGATGAGCGCCGCCGCCTCGGGCGTCCCGGCGTCGAACTCGTCCGTCTCCATCGCCCGCCGCGCCTCGACGACGGTCCGGCAAACATGCACGTCGACCGGGTGGACATGGAAGAGCGTGACGTGCGGCTCGTAGCGTAGCGAACTCCATTCCGGCAGGAGGCGCTCCAGCCAGTCGCTGGCCGGGAGCGGGTCGAGCGGTCCGCCCGCCTCGAACCGCTGTATCGCCTCGAAGAGCCGATCGAGGTCGCTGCCGGACGGCTGCGTCGCCGAGGGCTCCTCCGCGGCCCCGGCGTCCCGTCGCCACGGCACCGGTAGCTGCCACCACCGGCTCCGCCCGGACGCGGCGTCCCGGCGCAGCGCCTCCGCGGCAGTGGCGTCGACCATGCGCATCGCCTCGGTAACGCTCCGACTCCAGTCGCGGCGGTTCGAGCCGAGGCTCTCCGCGACGCGGTCGATGAGGTCGCGCCTGAGCTGGTCGTTCGCCCGGTCCTCGATGGCGTGGAGCGCGTTGCGGGTCGCCAGCAGCAGCTCGCGCGCCTCGGCGAGCTCCGGCGTCAGCCAAGCGTGCTCGCGCCCATCCTCGAGGGCGCGAGTGAGCTCGACCCAGTGCACGGTCTGCAGCGAGCGCAGCCCGCCGCGTCCCGCTTTCACGTCGGGCTCCTGCATTTGCCACGGCTCGGCGCGCACGCGCGCCTCGCGACCCCCCGCGAGCTCCTCGCGCAGCCACGAGCGGCGACGCCGCACGAAGTTGCGCAGGTCGTGCTCGAAGCGGCGGAACAGGTGCTCATCGCCGGCGACGAGTCGCGCGTCGAGCAGTGACGTGCAGGTCTGGATGTTGTCACGAGCGGCCGGCACCACCTGCTGGAGCCTGCGCGTGGAGTGGCCCACCTGTAGCCCGCTGTCCCAGAGCGGGTACAGCACATGGTTCACGATGTCCTGGTCGGGGTCACCGGCGAACAGCAGCATGAGGTCGACATCGGAGTGCCGGCACAGCTCGCGACGCCCGTAGCTGCCGAGCGCGACCACGGCCGAGCCCGTCCCGACCACGGGCTCGGCGAGGGCCTGGAGGGAGTCGTCGAGCGCGTCGCTGAGGCCGTTGGAGAGCGCGAGCCCGGCCTCGGCGCGAGGACGCGCGAAGGCGCGCCCGGCGACTGCCGAGCGCGCCTCCAGGAATGGTTGCAGCGCTGTGACGTCAACCATTCCGCGGTTCTCCGGCCGTTTGCGGCCGCTGGATTCGCTAGAGGGCGTCCACCCCCCGCTCGCCGGTGCGGATGCGCACGACGTCTTCCAGTGGCAACACGGCGATCTTACCGTCGCCGATCGAACCTGTCCGCGCCGTCTCCTCGATGGTCGAGATGACGGTCGGCGCCAGTGAGTCGTCCACCAGCACCTCGATGCGGACCTTGGGCAGGAACTCGACCTCGTACTCGGCCCCACGGTAGGTCTCCGTGTGGCCGGCCTGCCGGCCGAACCCCTGGATGTTGCCGGCCGAGAGGCCCGTGACGCCCGCCTCGCGGAGCGCGTCGCGGATCTCGTTCAGCCTGAACGGATTGATGTAGGCGATGATCATTTTCATCTTCGGCTACTCCGTCAGCACGTAACCCTGCTCTTCGTGCAGGGTGATGTCCAGGCCGCGCCGCTCCTCGTCCTCGGAGACGCGCAGACCCATCGTGCGGTCGATGATAATCGCGATCACGTAGGTCGCGACGAACGAGAACACGACCGCGATCACGATCGAGATGACCTGGCGCAGGAACTGCTCGGCCGCGCCGAAGAACGCGCCGTCCACGCCGCCGATTGCCGCTTCCGCGAACAGCCCCAGCAACAGCGCACCAACGATGCCGCCCACCATGTGGACCGCAACCACGTCGAGCGAGTCGTCGAAGTTGAACCGGAACTTCAGCTGCAGGGCCGCGAAGCAGATCACGCCGGCCGCGAGGCCGATCACGCCCGCCCACAGCGGGCTCACGAAGCCGGCCGCCGGCGTAATCGCCACCAGCCCGGCCACGATGCCCGATGCGAATCCAAGCGTCGTCGGGCGTCCGTGCATCACCTGCTCGGACAGCACCCACGCGAGCGCCGCCACGCCTGCCGCGATCTGCGTCGTCAGGAACGCGTTCGCGGCCGCGCCGTCCGCGGCCAGGGCCGAACCGGCGTTGAAGCCGAACCAGCCGAACCACAGGATGCCGGCGCCGAGGACCGTCAGCGGCAGCGAGTGCGGGCGAATGATCTCGCTCCGCCAGCCCAGCCGCGGGCCCAGCACCAGCACCAGCGCGAGCGCTGCCGCACCGGCGTTGATGTGCACCACCAGGCCGCCAGCGAAGTCGATCGCTCCGACGCCCGGAATCTCCGTACCGTCGGTCGAGCCGATGAAGCCGCCGCCCCAGACCCAGTGGGCCATGGGCGCGTAGACCACGATCGACCAGATCGCGATGAACACGACCCACGACGTGAACTTCATGCGCTCCGCGATCGCGCCCGAGATCAGCGCGGGCGTGATGATCGCGAACATGAGCTGGAAGACCAGGAACACCGAGTCCGGGTATCCCTCACCGTCGTCCAGCCCGATCTCGGTCCCGAATCCCAGTTCACCGAGTGCGAAGAACTCGAGGTCTCCGATGAGCCCCAGCCCCCCCGCGTCCCCGCTGAAGGCCAGCGAGTAACCGATGACGATCCATGTGACCGTCACCACGCCCATGGCCACGTAGTTCTTCATCAGCATGGCCAGGACGTTCCGTCCCCGCACCATGCCGCCGTAGAACAACGCAAGGCCAGGCGTCATGAAGAGTACGAGCGCCGAGCAAGTGAGTAGCCATGCAGTATGGCCCGTATCCACCTCCGCCTCCTTTCCGCACCACTCCCTTGTGGCTGCGTGCAGCATCCTTCCGGTGCGTTACACACCGTTTGCCGTTGTGTTTCGGGCAGATTGCGAGTTCAGGAGTTTTCGACGGCCGCGTGGAAAGCCCTGTGGCTGCCATCGCGGCTCATGCCTATGATGCTTGCCATCTCCCCCAAAACCGGAGCGAGACGTATCGCAACCGGCGCCTCCCCCACCCGCGACGCCCTCCTCGGGGCCACCAACGGCCGCACGTCGCCGGACGGTGCTAGCGAAGCTCGACCTGTCGCACGCCCCTTCGTGAAGTGGGCCGGGGGCAAGGCCCAGATCGTTGAGGCGCTCGTCGACGTCACGCCCTCTCGGATCGACACGTACTACGAGCCGTTCGTGGGCGGGGGTGCGCTGTTCTTCCGCCTCGCGGCCGACCCCGACCGTCGCCCCCAGCGCGCCGTACTCAACGACCTCAACGCCGAGCTGATGGCCACGTTCCGCGCCGTCCGCGACGACATCGAGCCGCTCATCGAGCGCCTCGACGACCTCCAGCGTGCCTACCTCGATCTCGACGAGACCCGGCGCGAGGCCCGCTACTACGAGGCGCGTGAGGAGTACCGCGCGCTCGTTATGGGGCGCGGGGCCGATCTGGACGTCGCGACGTTGCTCATCTTCCTGAACAAGACCTGCTACAACGGCCTCTACCGGGTGAACATGCGGGGCGAGTTCAACGTCCCCCACGGCCGCTACGTCCGACCTCGCATCTGCGACGCCGAGGGCCTCCGAGCCGCCTCGGACGCCCTCGCGAACGCCGAGCTGCGGTGTGTGGACTTCGAGGAGGCCTGTGACGGCGCCGGGCCGGACGACTTCGTCTACTTCGATCCCCCGTTCCATCCGCTCTCAGCGACATCAAGCTTCACCGCATATACGAGCAAGGCGTTCGAACGCGCTGACCAGCTTCGCCTGAAGTGGCGAGTCGACTCGCTACGTGAGGCCGGCGCGCGCGTGCTGCTCTCGAACTCTCCTCACCAGTGGGTGATTGGCTTGTACGAGGGGAGCCGGTACGAGATTGAGTCCATCCCGGCTCGCCGCATGATCAACTCGCACGGTGACCGGCGCGGCCCCATCGAGGAGCTCACTGTCGCCACGTACCCGCTAACCGGGGTCGAGTGAGAAGTAGAGTCGCAACCACATCTCCAGATCTTCGAGTTCCACTGCCTTTCCGCTCGCGAGCAGGAACGACTGCATGTTCGTCGTGAAGCCCGGGCCAGCGAAGCACACGATCCCCTCGATAGGCCATGCGCCGATGTCCTCAATCGTCGCCGGAATCTTCTCCTCGGCCGTCCCGCGCGTGCCTTGCCACTTGCACTCGACGCCGAGGGAGCGACGCAGCTCTGGCTCCGTAAGAACCACGTCAATGTGGCGCTCGGCACCCCAAATGCGGCGCCCGACCTTGACCTGACGCCTGACCTCTAGCTCAAGTCCCTTTCCGATGGCTGCAACCGCAGCCTCCAGACTCTTGCCGCTCTTCGCTTCGGGTACGGTCATGTTCCCTCCTCCCTACGCGTGCTGGATCGAGGTGTGCGCGGCGATCTCGGAGTCGAGCGTAGGGAGGTGTGCCGTTACCGGGGTGTGGATGTCCCCCACGCCGACGGCGCGGCACACCAGCTCGATCTCCTCCCGGAACGCGCGCCTTCGCGCCCTCTGCCCCCCTCTCGTCCCACCGTGGCATGAGCTTGTAGTACGGCCCTTGTCATCGTGGCGGCGCGCCCACCGGTCGAGGTAGCCCGCGTCTTAGTCCTCCTGCAACGGGGCGACGGCTTCGGCATCGACCTGCACCTCGCCGCCTGCGATGCGCGCGGGGTAGATCGCGACGCGCTCCGTGCGCCCGTCACGCTCGATGCCGGTACGGACGTCGAAGCCGAAGTCGTGGAGCGGGCAGATGATGTCCTCGCCGCGGATCGTGCCGTCGCCGAGCTGTCCGGCGCCGTGCGGGCAACGGTTGTCGAGGGCGTGCAGTGCGCCACCCTCCCCGCAGCGCACGAGCGCGACGTCGCGCTTGTTCACGCGCACCGTCACCGGCCGGTCGGGCGGCAACTCGTCGGCCCGCATGACCGTCACCCACCGCGCCATCGCTTGCCTCCGCGCCTCAGCCAGCCCCGGATTGTACGCTGGATGAGCTGCCGTGCCAGCGACCACCACACGGCCCTCGCGCGGTACGATGACGCCACTCCCCCGGAACCTTCGAGGCGCCCCGCATGGCCTGGTACGACACCTTCGACACCGATCTCGGCACGCTCTTCGTCGGCGGCTCCGACGCCGGCGTGCACCGCATCGACTTCCTCACGCCTGAACACGACCTCGACGTCGAGATCGGCCGCCTCGAGGCGGACTGCGGCGAGACCGCTGCGTATGACGAAGACGCGGCTCGGCCGGCCGTCGAGGCCCTCACGGCGTGGTTCGTGGATTCGGATAGCAAGCTCGACCTGCCGCTCGCTCCGCGCGGCACGGCATTCCAGCAGCGCGTCTGGGAGGCACTGCGCGCCATCCCGTGCGGCGCGACGACCTCGTATGGCGAGATCGCGCTCGACATCGGGCAGCCGGGCGCGGCGCGCGCCGTCGGCGGGGCGGTGGGCCGCAACCCCATCTCGGTCGTCGTGCCCTGTCACCGCGTCATCGCGGCCGACGGGTCACTCGGCGGCTTCGCCTCCGGCCTCGACCGCAAGCGCTGGCTCCTGCGCCACGAGGGCGCGGCAGTCCGCGGCCTGTAGCCTCTGGAACTCTGATCCCCTCGCCCCCGTCTGCGGGGGAGAGGGTGAGGGTGAGGGGGTCTGCGCACGCCCGCGCTCTCGGACCCTCACCCCAACCCTCTCCCGCGGCACGGCCGGGTCGGCGAGCAGCGGGCTGTGCCCGCCGCTTGCCTCGACGCGGGGATACCCCGCGGGCGGGAGAGGGAGCCGGAACTCTGCTATCCGTCGAGGCCGAGGTGCGTGAGCAGCTCCGGCAGCCCACCGATCTCGACGTCCGGCACCACGTCATACCCCGGCACGAGCGGGTTCATGCGGAGCGCCGTACGCAGCCCGGCGCGCTGCGCGCCGAAGATGTCGTCGAACGGCCGGTCGCCGACGTACACGGCGCGCGCGGGGTCGCTCACGCCGACGGCTGCGAGCGCTGCCTCGAACGCCGCGGGGTGCGGCTTCATGTAGTCGAGTTCGCACGTATAGACGCGAGCGTCGAGCAGGTGCGCCAGGCCGTCACGCTCGAGGAAGCGCTCGTGGTACTCGCGCGGCCAGTGCGTGTTGGACAGCATCGCCGTGCGCAACCCCGCCGAACGCATCGCCTCAAGCGTCGGCGGGGCCTGCGTGTCGTGCTCGATGTGCGGCTCCCACGCGTCGAGGTAGGCTAGCGCGGCAGCATCGAGCGCCTCCTCCGGCACGTCGACGCCGAGCCGGTCACGCGCCTCGGCGACAATCCCGGCGAGTGTGCCGGCGCGCTGGTGCGTCTCGGTGCGCTGCCAGAAGTCGTCCTCAGTGGCCGCGAGGCAAGCCCAGATCTCCTCGGGCGACCGGGAGACGTGCGCCGCCAGCACGGCGGCGGCCGGGCGCCACAGCTCCTCAACGCGCACCGAGGTGGCATGGGTCGAGAGCGTGCCGCCCCAGTCGAACACGACCGCCTCGATGCCCGCGTCCCGGAAGGTCATCGCCGCCCCTGTCGCAGCCGCGCGCGTTCGCGGCGCAGCATCGCACGCACCACCGTACGCGGCACGAGGCCAACCCCGTCGGCTACGCTGGGTACGCTGATGGGCGGGACGGCGATGAGCGACACCCCGGCGATCCGGTTCGAGGGCCTCGTGAAGTCGTACGGCGACGTGCGCGCCCTCGACGGCATTGACCTGGATGTGCCGCGCGGCGAGTTCTTCGGCTTCCTCGGGCCCAACGGAGCCGGGAAGACCACCGCCATCCGCGTCCTCATGGACCTCATCCGCCCCAACGCCGGGCGCGCCGAGGTGCTCGGCTTCGACGCGCAGCGCGACACCATCGAGGTGCGCCGCCGCTGCGGCTACCTCCCCGGCGACCTCGCGCTCTACGACTCGCTCACCGTCGAGGACTGCCTCGACCTCGTCGCCGCGCTCCGCGGCGGTGTAGACGAGCGCTACCGCGAGGAGCTCGTCGAGCGGCTCAACCTCGACCGGACGCGGCGCGTGGGCGCGCTGTCGCGCGGCAACTACCAGAAGGTCGGCCTCGTCATCGCGCTCATGGCGAAGCCCGACGTGCTCCTGCTCGACGAGCCCACGAACGCCCTCGACCCGCTCGTGCAGGAGGAGGTCGAGGCGATCCTGCGCGAGGCGGTCGACGAGGGGCGGACGGTGTTCTTCTCCTCGCACGTCCTCGCCGAGGTGGAGCAACTCGCCCGGCGCGTGGCCATGTTGCGCAGCGGCCGCATCGTCGCCGTCAACGACCTCGCCGAGCAGCGCCGTCTCGCACCGCGCCGCGTGACCGTGACGTTCGACGAGGCCCCGCCACCCGGGTCGTTTGACCGCGTTCCGGGGGTGCGCCTCGTCTCGCTGGAGGGACACGACGCCGTGTTCGAAACGCACGACGCGATGCACGCGCTGATCCAGGCGCTCGCCGAGCACCGCGTCCAGACCCTCGAAACTCACGAGATCACGCTGGAGGAGCTGTTCCTGTCGTACTACGAGGAGCCGGCGGGGGCGGGCGTACGTGCCTGATCGCACGATCGTCCGCAAGACCCTGCGCGACCTGCGCTGGCAGGTCGTCGGGTGGGGCCTCGGGCTTGCCGGCCTCGCCGCGATGCTCGTGCTGCTCTACCCCGCTATCTCCGAGCAGTTCGAGGGCGTCGAACTGGAGAACATCGGCTTCGGAGCGATCGAGGATCTGGGGAATCCGCGCGAGTACCTCCAGGTGGAGTTCTTCACGTGGGCGCCGGTGCTGCTGACGGTTTTCGCAATCATCGTCGGCGGCGGGTTGCTGGCGCGCGAGGAGGGTGTGGGCACGCTCGAGCTCGTGCTCTCTCAGCCGCTCGCCCGGCGCGCGCTCTTCCTCGGCAAGGCCGTCGGCGGGGCGGTTGCCATCGTCGGCGTGCTCTTGCTCGCGGGGGTCGGCTTCCTGCTGACCGCGCCGTGGGTCGACCTCAAGGGCCACGTGGCGGTCGGAGAGCTGGCGGTGGCGCCGCTCTCGCTGCTCACGTTCACCTGGTTCGTGCTGGCCGCGACGATGCTCATCGCCACCCTCACGCCCACGCGCGGCCGCGCATGGGCGCTGATGGCCGCCGCGGCCTTCCTCGCCTACGCCCTCTACATCGCCGTCGGCCTCGTGAACTCGATCGAGGGGCTGCGCTACCTCACCCCGTACTACTACTCGGACGCCCAGCGCGTGCTGACCGAGGGCACCGTGTGGTGGCATCAGGGAGGGCTGCTCGCCGCCGCGCTGGTCTGCTGGGGGCTCGCCCTCGTGACGTTCGAGCGGCGCGAGATCGGCGTCGGCCGATCGCCCCTCACCGCGCTACTGCGCCGCGACGGCCGCGGCGAGGGTGCCGACGAGCTCGGCGACGCAGCGCGAGAGCCGTCCTCGGTCGCGCGCTAGGAGGAGAGAGCCGCGTCACTCGATAGTCGCTATCGAGTACTCCATGCCGCGCCGCCTGCACCAGAGCTCGGCCGATGCGCGCTTGCGTTGGACGGCCGACGAGTCGACTAAGCCGGCTCCCTTGACCTCGATGATCTCGAGCCTGCCGTCTACGTACTCGACCAGGAAGTCGGGACGGTAAGAGTGGCGGCGGTGCCGGTCGTCAAGCCATCGGATCGTGATGCCGTGGCGCTTCGTCCACTTGCGTACCGTCGGGTCGGCCTCAAGGCGCTCCATCATGCGCCGCTCGAGGTCGCTGTCATAGATCTCAAAGCTCCACGCGCTCTTCGTCGGTGCGCCGTACTGGCCGCGCTTGCCGAGAGGCATCGTCAGTTCCTCTTGGCGTCAGCGTCTGTGTGATGCTCGATCATCCCGCTCACAATGTCGGTGTGCGCCGCCAAGAGGCGTTCGAGTTGGGGCAACCTCGAAGCGGCGACCCGAAGGGCGGACTTCTCCGCGAACGGGATCTCGGCACCGTCGAGCCAGCGCTCCGAGACATGGTCGAGCAACGGCGGGTATACGTGACGCCGGAGCAGCGCGGGGTAACCGGCCTCGACCGTCGCCTGCTCCGCAATCGCGTTGAGACGCTCCCGAAGATACGTTCGCAGCTCGGCGGGCGTGAGATCGGTGAGGGGTGGCGCCCCGGCTTCGTCAGGCGCGGTGCGCTGGTGAGTCCATCCGTCGGGACCGAGTTCGCGTCCAGTCACGCCACTGAGGTCGACACGGGTAATCTCGACCGTCTCAGTCTCGTACTCGATGGAGGCGAGCTTCTCCCGCCAGTCACGGGCGGGGTCGGCTGTGGGATCCGCGGTGACTGGGTCGAGTTCGGTCCCATCATCCATCGGGTCCGGGATGGTGATCACGAGGTCCGGGCGGACGAGCTCCTGGCGCGGAGGTGGCTCCGGGAGGTCTTCGCGCTCGTCGAACGCCTCGTCCACACCGACGTTGCCGCGAACGCGCGCATTCAGGAGTTCCCAAAGCCACTCATGCTCAAGCTTCGGGTGATCGACGATCGCACAGATCTGGGGCTCACCCGGGTCGATAGCCTCGCCGGCCCGAGTGCGGCGCACGCGTCGAAGGCCTCGCCCGACGACCTGAGGCCCGTAGACCCTGCTGCCGAACTTGCGGAGCAGCAGAATGACCCCAACCTCCGGGACGTCCCAGCCCTCTCGCAGCATCGCCACGCTCACGACCGCGTCGTATCGGCCGCTCGTCCCAATAGCAGCGGCGTCCTCCCGAGCCTGCGGGTCCTCGTCCTGAGTCACGATGAGTGTGCGCAGGCCGAATTGGTCCTCGAGCATGCGCTTCGCGGCGTTCGCGTCGGCGATGCAGACTGCCACCACGAACAGGATCGGCTGGTAGCGGCCGTGAGCGTTGCGCTTTGCCTCCTCGAGGCGGTTCAGTGCGATGCTGATCTGCTGGCTCATCGGCTTCGGGTCGGTCACCCACTGGGTAGCGCTGAGCCCGGCCCGCTCGACCTCGTCCCAATCGATCTCCTCGACCCGCCGTTTCTCGCCGGTCGCCGCGTCGGTGTAGGTCAACTCCACGGTCTCGATATCCGGCTGGTACACCACGGGCATGACGATCACGCGATCGTTCAGTGCTTCCGGAATGCCGTACTCGCAGATCATCCGGCTGTCGACGGGCTTGCCGTCGGCGCGGTCTGGGGTGGCCGTGGTGTCGAGGCGGAACCGGAAGCCAGCATGGTCATGCAGTTCGCGCAGCGTGGCGTCGTACTCTGGCGCGGGCGTGTTGTGCGCCTCGTCGTTGAATACGGCGAAGGGTGTCTGGTCGGCCTGCAACAGGCTCCAAAGGTTCTGCCGACCGGTCGTGCTGCTCTGATAGAACTGGTGGATGTTGGCGAGCACCACGTTCGCGCCGAAGAGGTCGCTAGCGGTGGCCGCAGACGATCCCCCAAGCGTGGTCAGCGCGAAGTCGTCTGCCGTGACGATGGCGCCGGGCGGGATCAAGTCGCGCTCGATAAACACCTTGCCGCCGCGAAAGTCGGCTTCGAGGCGGTCCCGCACGATAAGGTTCGGGCAGAGGATGACGAAGCGCTGGACATGGTGCGCGAGGCGGAGCCAGACCATGGTCGCGGCGATCAGCGCCGTCTTCCCGCCACCCGTCACGATGTTAAGCAGGACGCCGTCGTCCCAGAAATCGCGCCGCCGCACTTCGCGCGCGTAGATCACGCGCAGCAGCGCGTCCCACTGGTGCGGCCAGAGCCCGCCCGGCTTTGGCCGTCCCTCGTCGTCGGGGTCCGCGAGGAACCGCAGGTAATCCTGCGTCTCCGGCGCCGAGGGCATGAAGCCGCCCTCGACCCAGAGGGCGAAGTCGTCCTCGTGCGGGAGGAACGCGTTCTGCATCGATCTACTCGACCTCTATCTCGCCGCTCCACTCGCCCTCGCCGCCCTTGTCGTCCTGTACGCGGCAGGCGACGCGGAAAAGGCCGGGCCGCTCGAACGAGTGCTGGGCGTCGAGGACGGGCGCGCCTCCTTTGCTCTTGCGGTGGAACCATTCGCCGCGACCGGCGCGGAACGTGACGCCGTCGTAGTCGAAGTCCCATTGCACGTTAAGGATCTTCGCGTCGGCGTTCTGGGCTTGCGTATCGCTCGCGTCGAACTCGTAGTGGAGCGGGCGTACCCTTCTATGCGCCACCCGCACCAGGGGCGGCTGTACGAACGTCAGGAAGCCGGTGTAATCGCCACGCTCAGTCGACTGCCGGGTGATGTGCTGACGGAACGCCGGCGAGTCGATGGTGACCTGCTGGAGCCGCACGAAGGCGAGCGAGACGCCCTCGCGTTCGCGCAACTCGTCGGCCGCGTGGCGCGCGTCCGGGCGGAAGCCCCACGCGAGCATAACGCCGTCCCGCAGTCCCTCGTCACCCTGGTACCGGTCGAGCCGGGCGATCGCTTGGGCAAAGTCGTTCACTTCACGCGCACCCACAGCCGAAGTGAGAGAAGAGCCGCCAACCCACACCGGAACACGAGCCTGACTCCCCTTGTAGCCGTGGATGCCGTCGTCAGCGCTTGGGATGCGCGCGTCGTAGCAGTCTAGGATGAAGTTACGGAATCGTCCGCCCGGCAGAGAAGAGAGCCTTTCTGCCTCGTACACGCCCCAGTGCTCAATGTTGAAGTCAGGAATCGGCGCGTCGCCGAGCTCGCGCTCGAGGGTCGCGCTTTTGAGTCGCTCAGCAGTTACTGCGGCCGCCACCCGCGACTGGTCAATGGCGATCCAGCGTCGGCCAAGACGCTGTGCGACAACGGCCGTCGTTCCACCTCCAACGAAGGCATCAAGCACTGTATCACCCTCATTCGAGGACGCTAGGATGACGCGTTCGATCAGTGCCTCCGGCTTCTGAGTCGGGTAGCCCACACGCTCAGAAGCCTGCGAGTTGATGTAGGGTATTTCCCACACATCCCGCATATTGACGAAGTTGTAGACGCCGCCCTCGTCCTCGAAGAACTCTGCGGTGCCGGCTCCATAGTTGTGCACACCGGGCCTTCGGCTCTTGCTCTTGGTGTAAGCCTTCTCCTTCTGTTGGACAAAGGTGTAACGCCGAGCCCTCGCATAGAAGAGTATTACGTCATGTTTCTTCGCGAAGGATGACTTACTGCTGCCGCCTGTCCGATACGACCACACGACCTCATTCTGGAAATTCTGGTAGCCGAAGACTTTGTCCATCTCCACTTTGATGTAGTGACTGGCGTGCCAGTCACAGTGGACGTAGATGGAGCCCGTGGGCTTGAGCAGGCGCTTCATCTCGTACAGTCGCGCGTTGAGCCAGATCAGATACCCATCGAGCCCGCCCTCCCAGATGTCCGAGAACGAGCGCTCTTCGTGCTCATCGCCCCAGATCACGTTGTAGACGCGGTTCGAGAAGAACGGTGGGTCGATGTAGATGAGGTCGACGCTCTCGGAGGCGAGCGTCCGCATGATATGCAGGTTGTCGCCCCAGATGAGGCGGTTCGGTTCGAGCTTGGGCTCCCCCAGGCTGACGCGTTCAACGACCTGCGTCGGCAGGCGCACGTTGGGGTAGTGGTTGCGGAACCCCGGGTTCCTCGGATCCCAGCCGAGCGGTTCGCGGGCAACAGGCACATGGCCAAAGCGTGCCGGGGCTCGGTAAACCCGTTCCTGCTCGGGGAGGGCAGCGTCCGGCGCTTCTTCGGCGTCCAAAGTTGATGGATCAATGGCGGCGCGATCAACGTTCGTCATGGCGCCAGTCTATCGGGCGCTGAGCGCATGGTGCAGCGGAGGCGGAGGATGGCGACTGATCTCGCATCGCTCGCTAGTCGGTCCCGCCTGCCGCGCGCAGCGCGGCGATCTCGGCGTCGTCGTAGCCGTGCTCCCGCAGGATCTCGTCGGTGTGGCGGCCGAGGGGCGGTGAGGCCAGGTTGCTCCCCGTCGGGGTCTTCGACATCTGGACGATGGGGCCGACCAGCCGCTCGGGGCCCGTCAGCTCGTGCTCCAGGTCCAGCATGTAGCCCATCGCCTGCACCTGCGGGTCGTCCGCCAGCTCTTCGGGGAACTGGACGCGCGAGGCGGGGGCGCCGACGGCGTCGAAGATCTCGAGCCACTCGTCGTCCGTCTTCGTCACCATGATGTCGCGGATGCGCTCCAGCATCGCGTCAGCGGCGGCGTCGCCTTCCGGGGAGAGCGCGTTGAAGTCCTCGGCGGCCGTGGGGTCGTCCTCGACGCCGATGGCGCGCCGGAACTGGTCCTGGTTGGCCGGCGTGAGCGCGCCGAGGATGACCGCGCCGTCCTTCGTGTTGTAGCCGCCGTAGTAGAGCCTCGACGCCTTGCCCACGGACGCGAACAGGTCGCCCTTGATCGCGAGTTGCTCGCTGTAGGTCGCCCCGCGGCTCCTGGCGTCGCGGACGGCATCCATGCGCACGTCGGTGACGATCGCGTCGAACACCGGGAGTTTCGTGACGAACGGGCTCGCGAGGCTGAGGCTCGCCGCCAGCAACGTCGAGGCGATGTGCTGTCCCTCGCCGGTCATCGACCGGTGGTAGAGCGCCGCCACCACGCCGAGCGCCGCGCCGAGCCCGGCGTGGAAGTCGCCGGGTGCGGTCGCCGTGATGAAGTCCGGCGCGCCGTACTCGTCGACCTTGGCGTCGGCCGCCATCAGCCCGCTGTACGCCTGCAGCACGACGTCAGAGCCGGAGCGCAGGGCGCTCGGACCGCGGTCGCCGAACCCGGTGTTCTCGAGGTAGATGAGGTCCGGCCGGTACTGGATCAGCGTCTCGTAGTCGACGTTGAGCCGCTCCGGCACGCCGGGGCGGGCGTTGATCAGGAAGACGTCGAAGTCCGGGATGAGTCGGTGGACGGCCGCCTGGCCTGCCTCGGTGCTCAGGTCCAGCACCAGGCTGCGCTTGCCGCGGTTGAGGGTGTGGAAGTCCTTGCTCTCGCCCGGCGCGAACTGCCCCCAGAGCCGCCCGGCCTCGCCGCCCGGCGGCTCGCACTTCACGACGTCGGCGCCGAGGTCGGCGAGCGTCAGCCCTGCGTAGGGTCCGGCGTAGATCTGCGAGACCTCGAACACCTTGATTCCCGCGAGTGGCCCCGGCATGCGTCACCTCGATCCCTCGACGCGCCCCGACGCGCGCCTCATCGCGATCCCGCGTGCAGTATGGACGGGCGGCGAGCTCGATTGGGCGTCGTACGCCGACTGTGTCGGCCCGCGGGGTATCCTCGCGTCGAGGAGCACCCGGGAGGACGGCATGCCGGAGTTCGCCAGCAACGAGATCGAGACGGCGTGGGGCCAGCTGGAGAGCGCCCTCAACCAGCTCGTCGGCCTCACCGGCGGGCTCGACGGGGACCAGCTCAACTGGCGGCCGGCCACCGGCCCTCGAGCCGACGAGGACGCGAACAGCCTCTACGTCCTGGCCTCGCACGCCCTCGGCGTGGCCGAGCAGGCGACGCTGTTCATGCTCGGCGGCGAGCCCGGCGAGCGTGACCGCGCGGCCGAGTTCGCGTCGTCCGGGCAGACCTCGGAGGCGCTCGAGGGGCGCTGGGCCTCGCTGCGCGAGCGTATCCCCGCGTCGCTGTCACGCATCCCGGCGACCGCGCTGATCGAGACGTTCGAGCACCCCGTCCGGGGCACGGAGAGCGGGCGGCAGCTGCTAGTCGCAACCATCACGCACGTATCGAGCCATCTCGGCCACGCGGAACTGACCCGCGACCTGATCCCGGACGCCTGAAGACCGCCCGCGCGGGCGGCGCGAGCTGCCTCGACCCGCTACATCGAGCGGTAGGCGCTCGCGAGGGTGTCGCGGTCAAAGCCGTGCGGATCGTCGCCGCGGGCGTAGTCGTAGAGCGCGGCCTTGAAGATTCCCTCGAGCGCCTGCACCGTGCCGATCGCGACCGCGACGAGCGGCACGCCCACGGCGATGCCGAGCAGCGGATGCACGAAGAACAGCAGCGCCGCGGGCACGATCGCCACGAGGACGGCGAGCAGGCCGACGATCATGAACCCGAAGTTCGCGGTCACCTGGTTCCCCCACGTCTGCCGCAGCAGGCCGGCCGAGCGCTTGATCGCCTCGATCGGCCCGACCCCCTCTGTGACCAGCACGGGGATGACGAAGAAGGTCGCGAGGCTCCACGCCACGCCGCCGATCATCGACGCGATGCTGCCGGCGATCCCGCCGCGCTCACGCAGCGCCTGCAGGATCATCGAGACGATCACGGTGATGAGCGCCCACGCGAGGATCTGAGGCAGGCGCGCGCTCGCCGCGCGCAGGCCTGAAGCGATATTCGGGTCGCCCCCGCGCAGTCGCTCCAGCGCGGCGGCGATGAGCGCGGCGTTGAAGAAGATCACGATCGCCGACGACACAAACACGAACGCTGCCCCGAGGATCGCGTCCACGGCCCCGAGCGACTCGGACGACCCCTCGCCGACGCGGTCGAGGGTTCCCGTCGCGCCGCCGACGCCGAGCATGACGCCCACGAGTACGAGCAGTCCCGCGCCGGACATGATGGGGAACAGGATCAGCTCGCGGTCCATCATGAGCACACGCCAGCTCATCTTCATCAGCTCGAAGGTGTGCCCGATCGTCCTGAACATGCCGGTCCTCTCCGCGCGCATCGAGTATACGAGCGCCCAGACGTAGCCCGGCGAGCGCGTTGCGTTCCGGCCGCCGCGCTCACCCCCTCGGCGCCTGCGGCGTGGTCACCCGCACCTCGAATGTCGCCCCGCAGACCTCGCACGCCGCAGCGCCCGGCGGGTCAAGGACCGACCCGCAGATCGGGCAAAAGCGTACCGGGGTGTCACTGCGCTCTGCCTCCAGGACGGGGCCATCGAGCCGCCGGAGAACGGGAATGGCGATCGTCGCCGCGATGACCAGCACGATCAGCGCTCCGTATAAGCGACCGAACGCGTCGTCCCAGTCCGGCTCCCACCAGATCCACAGGAGCGTCGTGGCTGTGAGCAGTGCGTTCAGCGCGTACGTCGCGAGTGGCACAGCCCGATAGCGCCGCCTCAGACCGAAGATGCTGATCAGGCTCGCGTGCGTGGCCGCCAGCGCGAGCGTGATCTCCGTCGCCAGTCCTCGCCACAGCAGGTCACCGTCCGTATCCGGCTCGGCCCAGATGACCCCGAGCAGCAGCACCAGTCCGAGCAATCCGAGGGCGATGCCCAGCGGCGGCACTACGCTCAGCCGGTCGCGCTCCCATGCGACCCCGCACGCCAGCGTGATCATGCTCGTGCCGAAGATCGAGAGGGTGCTGAGCAGCAGCTTGCCTTCGGTCTCGCCGAAGTCCTCGCGCAGCACCGCGTAGCAGCCCATCAGCGCGCTCACCGCGACCGAGGCGAGCATGACGCGCAGGGCGCCCCGGTGCAGCGTCCGGCGTCCGTCCGTTGAGCCATTCATGCCCCCGGATTCTAGGTCGACTTCGAGTGAGGCGGTGGACGCCCGGCGTGCTCGCGAAGAAGATCGGTTCGATGCGGATACGACGAGGAGTCGGGAAACGCCTGATCTACTGGGCTGCACCGCGAGTGCTCGCCGCCCTCGGCGTCCTTGCGATGCTGACGCCCGTGCTCACGCCGATCGCGTCCACCGACCTCGCCGCGTACCGGCCCGACCACGGCCACCTCCACGCGGCGGGCGTCGTCGTCCCGGACCACGACCACCCGTGGGACGACCACGGCACGCGCGCTCGCGATGCGTCGACGCTGTTCGACGCGCTCGCGTTCCACCCAGTCGCGGCCGACATCGTGGCCGACGACTCAAGGACGGGGACGCAGCACGAGCGCACGGAGATCGTGTTCACGCACGGCGACGACGGGTCGCCGGGCTCGGCATCGGGCCTCGCCCTGCCGGGCGTCGGGACAGCGCTCGCGGTGGCCGCCGACACGATCCATGCGGCCGCGAGCGTGACTCGCACGCCTGCCGATCACCCGCTTCTGGTTCCCACACAGCCGCCTCGGCTGTAGCCGACCCCCACACACTCCCGACCTGATCGTCCTCGCCGGCCTTCCCGGTCGCGAGGTCGTGACTCACATCACGGAGGAGACGCACTCGATGCGTTCCAGACTTCGGCGGCTGCTGATCGCAGTCGCAGTGCTCGCATTCGCCGCGCTCTCGACCGCCTGCGCCGAGCACGACCACTCCACGCACAGCCACGACGAAGCGGACGGCGGCGCTCAATCCGGCGCCATGCCGTCCATGAGCGGCACGCACGCCATGGTCGCCGCCGTCGAGGCGCCCGAGGACATGTCGGTGTCGCTCCATGTCGAGCCCGACTCTGTTTCCGGGCTCAACATCCACCTGACGACCACGGGCTTCACGTTCACACCCGAGTCCGTGAACGCCGACGACGACCCAGGCACCGGTCATGCCCACCTCTACGTCGACGGGGTGAAGATCACGCGGCTCTACGGCCCTTACTACCACCTCGTCGGTGTGACCCCCGGCGAGCACGAAATCCGCGTCGCGCTCAACACCAACTCGCACGCCGACTACATCCAGGGGACGAAGCTCGTCGACGCCGTGCGGACGGTCACCGTGCCCGAGCCGGGCGAGGACGGCGCCCACGCGCACTCGGGCGGCGATGTGGTCGAGGCGGCGGCCGACATGACCGTCGCCATCCGCGTCGAGCCCGACTCGCACAGCGCGGGTGGCGTGAACGTGCGCATCGACACCACGGGATTCGCGTTCGCACCGCTGTCGGTCAACGGCGAGCACCTGTCCGGAGAGGGGCACGCCCACATCTACGTCGATGGCGTGAAGGTCGGCCGCGTCTACGGCCCGTGGTACTTCCTCGGCGGCCTCGCGGCCGGCGAGCGCGAGGTACGCGTGACGCTCACCTCGAACGCCCACCAGCCGTATGTGAGCGGCGACGGGCCCGTCGAGGCGACGGTCGTGGTCGTCGTGCCGTAGTAGCGGCCGCGCGGCGGCAGCCGCATCGGGCGACGGGGGATGCTGCGCGCGGTCCGGCGCGGGCGTACGCTGTCATGCGGCGGGTCTACGCGAGGCTGGGATGCAACGACTCGGTCAGCGGCTCCCCGGCAACGTCGTCGTGCGGCGTCGCCGTCAGCGCCCGGAGACGGTGCAGGTCTCGCTCACTCGCCGCCGCCGCTTCCGGCCGCAGCCGTGGATGGTGCCCGCCGCGTTCGCCGGGCTGATCGCGCTCGGCGCGCTGCTGCTGGCGCTGCCCATTGCCTCCGAGTCGCGCGAGTGGACCAACGGCTGGGACGCCCTCTTCACCTCGACGTCCGCGCTGTGCGTCACCGGCCTGGTGCGCTTCGACACGGCCGAGCACTTCAGCCTCTTCGGCGAGGCCGTGATCCTCGTGCTGATCCAGCTCGGCGGGCTGGGCGTCACCATCTACGCGGGGATGCTCATCCTCCTCGTCGGCGGTCAGTTCGGGCTGCGCGGCCGCGACTTCTTCGGCATCGAGCTGATGGGCGACGGCGAACGCGATATGCGACGCCTGATGCGTCGCGCGGCGCTGTTCATGCTCACGCTCGAGGCCACGACGTTCCTCCTGCTCCTCCCGTGGTCGCTGGCACAGTGGGACCCGCTGACCGCGGTGTGGCGAGCTTTTTTTCACGCGCTCTCCGCAGCGAACTGCGCCGGCTTCGACCTGATGGGCGGATCGCGCAGCTTCACCGGCCAGGTCGAGGATCCCTACCCGATCATCGTGATGGGCGTCTCGACGTTCATCGGCGCGCTCTCGTTCGTCACCGTCTTCAACCTGCGCGCAGGCGTGCGACGCTGGACGCTCGACACGCGGCTCGTGGTGATCGGCATGGTGTCGCTGCAGGTCGTCGGCATGATGATGTTCGCGGTCTCCGAGTGGGTCGAGCACGACCCGATCAGCGAGCTGAGCCCGATTCACGCGTTCGCGAACGTGTTCTTCATGGCCGCGAACCGCACCACCGGCATGACCACGGTCGACATCGCCGAGCTGCACACCGCGAGCGTCATGCTGCTGTTGCCCCTGATGTTCATCGGCGGCGCGTCCACGTCGAGCGCGAGCGGCATCAAGGTCGGCTCCTTCATGATCACGATCCTCGCCATGATCTCGGCCCTGCGAGGGCGTCACAGCGCCCAGGCGTTCGGCCGTGAGATCCCGCAGGCGATCGTGCTCCGTGCGGTCGCGGTGGCCTCGCTGGGCGTGATCCTCCTCGGGCTGGGCGTGTGGCTGATGCTCATGCTCGAGGACCGTCCGCTGCTGCCCGTCCTGTTCGAGACGCTGTCGGCCCTCGCCAACATCGGCTGGACGTTCGGGATCACGCCCGACCTCTCGACGCCGAGCGTCGTGCTGGCCACCGTGCTGATGTTCATCGGGCGGCTCGGACCGATGATCGTCGCGTTCTCGATCCCCGACCGGCCGCAGGAGCGCTACCGTTACGCCCACGGGCGGGTGCGAATCGGGTAGCGGACACCGCAGCGAGAGGAGCGCACCATGCAGATCGCCGTGCTCGGGCTGGGCCGCTTCGGTTCCGGCCTCATCAACGAACTCGGCAAGCTCGACCACGAGGTCCTCGCCGTCGACACCAACGAGGGCAATGTGCAGCGCGCCGCGCCGCACTGCACGAAGGCGGCCGTCGCCGACATCACCGACGAGCTCGCGCTCCGCGACCTCGGTGTCGGCGGCATGGACGCCGCGGTCGTCGCCACGGGCGTCCTCGAGGCCAGCGTGCTCGCGGCCATGAACCTGCAGGCGCTGGGAGTCCCCGCCATCTATGCGAAGGCCTCGACGGACCTGCACGCCTCGATCCTGCAGCGCGTCGGCGTCAGCCGCGTGGTGCAGCCCGAGCAGGACGGCGGTGAGCGCTTCGCGCACCTGCTGCGCGTCGAGGCTGCTCGCGACTACCTCTCGCTCAACGCGGATTACGGCATCGGCGTCTACCCGGCGCCGCCCCACCTCCACGGGCAGCCGCTGGCCGCCGTCGACACCGGCGACACCACACGCCGGCTGCTCATCGTCGTGCGCGACGACCGTGTCGAGCTCAACCCGGTACGCGACCGCGTGATCGGGCCCGGCGACGCGCTCGTCTTTGCCGGCCGCGACGAGGACCTCGCGCGGGAGCTCTGACCGCACCCATCCGGGTTATCGTGCCGGTTATGGTGGATGTGGCGACCTGAGCGCCCACACGGAGGCTCGGCCATGACTCGTTCGATGCTGCGGCGCCGACTCGCTCCCCTCGCCGCCCTCCTCGCCCTCGCCACGCTCGCCGCTGCCTGCGCGCCCGACGACACACCTGGCGCGCTCCACGTCGTCACCATCGACCGCCCCATCAATCACGTGCTCGACCGCTACATCGAGCGCACGCTCGACCACGCCGAGGAGACCAACGCGCGCGCCGTGCTCGTGCGCGTCGACACGCCGGGGGGTGAGCTTGAGGCGATGAAGCGCGTCGTCGGCCGCATCGAGAACGCCGGGGTGCCCGTCATTACGTGGGTCGGGCCCGCCGGCGCACAGGCCGTCTCGGCGGGCACTTTCGTCACCATGGCCGGCCATGTCGCCGCCATGGCGCCCAACACCACCATCGGCGCAGCCACGCCCATCACCGCCACCGGCGAGGACGTCGAGGGCGCGCTCGGCCGCAAGGTCACCAACGACACCGTCGCGTTCGCCCGCGGAGTCGCCGACCTCCACGGCCGCAACGCCGACTGGGCCGAGGAGGCCGTCCGCGATGCGCGCTCCGCCACACCCGACGAGGCCCTCGAGCTCAACGTCGTCGACCTCGTTGCCGCGACCGAGGCCGCGCTCCTCGAAGCCATTGAAGGGCGTGAAGTCACGCTGATCGGCGGCAGCACGGTCGAGCTGCAGCTCGCGACGGCGCCGCGCGTCGAGAACGAGTTCAACCCCTACGAGCGCGTGCTGGCGATTGTGAGCGACCCGTTCATCGTCTCGCTGCTGCTGCTTGTCGGGATGATCGGGCTCGCGACCGAGTTCTTCTTTGCGCCCGGCTCGTTCCTGCCCGGCACGGCCGGGGCCATCGCGCTGCTGCTCGCGTTCCTCGGGCTCGGCACGCTGCTGCCGGGCGAGACGGCGATCGCGCTTATCGGGCTGGCCGCCGCGCTCATCGTGCTGGAGCTGTTCATCCCCACCGGGGGCATCCTCGGCGCGGGCGCGGCGATCGCGCTCGCCATCGCCGTCGGCATCTGGATTGGCGGCGGGGGCACCGACGTCGGCATCCAGCGCGTGCTGACCATCGTGCTCGGCACCATCATCACCATCACGCTGCTCGTCGGCGCGTTCGTCGGCGTCCTCGCGGTGCGCTACCTCGCCCCCACCCGCAAGCCGGGCGAGGACACCGGCAGGCCCGAGGGCTACCAGTAGCGGCCGACGCGACGGCTCCGGCCCCGGTTCGGGCTTCGACTGCTACTGCTCGGCCTCGAAGGTGATCTTCAGAATCAGGTTGTCGCTGCTATCCGTGACGAGCAGGGCTCCGTCGGGAAGCGCGATTACTCGGGTGACGCCGAACAGCCCATCGACGACGATCGAGAGCATGCCGTCGAGGGTCACTCGTACGACTCTGCCCCAGTGCGGGTCCGCCACATAGAGCGCCCCATCGGCCCCCAGCACAATCCCGTTGATGGAAGGGGACAGCTCGCCTCCATACCTGAAGTCTGGCGTCTCGAGCACGGTCGAGACGAAGCCCTGCGGGTCGAGCAGACGGATGGCGCTGCCGCGCTCGGTGAAGAAGATGTTGCCCGTGTTGTCGATCGCTATCCCGTCCGGTGAGTAGAAGAGGGCGCTGTGAGCGGGGCCATCGCTGCTGCCCCGGCTCCACTGCGACTGTCCCTCTCGCGGCAGCGGGGTCCCCCCGGCGATCGTCGAAACGATGCCGTCAGGAGAGAGCTTGCGGATACGGCTGTGGCCCTCCTCGAGGATGAGCAGGTTGCCCTCGTGATCGAAGACCAGGTCCGTGGGCCCGCGGAACCGCGCCTGCATGGCCGGGCCGTCCCGGTGGGTGCCCAGGTTGATGTCATGCACGCCATAGACCTCGCCGCCGCCCGCCATAGTGGTCACGATGCAGTCCGGGGAGATCCGGCGAATACGGTTCCCGTCGAAGTCCGCCACGAAGATGAACCCCGCGTCGTCCACGGCGACCCCCTGCGGCTCGGCGAACTGAGCCTCGTCGCACGGCCCGTCCAGCGCGCCCCTGCCGTTCCCGCCCGCAACGGTCGTCACCCTCCCATCGGGGGCGACGCGACGGATCGCGTGGTTCCTCGAGTCGGCGACGATGACGTATCCCTCGGCGTCCAGCGCCATCCCCCACGGGCGGTGGAACAGCGCGGCTCCTGCCGGGCCGTCGGCGAGTCGGGATTCATCCGCGCGGCCTGAGCCTCGCTGACCGGTCAGGACCTCGCTCTGCACACCTTCCACGCGCGGGATCTCGCGGGGCTCGGCGAGCGCGAGGCCCGGCGTCCCGAGGCCGCCGTCTCCGAGGACGATGCGGCGGATGACGTTGTTTCCTTCGTCCGCCACGAAGAGCACGCCATCGTCCGAGAGGGCGATGGCGCCCGGCTCGTTGAACTGAGCCCGGTCCAGCGCCCCGTTGGTGTAGCCGGGGACGCCTGTTCCGGCCACGGCGACCAACGCGCCGGCGTCTGTCACCTGCACGATCTGGTGCCTGCCCATGTTGGCGATGTAGATCCGGCCGTCGTCGTCCACCGCAAGACCCACGGGCCGGGCGAGCGTTCCTCCCAGGCCGGGGGAACGATCCCGACGGAGTGTCCGGACCACACCGTCCGGGCCGACCTTGCGGAGAGAGACCGAATACGGGCCCTGGACCGTCTCGAGGACGTATAGCGCCCCCTGCTTGTCGATGGCGACGGCCAGCAGCTGGAAGAACTGGGCGCTCGACGCCGGACCGTCTCGCTGCCCCGCCATCGACGACCCAGCGAACGTAGAGACCCATCCCGAAGGCGAGATCCGCCTGATCCGCCGGAGATGCTCGATGACGTAGAGGTCGCCAAAGTCGTCGATGACGATCCCAATCGGGGAGGTGAACCTGGCCTCCGACGCCGGTCCATCAGCGAACATGATGCGCGGGCCGACGACACCGCGCTGTCCCAGGTAGGGACCACCTCCCGCCACCGTCGAGACGAACCCGTCCGGTGCGATCTTGCGGATGCGGTGGCCGTCCGTGTCGGCCACGTAGATGGAGCCGTCGTGGGCGATCGCCACATCCCTCGGCCCGGCGAACTGGGCCGTGTCGGCGGGGCCATCGCGCACGCCAAGCCCGTTACCGCCGGCGATCGTGGTCACCGTCCCGTCCGGCGGGCCGGGGGGGCGGGCGCCGGGGGGGGTTTTTCGCG
>VXTU01000015.1:0-1767 GCA_009837285.1 Chloroflexota bacterium | reverse complement strand
CCCGGCGCTCGGGCCGGGGCGGGGGGGCCCCGCGCCCCCCCACCGCCCGTCCCCGCGGGGTCTTGGGGCCCCCGCCCCGCCGGGGGCGAGGCCCCGCACGGCCCGGTTGTACTTATCCGCCACCACCACGCTGCCGTCACGGTCGACGTCCAACCCCAGGCCCACACTCGAGTAGTACCGGCTGAACTGCGCCTCGCTGCCCGGCCCGTCTGCGTAGCCGCGCACTCCAGGCTGCCCTGCGAATGTCGTGACATCGCCCGTCGGCAGCGGGACATCGAAGCGGATGTCGCCGAAGCGCTGCCCGGTCGGCGCAACGCCGTCGTCGAGGAGCAGGCGGACGGTCCCGAGCGTCAGCCAGGACCCGCCCGCGGGCCGCGCACTGACATAGACGATCTCGGGCCGTGGGTGCTGCCAGACACGGACCTCGACGGGAAGCGGCGGCTCCCACTCCGGCAATGCCACGCCCAGCTCGATGTCGCCGTAGCGGTATCCCGAGCGGGTGACGCCGTCATTCAGCGCCAGCGGAACCATCCCCAGCGTCCGCCACGAGCCACCCGCCCACCGAGCGCCAACGTGGATGATGCGTGCGTCGTCGACGTCCTGCCAGACGCGTACCTCGACGGCGACGGTATCGGCATCGTGCTCGGTGGCCGTGGCGTCCGAAGCCGCGGACACGACGAGCGCAACGGCCATCGCGAGGAGTGCGAACGCCCTCAAGCGTCACTCGCAGACCAGGCTCTCAGAGCCCTGCACACGAGACACGCGGGCCGGCCCGCCTCGCGCCTGCGGCGCGCACCCTCTGGGCCGGCTCCGACACGCGCGCCGGTTGCTAGCTGTCGCCGTTCGCTCCTCCGCCGTCGCCGTTCCCTCCCATGCGGGAGAGGCCGGACAGCGTGTCGCTGAGTCCGCCAGCGACGCTGGCGAGGTCCATCGGGATGATCCACTTCGTGGAGTCGCCCGCGCCCAGCTGCTTCATCATGTCCAGGTACTGCAGCCCCATCGTCTTCGAGTCGACGCCCTGCGCCGTCTCGTAGATGCGCTGCAGGCCGATCGAGAAGCCCTCGGCCTCCAGGATCTGCGCCTGCCGCGAGCCCTCGGCCTGCAGGATCGACGCCTCGCGTACGCCCTCGGCCTCCAGGATGGCGGACTGCTTGTTGCCCTCGGCGACGTTGATCGCGGCCTGCCGCTCGCCCTCGGACTCGGTGATCTGGGCGCGCTTGGTGCGGTCGGCGGTGAGCAGCTGCGTCATCGCGTGCTGGATGTCGGCCTGCGGCGTGATCTCGCGGATCTCGACCGAGCGCACGTCGACGCCCCAGCGCACCGTCTCCTCGGAGATCTTGACCTGCAGCCGCGTGTTGATCTCCTCGCGCCGTGCGAGCACGTCCTCCACGGTGAGGTCGCCGATGACCGCGCGCAGAGAGGTCGTCGCCAGGTTGCGGACGGCGATGACGAAGTTGTTGATGTTGAGCACCGCGGCGTCGGGGTCCTGCACCTGCAGGAACACCACGAAGTCGACATCGACGAGCGCGTTGTCCTTGGTGATCGAGGTCTGCTTGGGCTCCTCGATGACGAACTCACGCAGGTCGACGCGCTGACCCTGGTCGACAAACGGGATCAGGATCACAAGTCCCGGTCCCCGCGTCCCGACGTGACGCCCGAGCCGGAAGATCACCGCCCGCTCGTACTGCCGCACGACATTGATGAAGAACATCCCCGCCTCCTCGAACACGTCGAGTATAGCCCTCGCCCGCGCGCACAGGGGCGGCG
>VXTU01000062.1 GCA_009837285.1 Chloroflexota bacterium | reverse complement strand
CGAGGATACCCCGCGGGGCGGGAGAGGGAGCCCGGACTCTTAATCCCGCCTTAACCGGACCGCCAGAGCATCGGTCTGTGGCGGAATCTCGACGACCAGATGAGCAGGGGCACGCCACCGCGCATCGGCGGGCGCAGGAACGCGCCCTGCGAAGGGTGACACGGTGAGAGCTGACACGCTGACGCACTGGAACGGCTGGCGAGGGTTGTTCTCCGTCGTAAGCCTGGTCGTTGCCGCGGCGATGCTCGCCGCAGCCTGTGCCGGTGACGACGACGATGGCCCCGCATCTGGTGCGGCTGATGAGAAGCTCTCCGGCTCCGTCGCCATCGACGGCTCGAGCACGGTCTTCCCCGTGACCGAGGCGGTCGCCGAGGAGTTCCGCTCGGTCGCGCCCGACGTGCGCGTCACGGTCGGGGTCTCGGGCACCGGCGGCGGCTTCCAGAAGTTCTGCAACGGCGAGACCGACATCTCCGACGCCTCGCGCCCCATCAAGGAGAGCGAGGTCGCGGCCTGCGCCGAGGCGGGTATCGAGTACCTGCCGCTGCGCGTCGGCCTGGACGGCCTGGCCGTGGTGACCCACCCCGATACCGACTTCCTCGAGTGCATCACCATGGACGAGCTCGCGACCCTGTGGAGCCCGGAATCCGAGGGCAGCATCAAGAGTTGGAACCAGGTCCGCTCGAGCTGGCCGAGCACGGACATCACGCTGTTCGGGCCGGACACGGACTCCGGCACGTTCGACTTCTTCACCGAGGAGGTAAACGGCGAGGGCGGCGCCTCACGCGCCGACTACACCAACTCCACGGACGACAACGTGCTGGTGACCGGCATCTCCGGCACCGAGGGCGGGGCCGGGTACTTCGGCTACGCCTACTACGTCGAGAACAGCGACAAGCTGAAGGTCGTCGCCGTCGACGATGGGGAAGGCTGCGTGATCCCCTCGGACGAGACGGTGTCCGGCGGCAGCTACCCCTTGTCGCGGCCGCTGTACATCTACGTCAGCATCCAGTCGCTCGCAGATAAGCCGCAGGTGCGCGAATTCGTGCGGTTCTTCCTGAGCGACGACGCCATCGTCCTGGTCACGGACGTCGGTTACACCGCCATCGCGGCAGGCGAGCTGGCCGAGTCCCGCGCCTCCCTTGAGGCCGCCATCACGGGCGGCGGCGGCTAGGCCGAGCGAGGAGTACGCGACTGATGGCTGCCGAATCGGCAGCGACAGGCGGGCCGCAGTCGGCGCTGTTCCAGCGGCGGCGCGGCCGCCAGCTGTTCGAGCAGGCGATCGGGTGGGTGCTGTTCCTGTGCGCCGCCGTGACCGTGCTCACCACGGTGGGCATCGTCCTCATCCTCGTCATCGAGGGGCTCCAATTCTTCGGCGACGTGTCGCCGTGGGAGTTCTTCACCGGCACCAAGTGGACACCGCTGTACACGAACCAGGCGTTTGGCGTGCTGCCGCTCATCGGCGGGACGCTGATGGTCGCCATCGGCGCGGCGTTCATCTCCGTGCCCGTCGGCAGCGTGACCGCGATCTACCTCTCCGAGTTCGCGAGCCCGAACGTGCGGGCCGTGCTGAAGCCGATCCTCGAGATCCTCGCGGGGATCCCCACGGTCGTGTACGGCTACTTCGCACTGACGGCGGTCACGCCGTTCATCGGCAACTTCGCCGAGCCGACGATCTTCAACGCTGCCTCCGCCATGGTGGTGGTCGGGATCATGACCATCCCGATGGTCTCCTCGCTCTCCGACGACGCGCTGCACGCTGTTCCGCAGGACCTGCGCGACGCCGCCTATGCGGTCGGCTCGACGCGCTTCGAGGTGACGACGCGCGTCGTCTACCCGGCGGCGCTGAGCGGCGTCATCGCCTCGTACATCCTCGCGGCGTCACGCGCGGTCGGTGAGACGATGGCGGTGACCATCGCCGCCGGCTCGACGCCCAACCTGACGTGGAACCCCCTCGAGTCCATCCAGACGATGACCGCGTTCATCGTGCAGGTCTCGCTCGGCGACACGCCGCACGGGACGATCGAGTTCCGCACGATCTTCGCAGTCGCGCTGACGTTGTTTGTGATGACGCTGGTGATGAACGTGATCGCAGCGCGCGTCACCGCGCGCTTCCGGGAGGTCTACGACTGATGGCCGCCGGACACCCGACCGTCACCCGCGACAGCTACGTCCCGCGGCTGTCGTTCCGGCAGACCGTCGGTACCGGCTTCCTCGCCCTGTGCATGGCCGGGACCATGGTCGGGATCGTGTTCCTCGCGGTGCTGCTGACCGACGTGTGGCGCGACGGCGTCGGCTTCCTGCGCTGGGAGTTCCTGGAGGCGTTCCCGTCACGGTTCCCCGAGCGGGCCGGCTTCCAGTCGGCGCTGTGGGGCAGCCTCTGGCTGATCGCCACGACGGCGATGCTCGCCTTCCCGATCGGCGTGGGCGCGGCGATCTACCTCGAGGAGTACGCGCCCCGGAACTTCGTGACGAGGGCCATCCAGATCAACATCTCGAACCTCGCGGGGGTGCCGTCGATCGTGTTCGGGCTGCTCGGCCTGCAGATCTTCGTGCGCGGCACTATCGGCATCGGCCCCAGCGTGGGCGGCGGCTTCGGCCGTTCGATCATCGCCGGTGGCGCGACGATGGCGCTGCTGATCCTGCCGATCGTGATCGTGGCGGCGCAGGAGGCGATCAAGGCCGTGCCGCCGTCGCTGCGTGAGGCCTCGTACGGCGTCGGCGCGACGAGGTGGCAGACCGTGTGGCACCACGTGTTGCCGCAGGCGTTCCCGGGGATCCTCACCGGGACGATCCTCGCGCTCTCGCGGGCGATCGGAGAGACGGCGCCGCTGATCATGATCGGGGCGCTGACGTTCGTGGCCTTCCGGCCCGAGGACCTGCTGGACCCGTTCACGGTCATGCCGATCCAGATCTACAACTGGGTGAGCCGGCCGCAGGCCGACTTCCACGACCTCGCGGCCACGGGAATCATCGTGCTGCTGTTCGTGCTGCTCTCGATGAACGCACTCGCCGTATTCCTGCGGCAGTGGACAGGACGCCGCTATGGGCGCTAATACAAGGCGGCCGGCGGCGCGCCGGTAAGGGGTACGAGGATGGTCGGAGACACTGAGCGCACCGCGACGCAGTCGGGCGCCGGCGCCGGGACGGCGACGGCCGGTGTGACGTTCCAGCCGCAGGCGTCCGAGGACGACGCACCCGCGAGCCCGCCCGCCGTCGAAATCCGCAACGTGAGCCTGTGGTACGGGTCGCAGCAGGCGCTGGGCAACGTCTCGCTCGACATCCCACGCAACCGCGTCACCGCGCTGATCGGCCCCTCGGGCTGCGGGAAGAGCACGCTGCTGCGCTGCATGAACCGCATGAACGACCTCATCGACGGCGTGCGCATCGAGGGCGAGGTGTTCATCGACGGCGAGGACATCTACGGAGCCGAGGTGGACCCCTCGGACGTGCGCCGCGTGGTGGGCATGGTGTTCCAGCGCCCCAACCCGTTCCCGAAGTCGATCTACGACAACGTTGCCTTCGGCGCGCGGATCAACGGCTACAAGGGCGACATGGACGGCCTGGTCGAGGAGTCGCTGCGGCGCGCGGCGCTCTGGGACGAGGTCAAGGACGACCTCAAGAAGTCCGGGCTCGCGCTCTCCGGCGGCCAGCAGCAGCGGCTCTGCATCGCGCGGGCGATCGCCGTGAACCCGGAGATCGTGCTCATGGACGAGCCGTGCTCCGCCCTCGACCCGATCGCGACACAGCGCATTGAGGACCTGATGCAGGACCTCGCGAGCGACTACACGATCGTCGTGGTGACGCACAACATGCAGCAGGCGGCGCGCGTCTCGCACCGCACCGCGTTCATGCTCGCCGGTGACGACCTGGTGGGACGCCTCATCGAGTTCGAGGACACGGACCGGATTTTCCTGAACCCTGGGGACGAGCGCACCGAGCAGTACATCACCGGTCGCTTCGGCTAACGAACGACACCCGGCCAGGCGCCCTCCCCGGACGAGGCGAGGCAGGCCTTGCAGAAGTGGTTACCCTGAATCATGGTCCGGATGCCACGCGAACAGTTCCGATCCGACCTGGTCCACCTCCAGGACCGGCTCATCGAGATGGGCTCGATGGTGGACCGGCAGATCGAGCGCGCCATGCAGGCGCTCGTCGAGCGCGACACGGCGCTCGCCGACGCCGTCATCCGCGATGATGCCGAGGTCAACCGCACTCGCTACGAGATCGACCAGCTCGCGCTCATCATGCTCTCCCAGCAGTCGCCCATGGCTGTGGACCTGCGCGTGATCATCTCCGTGCTCTCGATGAACATCGACCTCGAGCGCATGGGCGACCACGCCAAGGGCATCGGCGCGATCGTGCAAATGATGTCGAACGAGCCGCTGGTGAAGCCGCTCGTGGATATCCCGGAGATGGCGGTGCGCGCGAGGGCGATGCTCAGCAACTCCCTCGACGCGTTCGTGCAGCGCGATGTCGCCGCCGCGATGCGCGTGGGCGAGGCCGACGACGGTGTCGACGAACTACAGGAGCGCGTTTACCACGATCTGGTGCAGATCATGATCGAGGACCCCAGCACGGTGGAGCCGTGCACGCACCTGCTGTGGGTCTCGCACAACATCGAGCGGATCGCCGACCGCACCACGAACATCGCCGAACGCGTGGTGTTCACGGTCACCGGCGAGCTCACCGAGATGGACGTCTCGAGCTACTAGCTCTGGTCCCGGATCGCCGATCTGATCCCCCCTCACCCCGGCGAGGCGAGGTGGGGGCACGGTGGCACGCGCTATCGAGGAACCTTCCAGGCCCTCACCCCAGCCCCCTCCCGCACTGCGGGAGAGGGAGCCGGACTCTCTGATCCCCTCGCCCCCGTCTGCGGGGGAGAGGGTGAGGGTGAGGGGGTCTGC
>VXTU01000046.1:4526-4984 GCA_009837285.1 Chloroflexota bacterium | reverse complement strand
CGGCTACTCCGACCCGTCGCTCAGTCGTTCCCGCCGGCCTCCCAGCGCGTCTGCGTCTCGAGGAACGCGCCCTCGAGCCACGCGTGGCCCACCCGCACGCGGAGCGAGTAGAGCCACAGTTCCTCGTCTTCAGACCCCTCACCCTCAAGCAGGTCGAACGGCTCGCCGGTCTCCGGGTTCACGTACTTCTGCGCGAAGGCGGCGACGACGGCATCGGGGGCATCCTCGAAGAGGTGCCGCTCGACGAGTCCCTCGATGATGGCGACGTCCTCGGCACTCTCGTGGTGGACGATGGCGTAGGGCTGGTGGCGCAGGTTGCGGACCTTCTGCCCGCCCGTGCCGAACCAGAACTCGTCGCCGACCAGCACGCCCCAGACGGGCATCGAGTGCGGCCGACCGTCCGGCCGCGTCGTGGCGAGCCAGTAAGACGTAGTGGCGCGCAGGCGCGAGAGTGCGCG
>VXTU01000046.1:0-4516 GCA_009837285.1 Chloroflexota bacterium | reverse complement strand
CGCGCTCGCGCATGGGCTCGACGGGCATGCGGCTCCTCCCCATAAGGCGCCGGCCCGCGTGATGCGGGCCGGCGTGTGTGCGTTGCCGTGGGGTCGAGGCTAGCCGCGAGGCAGCCCCAGCCCGCGCGTGGCGATGATGTTCCGCTGCACCTCGGAACTCCCACCGGCGATGGTCGACGGGATCGAGCGGATGTAGCCGCGGATGTGCTCGCCCTTGAGCACCTCGCGGCCGTCGCCCGGCCAGATCTGCGAGTGCAGGCCGAAGGCGCGCACGCCCACGCGGTGCAGCTCCTGGCCCTGCTCGCTCGCGAACATCTTGCCCATCGACGCCTCGTAGTTCGGGACGAGGCCCGCCGCCTGCATCGAGGCGACGCGGAGCGAGAGGTTGTACGAGATCTCGGTCGCGATGTAGCGCTCAGCGACACGGTCGCGGATGGCCTGGCTGCGGCCCAGCAGCGACCGCTCGTCGTTCACGACTGCGTCGAGGAGCGCTGTCAGCTGCAGCTGCTGCTCCACCGGCGCGCCGATGCCGGAGCGCTCGAAGTCGAGCAGGGTCATGCCGACGTACCAGCCGCGGTCGACCTCGCCCAGCACGTTGGCGACGGGGACGCGCACGTCCTCGAAGAAGACCTCGTTGATGTGGTGGCCCCAGGCGGCGTCGATGAGGGCGCGGACGTTGATGCCCGGCTGGCGGATGTCGTCGATCATGAGGAACGAGATGCCGCGGTGCTTCGGTGCGTCCGGGTTGGTGCGGACGAGCGCGAAGATGGCGTCCGCCTTGTGGGCGCCCGACGTCCAGATCTTCTGCCCGTTGACGATGTACTCGTCGCCGTCGCGGACGGCGCGCGTCTGGAGGCTGCCGAGGTCGGAGCCGGCACCGGGCTCCGAGTAGCCCTGCGCCCACGCGACGGTGCCGGAGAGGATGTCGCCGACGTACTTCTCCTTCTGCTCGTCGGTGCCGTGCACGAGCACCGTCGGGCCGAGGAGCGCCACGCCCGAGCCACCGACGGACGGCGCCTGCGCGCGGGCCATCTCCTCGTTGAAGATGACCTGCTCCATCGCCGTCAGGCCGGCGCCGCCGTACTCGACGGGCCAGTGCGGGGCGATCCAGCCGTTCTCGGCCAGCGCCCCGGCCCACTCGGCGGCGGCGTCGATGATCGACTGGTCCTCGCTCACGCGGTCGGCGTACCAGGCGAAGAAGCCGTCCATGTCGGCGTCCTCGCCGGTCTCGATCCGCTGCCGGTAGCGGTCCGGCATGCGTTCCTGGATGAAGGTGGCGACCTTGTCGCGGAAGGCCGCCTGCTCTGCGTCGTCGTTCCAGTTCATGGTGTGTCCCTCGCTCCGATGCGATGTGGTGCGCCGATGATGCGCCTCACGGCGCGCCGTGGCAACGTCGCCGCTCGTCCGGCTATCCCATTCCCTCTCCCCCCACGTGGGGGGAGAGGGCGAGGGTGAGGGGGGTCCGCGGTGTGCGCCCACCACCGAGGAGCCTGCCGGACCCTCACCCCAACCCTCTCCCGCAACTGCGGGAGAGGGAGCGGGACCACTGACAGGCTGCCCCGGCGGCCCGCGACTGGTAGCCTGCCGGCATACGCACGGAGGTGCCCACATGCCCGAGTCCCTGACCCCCGAACTCATCGAGCTCCGCGACCGCACGCAGACGCTCGTCGACGAACTCACGGCCCTTGAGGCAGACCTGCCAGACGACCTCGACGCACCCATCCCCGCGGAGATCGCCGCGCAGGCGCGCGAACGCTCACAGGCCGCGGGCTTGTTCGGCATGACACAGCCCGCGGAGTTCGGCGGCACCAACGCCGGACCGCTCGAGCTCACCGTCGCGCGCGAGACCGTCGCCACCGGCAACCTGCGCCTCGGGCGCAGCGTGTTCGGGCCTGGCCCAGGCGTGCTGCGTGCCGCCGAGGGCTCCACGCGCGAGCGCTTCCTCGAACCCGTCCTGCGCGGCGACAAGCAGGGCTCGTTCGCCTTCACCGAGCCCGGCGACGCGCTCAAGCCGACGTGGGCCGTCCGCGACGGCGACGACCTGCTCGTCACCGGCCGCAAGGCCTACATCAGCGGCGGCGCCACTGCCGACTTCTACTCCGCGCTCATCAATGTCGAGGACGGCGATCAGGGGCCGGGCGGCACCGCCATGCTCGTCATCGAGGCCGGCACGCCGGGCGTCTCCATCGACCACTCCTTCGTCTCGATGGATGGCGGCGGCCACGTCTCCATGTCCTTCAACGAGGCGCGCGTGCCGGTGGCGAACGTGATCGGCGCGATCGGCGAGGGGATGCCTCGGGCGCTGGGGAACATCAACGACATGCGCCTCGGGGTGGCCGCCGAATGCGCGGGGCTCTCGATGTGGACCACGAACTACATCACCGAGCACCTCAAGGCGCCACACCGCAGCGGCACGCCGCTCGGCGAGCGCGAGGGCGTGCGGCTGCGCTACGCCGACATGCGCGTCGAGACGTACGCGGCGCGCAGCATGCTGTACCGCAGCGCGCGGCTGCGCGAGTCCGGCGACGACGCCATCAACGAGATCGCGGCGACGAAGATGTTCGCCGCGGAGGCCGTCGGCCGGCACGTAGACACGGCAATCCAGCTCGCGGGCGGGCAGGCGCTGATCGTGGGGCACCCGCTGGAGCAGCTCTACCGCCGCGTGCGCGCGCTGCGGCTGGGCGAGGGTGCCTCGGACCTCCTCCGCATCAACATCGCCCGCGGCGTGTTCGAGTTCGACGCCGGGCGGCTGTAGCGAGTAGCCGGTCGATACACATAGCAATCGGCCCACCTTGTGGTGGGCCGATTGGCGTCTTGGCGATGCCTCGGCCTACGGAACGCGGGTCCCGGCACCTGCCAGGGACCGTGCCCCCGCGGCTCGTCCGAGAGCCGCCACTGCGGCAGCGACCAGCCGTCGCCGAGGTCCACCATCTCGACCTGCACGCGCCTGCCGATCGCCGCGTTCGTCAGCTCCTCGCAGCTGCCGTCCTCCTGCACGAGGTTGCCGATGAGCCGCAGCGCGCGGCGAACGGGATCGGGCGTCGGAGCACGCGATCGTGGGGGAAACCGGCGTGCGGCGCCCCGAAATCGCCCCCGGCACTTCACGCGCGGATCGATACGGGCTATACAACGTGCGGGACAGGAAACACCAGCGGAATCGAGGTGGGGCATGCCGGGACCACTGGCGGGGGTCAAGGTGTTCGAGGTGTCGCAGATCGTCGCCGGGCCATACGCCGGCCAGACGCTCGCGGACTTCGGCGCGGATGTGGTGAAGTGCGAGCCGCCGGGCGGCGAGGGCCTGCGCGTCCTGGGTGAGTTCGTGCCCGGCGAGAGCAAGGCGTTCCACACGCTCAACCGCGGCAAGCGCAGCCTGGTGCTGGACCTCAGCAACGACGCCGGGCAGGCGGCCGTGCACCGCCTCATCCCGGAGTTCGACGTCTTCCTGATCAACTCGCGGCCGGGCGTGCCGCAGCGCCTCAACGTCGACTACAACACGCTGACGCGGTTCCGGCCGGACCTCGTCTACATCGAGAACAGCGGCTACGGCGACCGCGGACCGGGAGCGGAGCGGTCCGGCTCCGACATCATCGCGCAGGCGTACAGCGGCCTCATGGCCGCCGACGGCAAGGTCGACGAGTACGGCGCGCCGGAGATGATCACCGCGACGGCGCCGGGTGACTACCACGCGGGCCTCGGAGCGGCCCTCGGCGTGGTCGCGGCACTCTTCCACCGTGAGCGCACCGGCGAGGGGCAGCACATCGCGAGTTCCCTGCTGGCCGCGGGGCTCAACCTCGCGAGCGGCTCGGTGAGCCAGTTGCCCGTGTTCGACGCGATGGTCACCGACCCCGCGATGCAGCGGCTCTACGAGGCTCGCGAGCGCGGCGAGAGTTACGAGGACCAGCTCGCCGCCAAGGGGAGCATGTTCGACATGCTCGGCAAGGCGTTCCGGCTCTACTACGGCGGCTACAGCGTGAAGGACGGCGCGGTCATCCTCGGCGCACTCACGCCGGCCAACCGCGACCAGTTCCGCCGCGCGCTCGGCGTCGAGGACGACCCGACGGCGGCCGAGGACTTCAACGCGCTGGACCCCGAGAACAACGCGATCGCAGAGGCGATGCTGGACCGCATCCGCGGCATCATGCTCACGAAGACCATGGACGAGTGGATCGCGGCGTTCGACGCCGTGGGCGCGCCGGCCTCGAAGGTCAACCACCCCGAGGAGATGGCGGACGACCCGCAGGTCCAGGCGATGGGCTACATGGTCGACCTCGACCACGAGCTCACCGGGCCCGAGCGCATGGTCGGCCCGATCGTGCAGATGTCGAAGACGCCGACGGGCAACAACATGGCGTCACCGACCCTGGGACGGCACACCGACGAGATCCTGCAGGAGCACGGCTGGAACGCCGAGGAGATCGCCGAGCTGCGCGCCGCCGGCGGCACGGACTAACGCGGACCCGGATTCCTATTCCCTCTCCCCCCGGCGGGGGGAGAGGGCGAGGGTGAGGGGGGTCTG
>VXTU01000134.1 GCA_009837285.1 Chloroflexota bacterium | reverse complement strand
GGGGCGGTTTTTGGGCCCGGGGGCCTCCTCGTTCACTTTTTGCACCGCGCCGCCCCCCCCTCCCCCTCTCCCCCGGGGGGGGGCGAGGGTGAGGGGGGGTGGGCGAGGGCACTGGCGAGTTCCGCACCGGACGCCCGTGATTCATATACTGGATCCGTTGGCCTGCCCGGCACGTGCGCCGGCAGGCGCGAAGGATTGCGCATGACCTCGGCTGGAGACGCTCCGCGGACGCCCTCGGACGGCGTCGTCCGGCTGTGGCGACCCGGCCTCGTCGACTACGAGGCCGCGCTTGCCTGGCAGCACGCGCGCGTGGAGGCGCTCGCCGCGGGCGTCGAAGGCGAGTCGCTGGCCCTGCTTGAGCACCCGCCGGTCTACACGCTCGGTGCGCGCGGCAACCGCGAGCACCTGCTGACGACGCCGGACGTGCTCGCGGCGCGCGGGGCCTCTGTCGTGCCGACGGACCGAGGGGGTGACATCACCTTCCACGGCCCCGGCCAGCTGGTCGCCTACCCCATCCTCGACCTGCGCGGTCGCTCGCTGGGCGCCGCGACGTACGTGCGCCGGCTGGAGGCCGTCATCATCGAGACGCTCGATGCCTTCGGCATCGCCACCGCGCGCGTCGAGGGGCGTCCCGGGGTGTGGGTCGACGACGCCAAGATCGCGGCGATCGGGGTCCGCATCAGCCGCGGCATCAGTCGCCACGGCCTTGCGCTCAACGTCTCGACGGACCTCGCGTGGTTCGGACAGATCGTGCCGTGCGGTATCCCGGACGCCGAGGTGACCTCGATGGATCGCCTGCTCGGCGGAGCCCCGCCGATGCGCGAGGTGGAGGGCGCGATGGCGGCCGCGTTCGAGCGCGCGTTCGGCGTGCGGCTCGTTGAGGCTCCCGAATCGCTGACAGACGCTCCCGCACTGGAGGAGGTCGCGCATGCCGGCTGAGGCTGCCGTGCGTCCGTTCCCGCGCAAGCCGCGATGGCTGAAGGCGCGTTTCCCCGCGGGCGAGCGCTTCTCCGAGATCAAGTCGCTGCTGCGCGAGCAGGAGCTGCACACGGTCTGCGAGGAGGCGCGCTGCCCGAACATCGGCGAGTGCTTCAACGCCGGCACCGCCACCTTCATGATCCTCGGCGACATCTGCACCCGCGCCTGCGGATTCTGCGACGTGACCTCGGGCAAGCCGATGGGACTCGACCTGCTGGAGCCGTACCGCCTCTCGCAGGCCGTCGAGCGGCTGGGCCTCGACTACGTCGTCATCACATCGGTGAACCGCGACGACCTGCCGGACGGCGGCGCGGGCATCTTCGCCGCCTGCATCCGCGCCATCGAGCACCGTATCCCCGGGACGCAGGTGGAGGTCCTGATCCCGGACTTCGAGGGCAATTGGGACGCCCTCGCCACGGTGGTCGAGGCCGGGCCCGTCGTGCTCAATCACAACACCGAGACGGTGCCGCGGCTGTACCCGCGGGTGCGCCCGAAGGCGCGCTACCGGCGCTCGCTGGACCTGATCCGCCGCGTCAAGGAGATCGACCCGGCGATGACCACGAAGTCCGGCATCATGGTCGGCCTTGGCGAGACCATGGACGAGGTGCGCGCGGTCCTCGACGACCTGCGTGAGCACGGCTGCGATCTCCTCACCGTCGGTCAGTACCTCCGCCCCTCGCTCAAGCACCTGCCGATCGAGCGCTTCTGGCACCCGGACGAGTTCGCGGAGGTCGCCGACTACGCGCACTCGATCGGCTTCACGCACGCCGAGTGCGGCCCGCTGGTCCGCAGCTCCTACCACGCCGCCGAGCAGTCCGAGGCGGCAAGCTCCGACGGTCACATCCCCCTCAGCGCCGTCACCGGATCCCCGCGGTGACGCGGACGGCGCAGCAAGGATCGACGCCATGACCACCGAAACACCTCGCACCCAGCCCGCTGCCGTCGACGGCGCCGCAGGCGCCAACGGGGCCGACGAGGCTGCATCGCGCGCCGCGCTTGAGGCCGAGTTCGACGCGATCGAGTCGGAGGAGTGGCGGCAGTCGCTCCACGACGTGTTCTACCGCCGCGGCCCGGAGCGGGTGGCGGAGCTGCTCGCGGACCTGCAGATCGAGGCGCAGCGCGAGATGGCGCAGCTCCCGGTGACCTCGCGCACCCCGTACGTGAACACCATCCCGCTGGAGCGCCAGCCGCCTTACCCCGGCAACCGGCAGATCGAGCAGCGCATCAAGAGCTTCGTCCGCTGGAACGCGATGGCGATGGTCGTCGACGCGAACAACCGCCACGAGGGCATCGGCGGGCACATCTCGACGTACGCCTCGGCAGCCACGCTGTACGAGGTGGGGTTCAACCACTTCTTCCGCGGCGCGGACGACCCAAGCGGCGGCGACCTGATCTACATCCAGGGCCACGCCTCGCCGGGTATCTACGCACGCGCGTACCTCGAGGGCCGGCTGAGCGAGGAGCTGCTGTTCAACTTCCGCCGCGAGCTGGCCGAGGGCGGCGGGCTGCCGTCGTACCCCCACCCATGGCTCATGAACCACTTCTGGAAGTTCCCGACGGTCTCGATGGGGCTCGCGCCGCTGATGGCGATCTACCAGGCGCGCTTCATGCGCTACCTCGTCGACCGTGGCCTCAAGGAGCCGACGGACGCGAAGGTGTGGTGCTTCATCGGCGACGGTGAGACCGACGAACCAGAAGCACTCGGCGCGATCTCATTGGCCGCGCGAGAGCGGCTCGACAACCTGATCTTCGTCATCAACTGCAACCTGCAGCGCCTCGATGGCCCCGTGCGCGGGAACGGCCAGATCATCCAGGAGCTCGAGGCCGTGTTCCGGGGCGCCGGCTGGAACGTGATCAAGGTGCTATGGGGCGCCGAGTGGGACGACCTGCTCGCGAAGGACGACGACGGCCTGCTCACCAGGCGCATGGGCGAGATCGTCGACGGCGAGTACCAGAAGTACACCGTCGCCGGCGGCGCGTATATCCGCGAGCACTTCTACGGCGTCGACCCGCGCCTGCTGCGCATGGTCGAGCACATGAGCGACGACGAGCTGTGGTCGATGCGCCTCGGCGGCCACGACCCGGAGAAGGTGCACGCCGCCTACCACGCCGCCATCCGCCACGAGGGCGCGCCGACGGTCATCCTCGCCCGCACCATCAAGGGCTATGGCCTGGGCGAGGCGGGCGAGGGCAAGAACATCACGCACCAGCAGAAGCAGCTCAACGCCGACGAGCTGATGCACTTCCGCGACCGCTTCGGCATCCCGCTCAGCGACGAGGAGGTCGGGAGCGCGCCGCTCTACAAGCCCGACGACGACAGCGCCGAGGCGCGCTACCTGCATCAGCGCCGCCGCTCCCTCGGTGGCTTCCTGCCGCTGCGCCGCACCATCTCGTGCGCCGGCATCTCCCCGGCCGAGTCGGTCTACGACGAGTTCTACGAGGGGTCGGGCGGACGCGAGGTGTCGACCACGCTGGCGTTCGTGCGGCTACTCGGGCGGCTGCTGCGCGACGAGGTCATCGGGGACCACATCGTGCCGATCGTGCCGGACGAGGCGCGGACGTTCGGGATGGAGACGCTGTTCCGCCAGGCCGGGATCTACTCGCACGTCGGGCAGCTCTACGAGCCCGTCGATGCGGACAGCCTCATCTACTACAAGGAGACGACGGACGGGCAGATCCTCGAAGAGGGGATCACGGAGGCGGGGTCGCTGGCCTCGTTCATCGCCGCGGGGACGGCTCCGGCAGTACACGGCGCGTGCACGCTGCCGTTCTTCATCTTCTACTCGATGTTCGGCTTCCAGCGCGTCGGCGACCTGGTGTGGGCCGCGGCCGACTCGCGGACGCGCGGGTTCCTCGTCGGCGCGACCGCGGGCCGCACGACGCTGCAGGGCGAGGGCCTCCAGCACCAGGACGGGCACAGCCACGTGCTCGCCTCGGTGGTGCCGAACCTGGTGAGCTACGACCCCGCGTACGCCTATGAGGTCTCGCTGATCGTGCGCGAGGGCATCCGCCGCATGCACGAGCAGCAGGACGCGGTCTTCTACTACCTCACCGTCACCAACGAGGCGTACCCGCAGCCGCCGATGCCCGAGGGCGTCCAGGAGGGCGTGCTCCGCGGCATCTACCGGCTCAAGGCTTCGGAGGTCGAGGGGCCAAGGGTGCAGCTCTTCGGCAGCGGCGCGATCCTCAACCAGGTCGTCGCCGCGCAGGAGCTGCTCGCCGAACGCTACGGAGTGGCAGCCGACGTGTGGTCCGTGACGAGCTACAGCGAGCTGCGCCGCAACGGGATCGACGTCGACCGCTGGAACATGCTCCACCCCGGCGAGCCGCCTCGCCGCCCGTACCTCGCCCAAGCGCTCGATGGCGCCGAGGGCCCGTTCGTCGCCGCGACCGACTACATGAAGTCGCTCCCGGACGGCGTGTCGAAGTGGCTGCCAGGCCGCCTCGTCGCGCTCGGGACGGACGGCTTCGGCCGCAGCGAGACACGCGAGGCGCTGCGCGACTTCTTCGAGGTCGACGCGAAGCACATCGCCCTCGCCGCGCTGTACGCGCTCGCGCAGGACGGGGCGGTCGACGCCGACCTGCCGGAGCGCGCCATCGCCGAGCTCGGCATCGACCCGGACAAGATCAACCCGCGGCTCGCCTGAGCCGGCTGCCACGGGAAGGGACCATATGGCCGACGCATTCGCGCTGCCGGACCTCGGCGAGGGAATCGAGGAGGCCGAGGTCATCGGCGTCCTCGTGCACGTCGGCGACACGGTCGAGGCGGACCAGCCACTGATCGAGGTCGAGACGGAGAAGGCAAACCTCGACGTGCCGTCCCCGCACGCCGGGGTGGTCGAGGCGGTGCTCGTCGAGGTCGGCGAGGTGATCCGCGTCGGCCAGCCGATCGTCTCCATCGCAGCCACCAACGGCGCGAGCGCGGCGCCGGCGGCCCCGGCCGCCGAGGCCTCCCCGCCGCCGAGTGACGGCGCCGGTGGGCCGCCTGCAGCACCAGTGCCAAGCGCCCCCGCACCGTCGCAGCCACCCCCACT
>VXTU01000066.1 GCA_009837285.1 Chloroflexota bacterium | reverse complement strand
TCGGCGGCATCGCGCTGGCCGCGGTCAACATCCTGATCTTCATCCGCTACCGCCCCCTCGGCGTCGTCGGCGAGCTGACACGATGGTCGACCGACTTCGCCAACAACATCGGCGCCGGGGTGGGCGAGCTCAACGGCATCAACGACATCCCCGGCTGCGTCCCGCGCTTCGTCGAGGGGACGTGGTTCACCGACGCGTTCATGCTCAATGCCGGCATCATCGCCGGGGCGTTCACGGCCTCGCTGCTGGCGCGCGAGTTCCGGCCGCGCGTGCCTCGAGGGCCGCGCCGCTACATCCAGTCGCTCGGGGGCGGGCTGATCATGGGCTACGGCGCCGGGCTCGGCCTCGGCTGCACCATCGGCGCCTTCTTCTCGGCCATCCCGTCGCTCGCGCTCAACGGCTGGGTCTACGCGATCGCGCTCGCCATCGGCGCGTACGGCGGCACCGCGTTCATCCGGCGGTTCCCATGACCAGCGAAACGACCGAGGTGATCGACCTGCGGGGCAAGCCACCCCCGGAGCAGATGCAGAGCGCGCACGCCGCCGTGGAGCAGGCGGCCGAGGGTGTGGCGGTGCGAATCATCACTGACCTCGACGTCGTCGCCACGTACGTGCTGCCTGCCGCGGCCGAGCGGGGCGTGCGATGCCGGCTTGAACCGCCCTCGGAGGGCGTACGCGAGATGACGTTGTCGCCGGGCGAGCGCCCGGCGGTGGCCACTGAGTAGGGAGCAAGGAGGGAACTCCATGACCGACCAGAGTGAGGCGCCAGTCCTGGACGTGCGCGGCGAGATTTGCCCGTACCCCATGCTGCGCACCAACCGGGAACTCGACGAGGTGCAGCCCGGCGTGCCGGAGCTGCGCGTGTGGACGGACCACCCGCCCGCGCTGTCGACGATCCCTCCCGAGGCGATGAAGCGCGGCTACGGCTGCGAGATCGCCGAGCGGGCTGCCGGTGAATGGGAGATCCGCATCTTCAACGCCGAGGCATCCGCCTAGGCACCCCGGCGCCGATCGGGGGATCGGCCCGGCACGCGCTGCACATGAAGGAGAGGTGCTCGATGCACACGAAGCAGCGATCGACGAAGCGAGGCTGGTTCCGCGGCACCGGCCTGCTGGCGCTGGCGGTGCTCGCCGGCTCGGCGCTCATCGCCGCCTGTGGCGGTGACGACGAGGTCGAGCAGGCGACAGGCCTGGACGACCGCGGCTACCACAACACGGACCGGCTGGTCACGACGCAGTGGATCGAGGACAACCTCGACAACGACGACGTGATCCTGTTCGACGTCCGCAATGAGGAGCAGTACGCCGCCGGCCACATCCCGGGCGCCATCCGGCTGGCCGCCAACCAGGTCTTCCAGAAGGAGATCGACGGCGTGGCCGGCCTCATTCCGCCGGCCGACGAAGTGGCGGCATCGCTCGCGGCAGTCGGCGCCACGCCCGACCACACGCTCGTCTTCTATGACCAGCGCGGTTCGATCTGGGCATCCCGTGCGATCTGGGTGCTCGCGGTCTACGGCCACGCCGACGCCCGGCTCCTCGACGGTGACTTCCCGCTCTGGGAGTCGCAGGGTCGCGAGGTCAGCACGGACGTCCCGTCGCCCACGGCGGCGGAGTACGCGTTCAGCGGGGACCCGGACAACGACATCATCGCCGGGTGGGAAGAGGTCGTCGCCGAGATCGACAACGTCGAGTCTCTGGTCTGCGACGCCCGATCTGCCGAGGAGTACGCCGGACGTGACGTCCGCGCCGAGCGGGGCGGTCACATCCCGAACGCCGTGAACGTCGACTGGGCGCGTGCGCTCAACGAGGACGGCACCTTCCTCCCCGCCGACCAGCTGCGCGAGCTCTACGAGGGCGAGGGCGTGGTTGGTGGCAAGACCATCTACACGCTCTGCCAGACGGCCGTGCGCGCCACGCACACGTGGTTCGTCCTTGTCGACCTGCTGGGCTACGAGAGCGTGAAGGTCTACGACGGCTCCTGGACCGAGTGGGGCAACCGCACAGACACGCCCATCGAGTCCTAGTAGGATTGCCCGGAAGCCACACGCTCGACGGGGCGGGTGCTTGAGCACCCGCCCCGCTTGCAGTCCGGGGGTGCATCGTGGGCGGTCCGCTTGAAGGCATCAAGGTGTTCGAGGTGTCGCAGATCCTCGCAGCGCCGTACGGGGGCATGATGCTCGCCGACCTGGGGGCTGACGTCCTCAAGGTCGAGTCGCCCGACGGCGACAGTACGCGCATCCTGGGCGCCGTCGTCCCGAACGAGTCGAAGTTCTTCCACGTGGTGAACCGCGGGAAGCGCGGGCTCGTGCTCAACCTCCAGAGCCCGGAGGCGCAGGAGCTGGTGCATCGCATCATCGCCGATTACGACGTCTTCATCATCAACGCCCGCCCCGGCGTGTCGAAGCGCCTCCGCGTGGACTACGACACGCTGCGGCAGTTCCGGCCCGACCTCGTCTACGTCGACAGCACGGGCTTCGGCACCGAGGGGCCGAGCGCGGAACGCTCCGGCTCCGACGTGGTCTCGCAGGGCTACTCGGGGCTGATGGCCAACAACCACAAGCTCGATGAGCACGGCGCGCCGCAGATGATGTCGATCGCGATCGGCGACATGAGCACCGGGCTCGCGATGGCGATGGGCGTGTGCGCCGCACTCTTCCGACGCGGGGTCACCGGCCAGGGTGAGTTCATTCAGACGTCGCTGCTCAACTCCGCGCTGTCACTCCTCGGTGCGTCGGTGGGAAGGCACCCCGTCCAGGACGCGATCGCGAGGGACCCGATGATGGAGTCGCTGCTGGAGGCGCGGCAGGCGGGCGCGGACTACCAGGAGCTGATGGACATCCACGAGGGGCAGCGCGCGATCGCCACGGCGTTCCTTACGTACTACGGCACCTACGTGGTGCAGGACGGCGCCATCGTGGTCGGGGCGCTCACGCCTCGGAACCAGGCGCAGATCCGCGAGGCGCTGGGACTGACCGGCGAGGATCCGATGGAGGATCCGGAGTTCGACGCCCTCGACCCCGAGTGGGAAGAGAAGGCCCAGGCGTTCCAGGAGCGCGTACGACAGCTGTATCGCACCAAGACGATGGACGAGTGGATCGAGCTCATGGACGAGCAGGGCGCCCCCGCCACGAAGGTGAACTTCCCCGAGGAGATGGCGGACGACGAGCAGGTCCAGGCGATGGGCTACATGATCGACCTCGATCACCCGTTGACGGGCCCCGAGCGCATGGTCGGCCCGATCCTGCGCATGACCAACTCCCCGACTGGCACCAACCGGCCCTCGCCGATGCTTGGCGAGCACGCCGACGAGGTGCTGGGCGAGCACGGCCTGACGGCCGACGAGATCGCCTCGCTGCGCGAAGCCGGAGCGCTCGGCTAACGCCGCCGTCAGCGCATGGAACAACGAGCCTTCGGCAGCCTGGGCTACGACGTCAGCGCGCTCTCGCTCGGTGGGGGCGGCACCGGCCAGGTGTGGGGACCCACTACCCGCGAGGAGGCCGTCGCCACCACTCGAGAGGCGATCGACCTTGGCATCGACCTGCTCGACGTTGCGCCCAGCTACGGCGACGGTGAGGCCGAGCGCGTTGTCGGCGAAGCCTTCGGCGGGCGGCTCCCGGACGGGGTCCACGTCTCGACGAAGTGCCGCGTCAACGCCCCGCCCGCAGGCGAGGTGGCCGCGCTCCTGCGGTCGAGCCTGACGGCGAGCCTCGATCGCCTCCGCATTGAGCGCGTCGACCTCTTCCTCGTCCACAACATGCTCGTCGCCGATGCGGACGCCGACCGCTACGCCGGCACGCCGCTCGGGCTCTTCGATGAGGCCGTTCGGCCCGCGCTCGATGGCCTGGTGGCTGAGGGACTGGCGGGTGGGTGGGGCATCACCGGGATCGGCGTGCCCGACGCCGTCATCTCCGCGCTCCAGTCCGGGTCGCCGCCGGGCGCAGTGCAGTGCATCTCGAACCTCCTCGACTCCGCGGGCGCGATCCAGCGCTTCGAGGGTGCGCTGCGCCCCCGCGAGGTGATCGCGACGGCCGTGGAGCAGGGTGTCGGGGTGATGGGCATCCGAGCAGTGCAGGCCGGTGCGCTCACGGACGCGATCGACCGCGAGCTGCCCGAGGGGCACGGTGACGCCGTGGACTTCGACCGCGCGGCGCCGTTCCGCGACCTCGCGCGCGAGGTGGGCGAGTCGCCGGCCGCGCTTGCACACCGCTACGCGCTCTCGATGCCCGGCATCGCGACGGTCGTACTTGGTGTCAAGAACCGCGAGGAGCTCCGGGAGTGCGTCGAAGCCGAGGCTCGCGGCCCCCTCGACGCCGAACTGATGGGGCGGATCGACGCAGCGGTCGGCCGGGTCTAGTCGAGACCGGCGGAGGCCTACGCGGCGGGTGCTTCCTGCGTCTCGGCCAGCGATGTGGCTGTCGGCCGTCGAGCGGGCCGGGGCGGCGGACTGCCGGCCCACAGCATCAGCAGCGAGCTGGCCCCGGCGATGAGTGCGAGCAGCGTGAACCCGATCTCGTACGAGCCCGTGTTGTCATAGACCAGCCCCGCGAAGATCGGGCCGACGATCATGCCGAGCATCACGATGAGCGACGAAAAGCCCATGATCGTCCCGAACGAGTGCGCCCCGAAGTACTCCGCGCGCATCGAGAGGATCACCGGCCCTCGCACCCCCCACGCCACGCCGTGGAGCAGCGCGAATCCCACAATCATCCAGACCGAGGTCGCGAACGTGAGCAGCAGCATCGCGGAGGCGTGACCGATCAGGCAGACGGCGATGATCGCCCGCGTGTTGAGGCGGTCGCCTGCCCACCCGCCGAAGACCTGGCCGATGATCACCATCACCGTCAGCAGTGTGATGAACGAGGCGGCCTGCGCGCGCGTGTATTCGAGCTGCTCCTCGACGTGCGCAACGAAGTGCACCATGACCGCCGACACCACGAGCAGCGCGGCTGCGTGGGCGAACGAAATGGCCCAGAACGCGCGGCTGCGCAGCGCCTGCTGCGGGGTCATGCTGACC
>VXTU01000068.1 GCA_009837285.1 Chloroflexota bacterium | reverse complement strand
CCCTCACCCTCCCCCCACCGAGGGGAGAGGGAACAGAGCAGACTACGGCGCGGCTGCGCCGCCCGCGGCCTCCACCGGCCGGCTCGCGGTCTCCGCCCACACCGCCCACGCATCCTTCGCCCGGTCCTCCGCGTCCCGCAGCCCCACGCTGGACAGCAGGTCGAGCGGCGAGCCGTCGATGAACGCCGGGTCGCGGCCGGCGAACCACACGATGAACGGTGCGGCGAGGGCGTCGGCGTCAGTGAAGAGGCGCTGCAGGTAGCGTCGCTGCTCGGGCGGCGTCGAGGAGTGCACGCCGGCAGGTGAGGGCGCCGATGCGAAGCCGACGGAGGCGAACGCAATGGGCAGCTGCGTGTGGTCGCGGATCTGCTGGTAGTAGAGCGGCGGCAGGTCGTTCGCCACCTCGTACGTGACCGACGGGAAGGTGGCGAGCGCGAAGACGTCGAGCCGCCCGGCGAAGTCGTCGAGCAGCTCCCATCGTGGCTGCCTCGGCGGCTCCCAGGGCACGACGCCGAGCAGCTGCTCGTACTGGAAGGTCGTGAACACCAGGGTGTGCCGGCTGACCGACTTCACTGCCCGGTACGCCTCGCGGTAGGTGGCGAGGAACGCCTTGTACTGCGCCGGGGAGCGCTCGTACGTCGCGTTGATCTCGACCCCGAGCGCGAGGTAGGCGGGCTCGTAGCTCGCCGCGATGTAGCGCGCCTCGGCGACGAACGCCGCGCGGATCGCGGGGTTTGAGAAGTCGGCGTCCTCGTAGCCGTCGGGGGCTGCGGCGAGGCGACCGCGGTCGACGGGGTCGAACGGGTCGAGAGCGTAGAAGAGGCGCAGCTCGCGTTCCTCGACGCCGACGCGTTCGCGGAGGGTGACCTCGGCGAGCCGCTCGGAAGGCTCGACGCCGGGGAGGAACTCGGCCCACTCCGGGGCGCGCTGGATGAGCAGGACCTCGCCGTATCGCGCGGTCAGGTCCAGGGCGTCGCGGTAAGCGTCCTGGGTGAGCTCGGTGGGGACGGAGGAGAAGCCGAGGAGGAACGGTCGGGGCGTCCCGCTGTAGGTCCGCGGCTCCGGGTCGAATCCTCGTTCCTGGATGCGCTCCTCGCGGCACCCGAGGGCGGCAACCGCCACGAGCGTCACCACGAGCACCATCGCCGCGTACGCGGCGTGCCGCAGCCTCGTCGTCGATCGCATGTGCGCCACGTCACGATTGTCCGGACGGCGGTCGAGCCCGGTCAAACGACTGCCGCCGTGCCGCCCTGCTCGCGAGGTGTAGACTCGCGGCATGGATGGCCCGCAGAACATCGACGTGGACGGGCTGCGCACCTCGCTCGAGTCCGTCGAGCACCTGCTGCTGCGCTTCACGCCGGTGGCGGAGCGGCTGCTGCTCGACTTCCGCACGCGCGAGGGCGCCGGGCCGGGAGTCGCGCTGCTGCCGCCGGTCGATTCCTTCGCCGAGCGCCTGCGGACCATCGAGCGCGAGCGGCCGGGGTTCCCGCGGCCGAAGCGCATCCACGTGGTGAACTGGCCGCTCCGTGTCGCCTCACTCGAACGGCTCGGCGTGATGGAGACGGTGCGCACCCGCCTCGCCGACATGGACGCGTTCGATGTGATCGGCAGCCTGAACGAGACGTACGAGCGCCTGCTGGAGATCGAGCGCGACGAGACGAAGCGCGCGATCGAGGGCGAGGGCTACCACACGATCTGGCCGGCCGAGACGCGCGGCCGCCGCGGCGCCTGAGCCGCTCGCCTGCCTCGATGCACCGCGACCGCTTCCGCCGCCTGGTCCAGCAGGCGCTGGAGTCGCTTCCGCCGCATATCGACAACTACCTCGACAACGTCGCGATTGTGATCGAGCGCGAACCCACCGCCGAGGACCTCGACGACGCCGGCATCCCCCGTGGCACGGAGCTGTTCGGGCTCTACATCGGCACGCCGCTCATCGACCGCAGCGAGTACCACATGACGCTGCCGGACCGGATCGCGATCTACCAGGGCCCGCTGGAGCGCGCGTTCCACCCGCGCGTCATCCCGGAGGAGGTGCGGCGCACCGTCCTCCACGAGATCGCCCACCACTTCGGGTTCGAGGAGGACGAGATGGAGCGCCTCGACCTCCACTAGCGCTCCCTCTGGCTCCCTCTCCCGCAGTGCGGGAGAGGGCGGGGGGTGAGGGTCCGGCAGGCTTTCGAGGGCTGGTAGTCGCTCGGCGGAGCCTACTGCCCGCTGAGCGTGAGGATCCGCGCGGCCTCCTCCAGCGTCGACGTCACGCGCAGTGCGTCCCAGACGTCCGTCCCGCGCGCGTAGCTGCCGTGGCCCCGAACGACGACGATCGGGTGCTCGCGGAGTGCCTCGGCGACCGGTTGCGCCGAGGTCTCCCACTCGGCCTCCAGCACCGGCACGCTGCCGAGGAAGAGCCGCCCCTCGAGGTTCGCGGGGTCGATCGCGTCGCGACCGTAGGCGAGCGCAATGGCGTGGACGGGATGGGCGTGGACCACTGCGCCGGCGTCGGCGCAGGCCTCGTAGATGGCGAGGTGCACGGCCGTGTCGGAGGAGGGGGCTGCGGCATCCTCGTCGCGGAGCTCCCCGTCGGCTTCGACGGCCACGAGGAGGTCGTCGGTCAGGCGGCCGAGCATCGCACCGGTCGCGGAGATAACCGCGCCGCCGCGTGGCCGCCTCGCCGAGACGTTGCCGCCGTGCGAGGTCACGAGGCCGTCCGCGCGCAGGTCCTTGCCGGCCTCGATCAGATCGCGTCTCGCCGCCTCCTCGGCCGCGATCGCGGCGGTATCCCACGTCCCGCGGCGCACGAGCCGTTCCGCGGCGCCCTCCGCCAGCTCGGCCGCGCGCCGCATCGCCTCCGCCTCGAAGATGCGGCTGGTCGTCAGCGTCTCGAAGTCGACGACGCCCGATGTGGCGCCCTCGACGCCGCCGGCCACTACCACGCACGGCGTCTCGTAGCGCTCGGCGAGCGCGGTCACCAGTTCCAGGGCCTTGCCGTACGTCGTCTGCGCGTCGAGTCGGCCCTCGCCGGTGATGACGAGGTCGGCGTCGCGGATCGCGTCCTCCAGGCCCACGGCCGTGGCGACGAGCTCAGCGCCTGACTGGATCGCGCCGCCGACAGTGCCGATCAGCCCCGCCGCGAGTCCGCCGCCCGCACCCCCGCCGGCGAGGTCGGTGACCCGAACCCCGAGTTCGTCCTCGATCACGCGTGACCAGCGCCCTAGCGCGTCCTCCAGCGGCTGCATCGTGTCGCCGTCGACGCCCTTCTGCGGGCCGTAGATCACCGTGGCGCCCTCGAGGCCGAGCAGCACGTTCGTCACGTCGACGGCGACGGTGAGGTCGACCTCGCCGAGGCGCCGGTCGACGCCGGAGTGGTCGAGGGAGACGAGGTCGCGCAGGTCGAGCGGCGGGGCAGGCTCCGGCAGCGTCACGCCGCCGCGGGCGACGAGCTGGTAGCCGAGCGCCTGTGCGGCCCCCGCACCGCCGTCGTTGGTGCCGGTTCCGCCGACGGCGACGGTGATGTCGCGCGCCCCGCGTTCGATCGCCGCGCGCATGAGCTGGCCGACGCCGTACGTGGTGGCGCGAGCCGGGTTGCGCTCCTCGCGGGGCACAAGCACGAGGCCTGCAGCCTCGGCGGCCTCGACGACAGCGGCAGGCGCGCCGCCCTCTGTGATCGGGGGGAGCAGGGCGAAGCGCGCGTGCACGGGGGAGCCAAGCGGGCCGGTGACCTGGGCTTCGACGAGCTCGCCGCCGCGCGCGGCCGCGAGGATGGCGGCGGTGCCGGGCCCACCATCGGCGAGCGGCATCTCGATGATCTCGGCGTCGGGCTCGGCGCTGCGCGTGCCGGCGGCGAGCGCGGCGGCGGCCTCCATCGCTGTGAGCGAGCCCTTGAACTCCTGCGGGCAGACCAGGATCCGAAGCGGCGTGGTCATCGCTGCGTCCTTCCCTCGGTCGCGACGTGAGCGGTGGGCCTGCGCGAGGCGTCGGGCACCTCTCGTGCGGGAGTCATGTGCCCCAGACGCCGGCCATGCGCAGCACGGCGCTGATGAGCACCGCGGCGACGTAGGCGTAGCCGAGCGTGCGTGCGTTCTTGCCGAGCTGGCGGAACCGCCTAGGCTGCATGATGGTCAGCCAGATGATCGCCAGCCCGACGACCACGAATACCCAGTAGACGAGGCGCCACATCGCCTCGCATCGTAGCGGAGCGTGCCCGCGAGCGGGCGTGCGCCGGACCCCCGCGGCGGCTACCAGATGGTTTCGACCTGGGAAGAGGCGGTGAGCAGTTCGTCGCGCGTCACGACTGGCGCGTTGAACGCGAGTGACTCGGCGGCAATGAGTCGGTCGTGCATCTCGGGGATCTCATCAAGCTCATCGAGACGCTCGAGCTGGGCCCTGCCGAGGTCGGACAGCTCGACCCCGTCGACTCCCTCGACGGCATCCATCAGGGTGGACGGTGCGAGGGGCCTCCCCAGCTTGACCGACAGGAAGTAGCACTCAGCGACGGTGATCGCCGGGATGATGAGGGTTGCGTTCCCCGTCTCAGCCAGCCTGAAGACGGCTGACGCCGCGGCGCTCAACCGCCGCGACGCTGTGAGGTACCACCACAGCGCGTGCGTATCGAGGACGTAGCGAGCGGGACTATCCACGACGGCCGTCGGCCCCACCCGCGATCTCCGGGACGCGCGGCTGCCACGCAGACTTCAGGGCTTCGAAGTCCTCGTAGTCCGCGTCTGGGAGGTCGGCGAACGCGTCCCGCAGGGTGAGGAGAGACGCCCCGGATTCGGCGGTTGGCCGGACGGGAACGAGGCGGCCGGACGGCCTGCCCCGCCGAGTGATGATCGCCTCGTCGCCGTTCTCGACGCTCCTGAGGATCTCGCTGAGTCGCGCCTTGAACTCCCTGATTCCGTATGTAGTCACGGATGATTTCCTATGTGATTACTCCTGCCGCTATGAGGTGGACACATCGTACCATGCGCCCCTGCGGGCTGGACACGAACGCACGTTCTGACTAGACTATGTGAAACGTCTGTTCGATGGAGACGACCGATGGTCACCACCTCCGCACCCCCTACCCCCACCATCG
>VXTU01000091.1 GCA_009837285.1 Chloroflexota bacterium | reverse complement strand
CCCTCGTACGATACGGCCGACGCGCAGGAGGCCCACCATGTCCGAAGAGGTCGTACGGCCGCGCATCCGCGGCTTCATCTCGCTGACCGCACATCCCGACGGCTGCGCCGCCAACGTGCGCGAGCAGGTCGAGGTCGCGCGCGCGATGGCCGGCGAGGACGCGGGCGGCGACGGCCTCCGCCGCGTGCTCGTCGTGGGGTCGAGCACCGGTTACGGGCTCGCGAGTGCGCTCTGCGCCACCTTCGGCTACGGCGCCGAGACGCTGGGCGTCTGCCTCGAACGACCCTCCGAGGAGGACAAGGCCGGCTCGGCGGGCTGGTACAACCTCGCAGAGGCGCATCGCCTCGCCGCCGCCGAGGGCCGCGCGCTGCACACCATCAACGGCGACGCGTTCTCGCACGAGGTGAAGCAGCAGGTGGTCGACCACCTGCGCGAGCGCGGTGCGCAGCTCGACCTCGTCGTCTACAGCCTCGCGTCACCGGTGCGGCAGGACCCCGATAGCGACACGACGTGGCGCAGCGTGCTGAAGCCGATCGGCGAGACGTACACCGGCAAGAGCATCGACCTGCGCCGCGGCCAGGTCGTCGACGCACACAACGAACCCGCCGAGGAGGACGAGATCGCCTCGCCCGTGCGGGTGTTGGGCGGCTAGGACGGGCGGGTGGGGCCCCGGGCGTGGCGCGCCGGCGGGGTGCTCGCCGACGGCGCACGCACGGTGGCCTTCAGCTACATCGGCCCCGAGGTCTCCCACGCCATATACCGTCACGGCACCATCGGGCGTGCCAAGGAGGATCTCGAGGCGTCGGCGGCGGGCCTGCGCGCCGAGCTGTCGGCGAGCGGCGGCGGGGCGTGGGTGAGCATCAACAAGGCCGTCGTCACCCAGGCCTCGGCCGCCATCCCCGGCGTCCCGCTCTACATGAGCATGCTCTTCGACGTGATGAAGGCCGAGGGCACCCACGAGGGGCCGATCGAGCAGATCGCGCGACTCTACCGCGACCACCTCGCGCCCGGCATGACGCCGACGATCGACGAAGAAGGCCGCATCCGCCTGGACGACCTTGAGATGCGTGACGGTGTGCAGGCCGAGGTGTCACGACGATGGGCCGAGGTCACGACCGAGTCGCTCGGCGACCTCAGTGACTTCGCCGGCTACCAGCGCTATTTCGAGCAGCTCTTCGGCTTCTCCGTCGACGGCATCGACTACGACGCGCCGACGGAAATCCATCGCACGCTGGCATAGCCCGGAACTGGAGCCGATCGAGGGCTACGACGCGCCCTCGCCCAGCAGGTCGGACAGGTCCACGAGGCCGTTCACCGAGACGATCCGCTCTCGAATGGCCCCGAGCGTCTCGTCGTCCGCCCCGGCCAGCGCGGCGCGCGCCGCGTTGAACAGCTCGGGCGCGGGCAGCAAGGCGTAGGAAGTCGCCTCGGCGGCGACGCGCAGGGCTTCCGCGTAGGGCTCCTCGCGCCGGTCGGGCGCCTGCATGCGCTCTCCGTTGACGACGATCAGCCCGCGCGGCGCGCTGCCCTCGGCCTCGATGCGCGCGTCGAGGCGCGTGCGCAGGCGGTAGTGCGCCGCCATCCCGACCGTCGCCTCGGAGCCCTCGACCTCCAGCTCGATGCGCGTGCCGTCGGCCTGTAGCACCGGCACGTCGTCGATGTCGCGGACCGCGAACCCGAGCAGCTCGAGGCAGCGCCGGGCGGCCGGCAGCAGGGCGTGAGTGCCCTCGGTCCAGAGCACGTCGCGGACCCGGCGCAGTGGATCGGCCTCGGCCTCGGCTCCGTCGCGCTGCTCCTCGGCGCGCCGGACGAGCTCCCGCGCACGCTCCACCTCAGCCTCGCGCTCGTCCAGGCCTGGCACCGGTTCCCGGTCAGCCCAGGGCGGGCGGTCGCCGCCCGACCGGCCGAGGTGCTCTTCGACGGCCCCGACGATGGCCGTGGCCTGCGCGCGCCCGGCGTCACCGCCGTGGGTGCGCGGCGCCGGCAGGAACACCACCGACCCGCCGAGCACCTGGAACTCGACGCCCACGGGCGCACCGCCGGCGCTGCGTGCGAAGACATGCGCGTGGTCGGCGAATCCGCGCGCGCGCTCCTCGAACCACGCGCGGTACAGCACGTCGTCGCGCACCGCGTCGACGTAGCGGGTGAAGGGGTGGGCGGGATCGGAGACGGCCACGCTCGTGCCCTCGCCCCAGCGGATCAGCTCGGCATCCCAGGCGAGGCCGGGCGGGGCAGGCAGGAAGAAGTAGCGGTCGATGCCGGGAAAGCCGGAGACGCCGGTGATCATCGCCTGCGAGTGCATGAAGACGACGACGAGCGCGCCGCGCTCCAGCGCGCGCACGAACTCGTCGTGGCGGCGTCGCAGTACCTCGGACGCGGCGATCGCCTCGCCCGCACCGCCGTTCACGACCTGTGTGTCGGCGTGCGTCGTGTGACTGGCGGACGCGTCGAGGAGCTCGCGGATCCTCATGAAGACGCCCTCCGGGTCGATGGCGATGGCGTCGTAGTCGAAGATGGCGGGGGCGTTGAAGACCGAGTGGTTGTCGACGCGCCGGTCGGGCAGGGCGCGTCCCAGGGAGAGCAGGCGCACGAGTCGGCTCCTTCCGCCCACGATGGTAGCAGGGGAACCGCTTTGCCTCCGCCCGCACCGGCCATTACGATACTGATGAAGATTCATCTCCCCTTTTGGTAGTAGCACTTCGGTGGTCGACTTCGCCCTCTTTAGGCTCCTAGACGACTTCGGGGACTTCGACGCGTTTGTTGACTTCGAAGGAGATCGGACTATTCATGCTGCGGGCCCGATCGAGCGCCCGGATTTCACGGCCAAGCTCTACTTCACTGACACGATGCGTGAGCGCCCACCCTGGCTGTCGTTCATCGAAGAAGGCTTCGGGAGCGCGATGGCTTGGCAGCCCTCTAGGACGATTAGTGCGGTCGTCATTGTGAACGCGAATCCCGAAGGACCGGCCCAATTCTTTGCCCTCGCGTTCGGGATGAGCGGGCGCCACATGATCCGGGGCGACGTCTATCGACGGAGATATGGTCTTACCTCCGCTCTCAATTTGATCGGTGACGCTGAGACTCCGCCCCAGCTCCGCGAATTTGGGACTACGCGGCATGCGCGTAGCATCCTGCGATCCAGGCTCCAGACGGCAGCCCTCTCGCCAGTGGACGTGTTCGAGCTCGATGTGTTGCGCGATCTTGTCCGAAGCGCGACGGGCCAGCCTGCTGATACAGAGCGTTGGGGAACCCGTGTCGGCGGGTCCGACGCGTTCCGTCTGGCCAGAGACATTGGCTTCGATGAGCTCGGAGCGTTTTGCCGGGCTATCGACGAGGCCGCGAATGTAGGGACCTACCGAGATCGCTTCGACTGGATAGACAACATTCGTCCGATAAGCGACCGGCAAGATATTGAGGCACTCGAGGGAGAAGTGATCGCGCTCCTCCTCGACAACCGAACGGACGTCCTTCAACTTGCCCCACCGGAGATGGTGGACTGGGATAGGCTGTCAGGCTTCCAGTACCACTACGACACTCGGCGAGGGCTAGTCCGCAGCGACCTTGTTCTCAGGGCTTATATCGCTGGCCTCCGCGAGAAGGACCCCGGCCTTGAGGAAGTCACGCCTGATTGGCTCCGGCGCCGTCAGGTAATCGGGGTGGACGAGGACCGCGATCGATGTGGCTCCTGGTCCGTCTGGCGATGCCTCGTTGGTGAGTTCGAGTACAACGACCGCTCCTACGTCTTGGAGGATGGCTCGTTCTACCAGGTTGCTGAGAGTTACCTGCAGCAACTGAACCACGAACTCATCGGGTTCAGCCGCGAGGCCGACATCCTGCCTGCCGCCAAGCCGGGAATGACCGAGCCAGACTACAACCGTGAAGTCGCGCGAGGGTCGGATCACCTGCTTCTGCTCGATGCACGAACCGTCCGACCGGAGGGATCCGGCAGCGGGATCGAAGTATGCGACCTACTCACTGACACCCGTCAGTTCATCCATGTGAAGCGGTACAAGGGCTCACAGGGTTTAAGCTACCTGGCTTCCCAGGCGCGAGTCTCAGCTGAACAACTCCTCGTAAGCGGGGAATTCCGCACAAGGGCGCGTGAACTGATCGCGGAGCAATCAGACGGGGATCCGGTATTCGATGTGATCGATGCGGCAGCGATGCGAACTGACGAATTCGAAGTCGTGTTGGCGATCATCAAGGCCTGGGGCGACGACGATGTGGATGCTCTACCCTTCTTTGCCAAGGTGGAGCTTCGCCGCACCATCACTGACCTCCGGAGCCGAGGCTACTTGGTCGGAGTGGAACGCGTCCCGATCGCCGCTGCTTGACGAGCCTAGGTACAGGCGCAACTAGGGACAGCACACGCGGCCTCGGGTATGTCTCGGGATCCGCTTTGACGCTGACCGCGCGCGCTCCCTACGATCGGGATGGTCGTGCTAGGCGGGGAGCTAGCGGTGCCCTGTAACCCGCAATCCGCTCAGCGGGGCTGAATGCCCGCCCGAGGGTTGTTACACGAGGACTGCCGACATAAAGCGGCGTTGAGAGCCTGGTCCTGCGCGGCGATGCCCGGCCAACCCCGTCAGGGTCGGAAGGCAGCAGCGGTACGTCGGTCACATCGGGCGCCGCAGGGGCGCCGGGCTTGAGCTGGCTCATGAACGCAAGCTCGCTGTGCAACTCAAGGGCGGGGCACGACCACATCCCCACACGCCGCAGCGTGGGCTCCTTATGACGCCCGCGCGCTCGCGACGCCGCGCCCGGCCCGAGGATCCGCCAGACTTCCTCCGCCGCCTCGGCGTCTCGCCCCGCAAGGCGCTCGGCCAGCACTTCCTCACCAACGAGCTGCTGCTGTCGCGCATCGCCGACGCCTGCGACCTCGCGCCGGACGAGACGGTGATCGAGGTGGGGGTCGGGCCCGGCGGGCTCACGCGCGAGTTGGTCGAGCGCACGAGCAGCGTCGTCGGCGTCGAGATCGACGAGGAGCTGGCGGCGATCGCGCGCCGGCAGCTCGCAGGCAGCGGGGCGTGCATCGTTCCCGCCGACATCCTCGACGTGACACCGGCCGAGCTGCTGGAGGAGTGCGACGCCGCACCGCCGTACGTCATGACGGGCAACCTGCCGTACTACATCACGCAGCCCGTCATCCGGCGCTTCCTTGAGGCCGACCCGGCGCCACGGCGCATCGTGGTGATGGTGCAGCGCGAGGTCTCGCGGCGCATGGTCGGCGGGCAGGGGAGGGAGTCGGTGCTCTCGCTGTCGATCGGGGCGTACGGCGAGCCGGAGCTGCTGTTCGACGTGCCCTCGTCGGCCTTCTGGCCCGAGCCCGACGTGCAGTCGGCGGTCGTGCGCATCGACCGGCGGCCCGCACCGGCGGTGAGCCTGCCGCCGGAGCAGATGGCGCGCTTCTTCCTGCTCGTGCGCGCGGGCTTCGCCGAGCCGCGCAAGCAGCTCCACAACGGCCTGCGCTCCGCGCTCGGCCTCACGCGCGAGCAGACACACGCCGTGCTCGAGGCCGCAGGCCTCGACCCCGCGCTGCGGCCGCAGCACCTCGACCTCGACGACTGGCAGCGGCTCCACGCGCGTGTCGAGGCGGCCCACCCGGGTGCGCTCGATGTCGGCTGACGGCGCCCCGACCGGCGCACTCCGCGTACTCGCCCCGGCGAAGATCAACCTCACGCTGGAGATCCTCGGCCGGCGCGATGACGGCTACCACGACCTCGACACCGTCATGACGACCATCGACCTCGCCGACACGGTGCGAGTCCGCTCTGCCGATGCCCTCGACGTGCGGCTGTCGGGCCGCTTCGCCGGGAACGTCGAGGGCGACCGCGAGCTGGCAGCCGAGGCCGCGAAGGCGCTCGCCTCGGCTGCCGGCCGGGAGCCGGACGTCGCGATCGAGGTCGAGAAGGCGATCCCGGTCGCGGCCGGCCTCGGTGGTGGCTCGTCCGACGCGGCAGCCGTCCTGCGCGGCCTCGACCGACTGTGGGGCCTCGACTGGCCGCTCGGCCGGCTGTCCGAGGTCGCGGCAGCGCTCGGCTCCGACGTGCCGTTCTTCCTGCACGGCGGCTCGGCGCGATGTCACGGGCGCGGCGAGATCGTCGAGCCGCTGCGCGACCTGCGCCCGCTGCGGCTGCTGGTGCTCGTGCCGCCCGTACCGCCGCCGCCGAACAAGACGGCGCGGCGCTTCGCGGCCGTGCAGCCGCGCGACCTCACCCATGGCGAGCGCTCGCACCGCATCGCGCACCGCCTCGAACGCGGCGCTCCGCCGCCCACCGCTGACCTGTGGAACGCGTTCGAGGGCGTCGTGGAGCGCACCGAGTCGGAGCTGCTCGCGCACTACGGCGCGTACGCCGCGGTTGTCGGCGGCGCGCCGCTCCACCTGACGGGCGCTGGCCCCTCGGTCTTCCTGCTCGCGCATGAGCAGGCGAAGGTCGCCGAGCTGCGCCGCGACCTGGAGGGGGAGGGTGCGACGGTGCTGCCCGCCCGCACACTGCCGCGCGCGGAGGCGCTCGCCATCGAGGAGGAGCCGGCGGGCGGGGAGACGTAGGTGGACCCCGAGGCCCTGCGCGCGCTCGTCGCCGGCTTCATCTCGGGCGCGGCCGCCGCGTTCGCCACGACGGGCATCGCGCTGTACAGCATGAGCCGCAACGCCGAGTGGTGGGTGCAGGCGCGCGAGCGTGTCGCAGGCGCAAGCAAGGTGCCGCTGCCATTGCTGGGCATCGTCATCGTCAACGCAATGATGCTCGCGTGGACGATGCTCGGGCTGATCCTCGGCGCGGCGTTCTTCTCGCTCGACGACCCGGACGTGTTCCGGTTCTCCGTGAACATCGCCCTGCTGCTTGGTCTCATCGCCGCCGGGTTCGTGCGAGGGCGCATGACGCGCACGATGTGGGTCACGGCGCTGGTGGCCGCGCTCGCGTACGGCGTGCTGTTGCCGCTGCTGGCGGGGTGAGCGCGGGTGTAGCCCGTGACGTAGCCCATCACGTAGACTCGGCATGCCGGTCTCGGCGCCGGCTACTGATACACGGGGGCCCATCCTGGAACTCACCAAGGCGCCGCAGGCGAGCGTGCTGGATATGCACCTGCACACGTCGGTGGCTTCATCCGACAGCATGCTCAAGCCCGAGAAGCTCATGCTGCTCGGCCCCGAGGCGGGCCTGACCGGCGTCAACATCACCGAGCACGACAAGATGTGGGACCCGTGGGAGCGCGCGGGATTCCTCGAACGCCACGCGGACGTGCCCTTCTTCGTCAACTTCGGCATGGAGGTTTCCACGGACCTCGGCCACATGGGCGCCATTGGCCTCCAGTCGTACATCGGCGGCATCCGCCGCGCCGAGGCGCTGCGCGAAGCCCTGGACGCCGTGGGCGGCTACCTCATCGTGTGCCACCCGTTCCGCCACGTATTCGACGAGGTCACGGCGATGCGCACCAACGGCAAGCCGTTCGACCTCACCCCCGAGCAGGCGGCCGAACTGCCCGTGTTCCAGCTCGCCGACGCCATCGAGGTCGCCAACGGCTGCAACACCCCGCGCGAGAACTACTTCGCCCTGGAGGTCGCTCGGGTGCTCGGCAAGCCGACCACCGGCGGCAGCGACGCCCACTCGGAGAGCGGCATCGGCTACTACGCGACCGGCTTCGAGCGCGAGGTGAACAGCGCCGAGGCCTTGCTGAACGAGCTGCACGCCGGCCGCTTCCAGGCCGTCCTGCGCAAGGTTGGCGAGCCGCCCGGCGAGGAGTTCGTGAACTTCGAGCAAGGCGCGATCGAGGCGGTCGCCGCAGTCGCCGTGTGACCCTCGGGCTGCCCGCCCACGACTACTCCCCGCATCCTTCGGTGTCCTGATGCCTGCTGGGCTCGCCCCCGAGTTCGTCGCCGTCGATATCGAGACCACGGGCCTCGACGCCTCCAGTGACCGCATCATCGAGATCGGCGCGGTCCGCTTCAGCCGTGAGGGCGTGTTCGACCGCTTCCAGACCCTTGTGCGGCCCGGAGTGCCCATCCCGCCGGCTATTCGCCTGATGACCTCGATCCGCGACGAGGACGTGCTCGACGCGCCGCCGCCAGCGCAGGCCGTCTCCGAGTTCGCCGTCTTCGCCGGCGGTCGCCCGCTCGTCGGTCACAACGTGGCGTTCGACCTCGGGTTCCTCATGGAGGCGGGGGCCCCCATGCCCGGCCCCGGCCTCGACACGTACGAATTGGCATCCGTGCTGCTGCCGACGTCGGACCGGCTCGACCTGGCTTCGCTCGCCGCGGCGCTCGATGTGGAGCTGGAGCAGCACCATCGCGCGCTGCCCGACGCCGAGGCGACCGCCGAAGTGATGCTCGCGCTGCTCGACCGCCTCGACGCGCTGTCGTCGCGTGCGCTGCGCGACCTCGTGTCGCTCGCGGCGCGCGCCGAGTGGGCGCTCGCGCCGCTGTTCGCCGACGCGCTCGCGGCGCGCTCGGGTGAGGCGCCAGTCGCAGGAACGCCGGCCACGCTTGGCCGCCCCGTCGCCGATCCGCTCCCGCCACCCCTGCACCTCGGCGCCCACGACGAGCCGCAAGTGGTCAGCGACGACGACGTGGAGCGCCTCTTCGCCGAGGCCGGACGGTCGCCCGACCTGCTTCCCAGCTTCGAGGCACGCACGGGCCAGGCCGCGATGGCGCGGGCTGTCGCCGCGAACATCGCGCACGGCGGCCACCTGGCCGTCGAGGCCGGGACGGGCACCGGCAAGTCGCTCGCGTACCTGCTCCCGGCGCTGCTGCACGCGCTCCGCAACGAGGACCGCGTCGTCGTCTCGACGCAGACGCTCAACCTCCAGGAGCAGCTCGCCGCGCGCGACCTGCCGGCCGCGGCGGCGCTCGTCGAGCGCACCGAGGGCGCGCCGCCGGGGACGATCCGCGCGTCCGTGCTCAAGGGCCGCGCCAACTACCTGTGCCTGGAGCGCTGGACGCAGTCGATCGAGGAGACCGACCAGATCACACCCGCCGAGGCGCGCGTCCTGGGCCGCGTCGCCGTCTGGCTCGACGAGACCGAGCGCGGCGAGGTCTCCGAGCTGTACCTGCGCAACGACGAGCGCCCCAGCTGGCGCGCGCTTGCTGCGGACTCGAACGACTGTCTCGCGCGGCGCTGCGCGTTCGTGCGCGACGGGTCCTGCTTCCTGCAGCGCGCTCGCGCCGAGGCCGCCGCGGCGCACGTCGTGATCGTGAACCACGCCCTGCTGCTCGCGAACGCGGCGAGCGACGACCAGGTGCTGCCGCCGTTCCACCACCTCGTGGTCGACGAGGCGCATCGCCTGGAGGCAGTGGCGACGAGCCAGTTCAGCGGGGCCGTCGGCGTCCCGGAGCTGAACGCGATCGTCGAGGAGGCCGGGACCACGGGCCGCGCGTCGGGCAGCCTCGCCGGAGCCCTCCGCACAGCCGCCATGCTCGACCCGATGCCGCTGTCGCCACTGGCCGGCCTTGCAGCGCTCGCCGACGACGTGGCGACTGCCGCCGCGCGCGTCGAGGCGCGCATCCCGGACCTCGAGGCGGCGCTGCTTGGCTACATCGAGGAGTTCGCCGAGCGCGAGGACGAGCCGCGTGTATCGATCACGCCCGGCCGCCGGGCTCAGCCACTGTGGGGGGACGTGGAAGAGGCGGCGCTCCACACCGAGCTCGCGGCCGACGAGCTGGCGCGGAGGCTGGACCACGCTCGCGAGGCGGTCGAGGCGCAGCCCGCGGACGGCCCCGCCCTCGACGGCCTGCGCGTCGGGCTCGCACGGACCCGCGACGCCGCGGCGGTCGCCGCGACGACGCTGCGCGAGGCCGTGCAGCGCGCCGACCCCGAGCTGATCGTGTGGCTGAGCGCGGACGGGCGCGGACCGCGCGTGCGCGTCGCCCCGCTCGATGTCGGGCCACGCCTCACCGACGAGCTGTACGCCCGCCGCGACTCGGTGCTGGCGACGAGCGCGACGCTCACCAGCGGTGGCTCCTTCGCCTACTCGGTGCGCGGCCTGGGGCTCTTCGAGCCCGACACGGTCGATGTCGGCTCACCGTTCGACTACCGCCGCGCCGCACTCGTACTCGTGGTCGAGGACATGCCGGAGCCCGAGGCGCCGGGCTACGCGATGGCGGCGCATGACGTGCTCGCCGCGGCCACCCGCGCCGCGGGCGGGCGCACGCTCTCGCTCTTCACCTCGCACGGCGGAGTGCGCTCAGCCGCCGACGCGTTGCGCGGGCGGCTGTCCGTCGACGACATCGCGGTGCTCGCTCACGACGTCGACGGCGGTCCGGCGCGCCTGCTCCGCTCGCTGGCTACGCGGCCGCGTTCGCTGGTGCTCGGTACGGCGTCGTTCTGGGAAGGCGTCGACGTGCGCGGCCCCGCGCTCTCGCTCCTCGCCGTCGCGCGCCTGCCGTTCCCCGTGCCGACCGACCCGATCCACGCCGCCCGCGCCGCCCAGTACGAGGACCCGTTCGCCGAGTACACACTGCCGCAGGCCGTCCTGCGGTTCCGGCAGGGCTTTGGCCGCCTCATCCGCTCAGCCGAGGACCGCGGGGTCTTCCTCGTGCTCGACCGCCGCGTGCTCAGCCGCGACTACGGCTCGACGTTCCTCGATGCCCTGCCGGACTGCGAGCACCTCGTACTGCCGGCGCCCGACGTGCCCGGGGCGATCGCAGACTGGCTCGCCGCGTCCGATGCCTGACCCGGCCATCGGGAAGCTCTGGGCGCGCGGCTTCGGCGTCGTGCTGCGCGAGACCACCTTCGACGCCGCGCTCGCAGCATGCCCGACCATCGAGCAGGCGCTGCGCGACGGCATCGGGCGGCGCCATGACGGCCCGCTGCCCGCTGTGCCGCCCAAGGCCGAGTGTTACCTCGTCCGTGCCGACGGCGAGCAAGCCGGTCTGCTGACGGTCGAGCGCGACGCCGAGGAGCGCGCCGCGACGCTCGGCGTGGCGATCGTGCCGGAGCGACGGGGCCGCAGTCTTGGCGTCCGCGCGATCTTCGCGGCCGAGCGGCGGCTGCGGCGCGAGGGCGTGCGCGCATTCCAGGGGCGCGCGCGGCGCACGAACGGGCACGGCATGTACTTCTGGTTCCGCGTCGGCTACGTCCCGCTGCGCGGTGAGGACCGCGGCGACGGCGCGACGTGGTTCGAGCTGCCAAAGCGGCGACGTCGCCGGCGAGCCCCGAGGAGCGCCTGAGCGCTCAGGTCGTGCCCTCGAGCGTGATGGCGCGGCCGTACAGCGGCTGGACCGGGCGGTTGGTCGGACCGCCTCCGATCGCGCGCAACGCCTCGGCCTGCGCGGCAGACACCGTCCCGACCTCGCGCATCACGTGCCATGCGACGCCTTCGCTGCACGGCGGCGTCGTCAGCGACCCGCCGTAGCGGTAGTACGCCGAGTCTGTCGTCAGATAGCCGGTGGGATCGATGGCGACACCCTGGTCAGCCGTCTCGCCGGCAGCGGGGGCGACGTCGAGCAGTGCCTGCACGCCCGGGCTCGCCTCGCCGAGGGCGAACAACAGCCCGACTACGGCGAGCGTGCCGTCCGCGTCCGCGTGCACGAGGTGGAGTTCTGCCGCGAACTGCTCGCCCTCGACCGTGTGCTCGGAGGGGGCGTGCATGTGCATCGACTGCAGGCCGTAGGTCCGGCCGCCGCTCACCAGCGTGTTGCCCTCCGGGTAGTCGACGTGCACTGACATGCCGTTGTTGCGCGCGACGTTGGCGGGCGTGCCGTACGAGAACACGAGTGGCCCCGCGCCGCCCTGAATCTGCCCGGTAATGTCGACCGGCGACTGCTCCCGGCCGCCGCATGGCGAATAGGCTTCGTCGAGCGACGCCCAGTGCTCCGGTCCGGCAGGCCCTCCGTACGCCCACGCCGTCATGAGTCCTCCCGCCTGCGGTTCGCGCTGCGCATCTGCATGTACTCGCGCGCGCGCCGCCGGTACCAGATGGCCAGCGTGACCGCGCTGACCACCGCCACGACGAACTCGACCATGTCACCCGGCACGACGGCCGCGACGCGGCCGATCCAGAACCCCAGCAGCAGCAGCACGAGCAGACCGAGTCGGGTGACGGGGATGCCCTGGAACGTCCGGACGACGGGCGCCGGGAGCCCCTCGCCGCGGCCCTCGCGACGCAGTATCCGGCGGCGGCGTTCGCGGTCGGCCACCGCGCTCAGTCCGTATCGACGCGGCGGAACCGTCGCCGCCTGCAGGGACCACGTACCGAGCAGCTCGTGAGATCGCTCATCATGGTCCCTCGCCACCCTCGGGCGCCTCGCGCGCGAGCTCGTCGCGGACGAGCCGCCGGGCGGACGCGGCGCTGCCCAGAGTGCCGAGATAGCGCTCGCGACGCAACCGCCGCAGCCAAGCGCCCAGCTCCCGCCCGGGCGGCACGCCGAGTCGTTGCAGCGCGCCGGCGTCGAGCGGTGATCGCGTCCGTTCCCAGCGCCGCAGCGCCCGTTGCAGCCCGGGCTGCCGGCCGGGGTCGAGCCAGCCGGCGGCGCCACGGGCGGCGGCGGGGATTGCCTCGACGCCCTCGAGGTGCTGAGGCGTCGTGCCGGAGAGCGCGAGCAGCCGCGCGGCGGCTTCCACCGCCTCGCGGGCGGTGCGAGGTGCATCGAGCCGGGCGGCGATCGCATCGCGGTCGGGGAGCGCCGCCAGCAACACGGCCAGCAGCAGTCCCGAGTCGTGCGGTCCCGGACGATGGCGGAGCGCCATCCTCGACGCCTCCGGGACGCCCCACTGGTCGTGCACGCCACTGAGCATGCCCCACTCATCGAGGAGCCGGACGGTGCGGGCCACGCGGCGCTGCGCCGCCGTGCGCTCGAACTCGGCCCACAGCCTCGCGCCGGAGATGGGCCGGAGCCACGTTGCGCCCTCGGCGATCCAGCGCGCGGTCGCCGGTTCCGGCCGGAGGTCCAGCGCTGCCGCGTAGCGGGCGCCGCGCCACAGCCGGGTCGCGTCGTCGGCGAACGAGCGCGGGTGGAGCGCGCGCAGCCGCTGCGCGGCGAGGTCGTCGAGGCCGCCGAACGGGTCGAGCAACTCGCCGCTTCGCGGCCCCGCGACGGCGAGGGCGACCGCGTTCACGGTGAAGTCGCGTCGCTCCAGGTCGGCCTCGATCGACGCTCCGAAGCGCACCTCCGGGAGCGCGCCGGGCCGCGCGTACCGCTCGGTACGCAGCGTCGCGATCTCGAGGCGGGTCGTCTCGCCGCGGACGGATGCGGTGCCGAAGCGCGGCTCCGCGGTGACCTCCCACGCTCCCGGGGCCTGCGTGGCTACCGACCGTGCAAGGCTCCCGGCGGCGCCGGGGTCGGTCGAGGCGATCGCGACGTCGACGTCGCGCACGGCACGGCCCGCGGCGCAGTCGCGCAGCGCGCCCCCAACGACCCACAACTCGCTTCCGGTGCTGTCCGCCGCCGTCACCGCGCCGTCGAGGATCTCGCGCGCGGGCAACGATAGCGCGGATGCCAATGACTTGATGGTAGGGGGTATAGTCACGTTATCGGTTATTGACGCTGGATGGGTTTCGTCCATAGGATGGCTGGGTGGCGCGGGGATTCGGCGTCCGTTCGCACTGACATCGTACGGGTCAGTGGTGAGCGGAGCGCCCCGGGGGACAGTCGAGTGCCCGCGTCGGTCTCGCTTACCGATCTGCAGGAGCGGATCGGGCTGCGCTTTGCGGACGAGTCGCTGTTGCGGCTTGCCCTCACGCACTCCTCATACGCGAACGAGCACACGGACGCCGTGGGCTCGAACGAGCGCCTCGAGTTTCTGGGCGACGCCGTCCTGGGCCTCGTGGTGGCGGAGCGCTTGTACGCGGACTTCCCCGACATCGAGGAGGGCCAGCTGACGCAGTGGCGCGCCCACCTGGTGCAGGGCCCGACCCTCGCGCGTGTTGCCGGGAGGCTCGGACTCGGCCGCTGGCTGCTGCTCGGCCGCGGCGAGGACGCCACCGGCGGACGCGAACGCGAGGGCAACCTCGCCCACGTCTATGAGGCGCTCATCGGCGCCATCTGCCTCGACAGCGGACCCGGCGGCGGGATGGACGGCGCGCGCCGGTTCATCGAGCGGTCGCTGGAACCCGAGATCACCGGCCTGCAGACCGACCCGGCCGAGCTCAATCCCAAGGGCGTCCTGCAACAGCTGGCCGAGACCGAGCTCGGACGCCCCCAGTACGTGACGACCGACGAGCGCGGGCCGGATCACGCGCGGGAGTTCACGGTCGAGGTGCGCCTCGGCGGCGAGGTCTTCGGGACCGGCTGCGGCGGGAGCAAGCAGCAGGCGGAGAAGCAGGCAGCTCGCCAGGCGGTCTTGCGGCTTCGTGAGCACCTCGATGCCGAGGCGCCGGCCCTCGACGCCACGAGCGGAGCGGAGTAGCCGTGTACCTCCGCCGCGTCGAAGCGCAGGGGTTCAAGTCCTTCGCGGACCGCCAGGTCTTCGAGTTCGGGCCCGGCATCACGGCCGTCGTCGGCCCGAACGGCTCGGGCAAGTCGAACGTCTCCGACGCGGTGCGGTGGGCGCTGGGCGAGCAGTCCGCGCGCGCGATCCGCGCGCGACGCAGCGAGGACTTCATCTTCTCCGGCTCGGACGCGCGCAACCCGCAGGGCATGGCCGAGGTCACGCTCTCCCTCGACAACTCCGAGCACTGGATGCCGATCGACTACAACGAGGTGACCGTCACGCGCCGCACCTATCGCTCCGGTGAGAGCGAGTACCGCATCAACGGCCAGAAGGTGCGGCTGCTGGACGTGCAGGACCTCTTCCGGCGCGCGCAGGTGGGCCAGAACTCCTACGCGATGATGTCGCAGGGCCTCGTCGACGAGGTGCTCGGGCTGCGCCCGATCGAGCGCCGCCGCCTCATCGAGGAGGCAGCGGAAGTCCATCGCCACCGCATCGAGCTGACCCGGGCGGAGCGGCGGCTGGCGCAGACGCGCGACAACCTCGGACACGTCCGCGTCCTGATCCGCGAGCTTGCGCCGCGCCTCCGCCAGCTGGAACGCCAGTCCACACGGGCCGCGCGGTACCGGGAGCTCGAGGCCGAGCTCGGCGCGGTCCTCGAGACCTACTACGAGACCGAGCTGGCGCGCGCGCGCGACGAGCACGCGGCGGCGCAGGCGCGGCACGACCAGCGCACGGAGGCCTTCGCCACCGCCCGGCGCGGCAGCGAGGCGCTGGCTCCCCGCATCGCTGCCGCCGAGCAGGCCGTCACGGCGGCGCGCGCGGAGCTCGACCGGACCCAGCGGCACGAGCGGGAGCTCAGCGAGCGCGCTCTCGCGCTCGACCAGCAGCTCGCGCTGAGCGAACAGCGACGAGAGCTGCTGGAGGTGCGGCGCGAGGAGCTTGCCGTCGCGATCGCGGACATCGAGGCAATGCCGGCCGTCGAGGTCGGCGACGAGCCGGTGACCACCGCGCTCGACGCGCGTGTCACCGAGGCCGAGACGGGGCTCGGAGGCGCACGCGCGGCGCTCACCGACGCCGATGAGACGGTGCGCGAGGCGCTGCGCGAACTGACTGCCCTCGAGACCCGCCGGGCCCGCGCCGGAGCCGAGATCGCCGGTCTTGAGCGGCGGCGTGAGCAGGACGCCGAGCGCCGCGCCACCCGCGCCCGCCAGCGCGAGGCCGCGGCCGCCCGCCGTGGTGACCTCCTCGACGGTGTCGAGGCGTACGGCCGCGAGGCGCTGGCCGCGAAGCGCGAACGCGAGCGACTCATGCACGCCTCGGCCGAACTGCAGCGGCGGCGCATGGCCGCCGAGGAGCGCCTCGAGAACGCGCAGACATCGGTGGCGGACGCTCGCGACACCCTCCGTGAGCGGACCGCCGAACGCGACCGCCTCATTGCCCGGCGCGACCTCATCGCGGCGCTCTCCGCGCGTATCAACGAGCGCGGGGCGGCGGGTGACGAACTCCTGCGCGCCGCCGAGGAACCCGAAGCGGGCGAGGAGCCCCTCAAGGGCGTGGTCGGCCTGCTCACGCGCATGATCCGGGTCCCCTCGGGACTGGAACGCGCGATCGAAGCCGCCCTTGCCGACCAGATCGGCGCGGTCATCGTCGAGACCCCCGATGACGCCCTCGCGGCGATCGAGCACCTCCGCAAGCGCGAGGTAGGCGCCGCGACGTTGCTCCCGGTCCGGGGCGTCCGCCACCAGCACCCGCTGAACCTGCTCACTGAGCGCGGCGTGGTGGGGGTCGCATCGCGGCTCGTCCGCGCCGACAAGGAGTACCGGCCACTCGTCGACTCGCTGCTCGGGCGCACGATCGTCGTCGACGACATCAAGACCGCGCTGAGGCACCTCGACCGCGGGCTCGGCTCGATCGTTACGCGCGACGGCATCCTGCTGAGACCGAACGGCGCGATCCACGGCGGATCGCGCGGCGCGACGGCCGACCAGTTCGAGCTCCACGACGAGGCCGAGACCCTGCCCGATGAGATCGCCGACGCCGAGCGCGCGGTCGACGACGCGAGCGCACGCATCGATCGCCTCGACGCCACCGTGGTGGAGCTGCGCGAGAGCGTCCGCAAGACGCGACGCGACGCGGAGAGCGCCGAGGAACGGCAGCGCGCCCACGAGCGTGCCGCCTCGCAGCTGCGGGGCCGCCTGGTCGCGCTCGGCGGGGAACTGCGCCTCATCCACGCCGCGCTCGCGGCGGACGAGGCGGAGCGCGACGAGCCCATGGCCGACGAGGCGCCGCTCCGCGCGGAGCTGGCCGACATCGACCGCCGGTTGCAAGCCCTCCGCGACCGCTCCGACGCCGTCGGGGCGGAGCGTGACGTCGCGGCCGAGGCGGTGGCCGCCGCGACCACCACCCTCGCGACGGCGCTGGGCGAGCGCGAAGCGGCCACCTCGCGCCGCGAAGCCGCGGAGGCCGAGCGACGGCTCGCGCGCGAGCGCCTCGCTGAGCGCCGCGAGCAGGCACAGGCCGTCGAGCACGAGCTCGAGGACCTCGTGCTGGCCATCCAGGATCTGAGCGAGCAGCGGTCCAACGTGCGCGCCGCACAGCGCTCCGCCGAGGCGGCCGTGTCGCCCGCGCATGCAGCCCTCGCGGACGCCGAGGGGGCCTCGCGCACGCTCACGGCCGCCCGTGGTGACAGCCAGGCGCACCTCTTCGCCGCGGAGCGCGACCTGCTGGAGGCCGAGGCGACGCTCCGCGAGTGTGCGGGCCGCGTCCAGACCCTGGAGCAGCAACTCGCGGAGGACGGCATGGCCGTCGACGAGGCCGGCGCTGTGCGCCGCGTCCCGGCCCACGCCAACGGCGACCGGGAGCCCGACGCGGAGCCCGAACCCGTCCTCGCGCATCGCGCGAACGGCGCGCCGCCGCCACCGAGCGGGGGCGCGGACGTCTCGGCCGACGAGCTGCGTACGCGCGTCGCCGAGCTGCGCGGCGAGCTGCGCGCGCTCGGCCCCGTGAACCTCGAGGCGATCGAGGACCTGACGGAGGAGCGCGAGCGGCACGACTTCCTCGTGGGCCAGGTTTCGGACCTCGAGGCAGCCGAGGAGCAGCTGCGGGAGGCGATTACAGACCTCGAGCGCCGCATCCGCGAGCGCTTCGACGAGACGTTCGAGCTTGTGAACGCCAGCTTCGGCGAGTACTTCCAGCGCTTCTTCGGCGGCGGTTCCGCCGAGCTCACGCTTGTCGAGCCCGTCCTGGACGACGAGTCCGACGATCCGGGTGACCCGGGCGTCGAAGTGCGCGCGCAACCCCCGGGCAAGCGCATCTCGTCGCTGGCGATGCTGTCGGGCGGCGAGCGCGCGCTGACCTCGGTCGCGCTGCTGTTCGCGCTGCTGTCGGTGAACCCCGCGCCGGTGTGCGTGCTGGACGAGGTCGACGCCGCGCTCGACGACGCCAACGTCGGGCGCTTCGTGCAGACGCTGCGCGAGATGAGCGACCGCTCGCAGTTCATCGTGATCACCCACAACCGCGGCACCATCGAGGCCGCCGATGCGATCTACGGGGTCTCGATGGGCGACGACTCGGCGTCTCGCGTCCTCTCGCTGCGCCTCGCGGACCTGCCGCAGGCGTCCTGACTGCCCGGATCCGCCTCGCTGCGTAGCCACGGCCCGACCTTGCCCATACCATCGATCCGTACCTCGATGAGGGCTGGGGATACGACGTGAGACTGTTCGGTCGAAGCAAGGAGTCCGAGGCCGCCACCGGCGAGGCGCTGGACCGCACGCGCCGCTCGTGGTTCGGGCGCATCAGCGACGCGCTGCGCGGCCGCGACGTCGGGCCGGAGCTGTGGGACTCGCTCGAAGAGGTGCTCATCGGCGCCGACACCGGCGTCGAGACGGCCTTCGACGTCCTCGACCGCATCCGCGCCACCGACCCCGCCACCGCGGAGGACGTCCGCACCGCGCTTCGCGATGAGCTCGTCGCTATCCTCGAAGCGCCCGAGGGCACAGGCCGGCTCTGGGGGCCGGACGCCGCCGCCCCGGCGCCCCGGCCGGCGGTCGTGCTCGTCGTCGGCGTGAACGGTACGGGGAAGACCACGGCCATCGCGCGGCTCGCCCACGCCTACATGGAGGACGGCAAGCGCGTCCTCGCGGCGGCCGGCGACACGTTCCGCGCCGCCGCCATCGACCAACTCCGCACCTGGAGCGACCGTGTCGGCTTCGACGTGGTCGCGCACCAGCAGGGCGCGGACGCCGCCGCCGTCGCGTTCGACGCCGCCGAGGCCGCGAGTGCCCGCGGCCACGACATCCTGCTGGTCGACACCGCCGGCCGGCTGCACAACAAGCAGCACCTCTTGGACGAGCTCACGAAAATGCGGCGCGTGATCCAGCGGCAGGTCGGCCGCGGCCCGGACGAGGTCGTGCTCGTGCTGGACGCGACGACGGGGCAGAACGGGCTCTCCCAGGCGCGCGCCTTCACCGACGCCGTCGAGGTCACCTCGGTGATCCTCACGAAGCTCGACGGGAGCGCGAAGGGCGGCATCGTATTCGCCGTGGCCGCGCAGCTCGGGCTGCCGGTGCGCTTCATCGGCACCGGCGACGGCCCCGGCGACCTGGCGCCCTTCGACCCCACGGGGTTCGTCGACGCGCTGCTCGCGACGCCCGAGGCGACACCCCAGACCGCGGAAGCCTGACCGCCGCGCCCATGTTCGAGGTTGCCGCCTGGTACCTCGCGACGCTTGCTGTTGGAGCGGGGGCGCTCCTCCCGGCCACCGTGCTGTTCACGCGCCTGCGCTCACGCGGCGTGCTGTACGCCCGCCCCCTCGGCCTCTTGTTGGTCGCGCAGGCGACATGGCTCACTGCTGCTCTGACCTCTGTGGCGTACGGCCTGACCCTGATTGCAGGCGCGCTGGCCGCGCTCTTCGCGTGGTCGGCGTGGATCGCGTGGCGCGACCCCGCGCGACTCCGCCTCCTCTTCGACCGCAGGTACACGCTGCTCGCGGGCGAGGTGCTGTTCATCGCGGCATTCGCGCTGATCGCCTTCGTGCGCGCGCAGGCGCCGGCGGCAATCGCGACCGAGAAGCCGATGGACCTCATGCTGCTGACGGTCGTCCACAACGCAGAGACCATGCCCCCGCCGGACGCGTGGCTCGCGGGCTTCGACGTGTCCTACTACCACCTTGGGCACGTCATGGTGGACGTGGTGCAGCAGCTCACCGGCATCGCCCCGGCGCAGGGCTTCAACCTCGGCCTGGCCGCCACCGGCGCGATGGTCGCGGTCGCGACCGCGGGCGTCGCCGTCGACGCCGTCGGGCTGGGCTGGGTGCGCCGCCGCTCGACGGTGTGGGTCGCGGCGGCACTCGCGATCATCGGCATGGTCTGGCTGGCGCCGTTCGAGGGCCTCGCGGAGCTGGCGGCGGCGAACGGCCTCGGCGGCGTCGGCTTCTGGGGCACGCTCGGCGTCGCCGGGCTGCCCGGTCCCGCCGAGGCGACGAACGGGGTGCCTGATGCGTTCTGGTGGTGGTGGCGCGCGACACGCGTCGTGCCGGGGACGATCAGCGAGTTCCCGGCGTTCTCACTCATTCTCGGCGACCTCCACGCGCACGTGCTCGCGCTGCCCCTCGGCCTCACAGCGGTCGCGCTGGCCCTCGAGACGTTCGAGGGCGGGACCGCGCTGACGTGGAAGCGCTGGACAGGCGCATCCGGGGCGCTGCTGCTCGCCGGCGCGCTGTTCGCCGGGCTCGCGATGACGAATGCCTGGGACGTCGTGACGTACGGCCTGCTCTGGCTCGCCGCGGCGACGTGGGTCTTCGCGTCGGTCGGCTGGCCTATCGCCGGAGCGCTCTTCGGAGCCGCGCGTTACCTCGCCCTCCCCGCTGCGGTGGGCGGCGCGATCGCATGGCCGATGGTCGCCACCTTCGAGGGCGAACGCCCGGGTCTCACCCTCGTCACCGACGGTGCGAGCGACCCGGCGCGCTTCCTGCTGTTTTGGGGGGCGGTGCTGCTCCCGGTAGCCGTGGCCGCCGTCTGCACGCGCATGCGCGTGACCCGTCGCCACGTCGCCATCGCGCTCCTGCTCTCGGCAGCGCCCGCCGCGGTGTGGACCATGGCCGCCTTCGTCGGCGACGACGGGGCGGCGCTGGCGGACCGCGGCGCGGGATGGGTGACGCTTGGCGCGCTCGTACTCGTCATGGCTGCGGCCGTCGCCGCCGCGTGGGGCGCGTATCGCGACGGTGCGCGCGACCGGGCTGCGTGGCTCGCCCTCGCTGCCGCTGCGGGCGCCATCGTGCTGGCGACCGAGCTGTTCCACGTGGTCGACGCGCTCGGGTTCGGGCGGCTCAACAGCGTGTTCAAGTTCTGGGGCGCCGCGTGGCCGCTGCTCGCCCTCGCGGGCGCCGTCGGTGTGGCGCTCGCGTGGGATCGCTCGTCGCTGCCGCGCATCGGGATGGGGAGTCTCCGGCTGCGCGCAGCCGTGGCGGGCGCGCTTATCGGCGCGGCGACGCTGCTGTGGCTCGGCTCGCTGCTGTACGCCCCAGCCGCCGCCGTCAGCCGTGCACGCGAGGCGCAGGAACCGGGCCTGGACGCGCTGGCGTACCTCGACGTACGCGACCCCGGTGCTGCCGAGGCGCTGCGCTGGGTGCGCGCGAACCTCGACGCCGAGCGGCACGTCCTGCTCGAGGCGGTGGGGGCGTCGTACGGCTCGGGCAACGTGATCTCGGCGGCGAGCGGCGTGCCGACACTGCTCGGCTGGCCCGGCCACCAGGTGCAGTGGCGCGCGACCCCGCCGGTCGCCGGACGGCAGGCGACCGTCGACGACATCTACAGGGAAGGCGCGACGCCTCGCATCCACCGCGTCGCGCTGCGCGACGGCGTCACACACGTCTACCTCGGCAACGAGGAGCGCCGGCAGTACGGGGCCGACGTCGCGACTCGATTCGAGGGCTGGCCGGTCGTGTTCGAGCTGTTCGGCACGCGCATCGTCGCCGTCCCGCCGGGCGGCGCTCCGTGAGCGCGCCCGATCGGATCGCCAGACCACACGGCGGCGCCTCGGCACTGCTGCACGCTGTGCGCGCCCCCGACGGCCTTGTGCTGACCGTGTTCGTGGTTGCCCTCGGCGGGCTCGTCCTCCGCCTGCTCGACCTCGGGAACCGCGCCATGCACCACGACGAATCGCTGCACGCGACGTTCGCCTGGTACCTCGCGGAGGGCCGCGGCTACGAGCACAACCCGCTCATGCACGGCCCGCTGCTGTTCCACACCGTGGCAGCGACGTTCAAGCTCGCCGGGGACGGCGACGTCACCGCGCGACTACCGATAGCCCTCGCCGGCGCGGCGCTGGTGGCGACGCCGCTGCTGTTCCGGCGCTCGCTCGGGCCGGTGGCGACCACCTTCGCGGCCGTGCTGCTTGCCGTCTCGCCGGTCCTCCTCTACTTCTCGCGTTTCGCCCGCAACGACGTGATCGCGGTGCTCTGGACGGTGCTAATCGTGGCCGCCGTGTGGCGGTACCGCGCCGACGGCCGCGACCGCTGGCTCGTGGTCGCCGCGGCCACGCTCGCCCTCGGGTTCGCGACGAAGGAGACGAACTACATCACGCTCGCGGTCGTGCTGTTGTACCTCGACGCGACGCTCACCGGCGCGCTGCTCGACCAGTCGGGCCAGCGCGGCATCCGGCGCGCCGCGCTCACTGTCGCGCTCCTGCCGGTCGCGTGGGTCGTCGCCGCGTTGTGGATGCCGCTGACGCCCGTGCGCGCCCGACTGGGCTGGGTCGAGCGGCCACGCGAGGCGGACCTGGTGGTCGTGCTGGGCACGCTCACCGTCCCGTTCCTGGTCGCCGCGAGCCAGATCGTGCTGGGGCAGCCGGACGAGGCCGGCTTCCTCGGCGCCCGGGAAGGCGTAACCGTCGCTGTGCTGGTGACGATGGGCGTGACAGCCATCGTGGGCTCCGCCTGGGATGCGCGACGGTGGCCGCTGCTGGCGGGGATCGTCCTCGCCATCACGCTGGCGCTCTACACCACGTGGTTCACGAGCCCCGACGGCTTCCTCGGCGCGTTCTGGGGCCAGCTCGACTACTGGCTCGACCAGCAGGACGTGCGACGCGGCAACCAGCCGTGGTTCTACTACCTGATGATGCTGCCGCTCTACGAATTCCTGGTGCTCATCCCCGGAGTCCTCGGCGGCGTCTGGCTGCTCTGGCGCGGGGACAGGCTCACGAGGCTGCTCGCGTGGTGGTTCGCGTCGACGTTGTTCGCGCTGACGTTCGCGGGCGAGAAGATGCCGTGGCTCAACGTCCACCTCGCGGTGCCCCTCGCGTTCCTCGCCGGCCACGCCCTCGGCGCCGCGCTGCCGCCGCTGTGGCGGCGCCTGCGCGACGGGCGGGCGTCGGTGGTGAGCTGGGCCGCAACAGGCGCCGGCGCGGCGCTTGCGCTGCTGCTGGTCGCGCTCTCGCTTCGCACGGCCGTGGGGCTTTCCTTCGGCCACCCTGACACCCCCGTCGAGCCGCTCATCTACACGCAGACCTCCGCCGACGTGCCTCGACTCGACCGCGAGATCGCGGCGCACGCGGCAGCGCGGCCGGGACCCACCACGGTGGTGGTCGACACGACCTCTTCGCTGACGTGGCCGTGGGCGTGGTACCTGCGCGACCACCCCGACGTGCGCTACCTGCCGGCCGAGTCGGTGCGCGCCGCCGCCTACCCCGAGGACGCCATCGTGATCACCTCGAACATCACGCTGCCGTACGACGACCCGCTCCGGGAGCGCTTCGCGTACGGGCGGCCCTACGTACACCGCTGGTGGTTCCCCGAGGCCGGGTACCGGGCCACGACGTTCGAGAGCCTGATCGAGAGGCTCGGCTCGGGCGAGCTGATCGCGGACTGGGTCGACTTCCTGGCCGGCGGCGTGCCCGAGGAGACGATCGGCGCGCTGCGCGGCGAAGTGCTCTTCCCCCCGTAGCGGCACTCTGCTCACCTCCTCGCGCTGGCCGGAGGTGACCGCGTGCCGGAAGATGGAACGACAGCGGGTGCGGCGTCGCTCCCGCGCCTGGACGGGAGCGGGCCGTGGGCAAGCGCCGCGCGGCGATCGGACTCGCGGTCAGCCTCTTGTTTGTCGCGCTCCTGCTCTGGCGCGTCGATTTCGACGAGCTCGGCGAGGCATTCGGCGACGCCCAATCCGGCTGGCTCGTCGTCGCTTTCGGCGTCTACCTCGTGGCGCTGTGGGTGCGCGGGGCGCGCTGGCGGCTCGCGCTGCGGGGCACTGCCGAGGTCTCCACGAACGACGCGACCGCCCTCGTGGTCATTGGCTACGCCGCCAACAACGTGCTGCCGATGCGCGCCGGCGAGCTGGTCCGCGTGCAGCTCCTCCAGGAGCGCCACGGCGCCGACCGCGCCCGCACACTCGGCACCATCGGTCTGGAGCGCATCCTCGACGGGCTCGTGCTCGCACTGTTCCTCGCCGCGACGATCGCCCTCGCTGGTGGGAACGCGACGCTGCAGGCGCTCGCCGGGGCGATGGGCGTGGCGTTCGTCGCGCTCACGCTCGGGCTGATGCTGCTCGGCCCCCGGCTGGCCCATGACCCGAGCCTGGCGACGCGCCTGCTCAAGCTCGCGCCCGCGCGCCTGCGCGACCTCGTCGCGCCGCGGCTCGCGCGGCTGCTCGAGGGCCTGACTGCGGTGCGCTCCGCGCGGGACTGGACCGTCATCGGTGCCGTCAGCGCCGTCTCGTGGGCGCTCGAGGCGGCGATGTACTGGCTCGTCGGCGTGGGGATGGGGCTGACGCTCGACCCACCGCTCTACCTCGCGGTGTGCGGGGCTGCGAACCTCGCCATCGCCGTGCCGTGGACCTCCGGCGGCATCGGCCCATTCGAGCTGCTCGCGCGCGAGACCGCCGTGGTGTTCGGCACGACGATGGCCGTGGGCACGGCCTACGCGATCGCGCTGCACGCGCTGCTGCTTATCCCCGTAGTGCTGCTCGGCCTGCTGCTGCTGTGGCGTCGTCACATTGCCGTCGGCACGATCCTGCGCGCGCGGGACGAAGCGGCCGAGGGCAGCAAGCCCGACCCCCGCGAACCCCTCGCCGCCGAGTCCCCGGGGACCTCCCGATAGTGCGCGCGGTCGTCATCGGCGCCGGGGTGGGCGGCCTCGCCGCCGCGCACGAGCTGGCGAAGCAGGGCCACGAGGTGCACCTCGTGGAGGCATCGCCGGTGCTCGGGGGACAGGTGCGCACCTTCGAGGTGGGCGGCGGCCGCATCGAACACTTCTACCACCACCTCTTCCGCTCCGACACGGTGGTCGCCGGGCTGATCGAGGAGCTGGGGCTCGGCGAGGACCTCGAATGGATCGAGTCGCGCGTGGGGATGCTGGTCGGCGACCGGGTATTCCGCTTCACCGGCGCGCTCGACCTGCTCCGCTTCACGCCGGTCTCGTTGGTGACGCGGCTGCGCCTGGGGCTTTCCGCGCTCTGGCTGCGCCGAGTCGCCGACTGGGAGCGCTACGAGGGCATGCGTGCGGCCGAGTGGATCACACGCGCCGCGGGCCGCGAGGGCTACGAGCGCGTGTGGGGCCCGCTGCTGCGCGCCAAGTTCGGACGCCATGCGCCGGACATCGCGATGCCGTGGTTCTGGAGCAAGATCTACCTCCGCTTCGCCTCGCGCGAAGGCGGCCCGCTGGCGAAGGAGCAGCTCGGCTACCTGCGCGGCTCCTTCGGCCGCATGGTCGACGCGCTCGCCGCCGCCATCGAGGAGCACGGCGGCACCGTGCTCCCCGGTCGCCCCGTGCGGCGCATCGTCGTCGAGGAGGGCCGGGCGACGGGTGTGGAGCTCGAGCCCGCCGAGCCCGGCGGCGATCCGGAGCTGCTCCCCGCCGACGTCGTGCTCGCGACCGTCGCCTCGCCCGTCCTCGCGCGGCTCGCGCCGGAGCTGGGCGAGGAGTACCGGGCGCTCCTCGACGGCGTCGACTACCAGTGGGCGACGGTGCTGATGCTCGCGCTCGACCGGCCGCTGTCGGAGATCTACTGGCTGACGGCGACCGACGCGGACTGCCCGTTCGTCGTGGCGGTGGAGCAGACGAACTTCCGCAGCCCGGCCGAGTACGGCGGCAGGCACGTCGTCTACTTCTCCAACTACGCCGACCCCGGCGACCCGGTCACCGAGGAGGACGCCGCGCAGGTCCTCGACCGCTACGAGCCCTACATCCGCCGCATCAATCCCGCGTTCGACCGCTCGTGGATCGAGGAGATGTGGATGTTCAAGGACCGCTCCGGCCAGCCCATCGTCCGCCACCGCTACCGCGAGACCATCGCCCCGCACCGCACGCCCGTCGAGGGCCTGTACCTGGCGAACAACACGCAGCTCTACCCCGAGGACCGCGGGCAGAACTACACGATGCGGATGGGGATCGAGGTGGCGAGGATGGCGGTGGAGGATCGAGCCGCTCGTGAGCGGTGATGAGTCCCGCCCGCGACCTGGAGGAACGATGCAAACGTTCACGGCGACGACAACGCAACGCAACTCGGTCACCATCCCCGCCGAGGTCAGACGCGTGCTTCGTCTGAAGCCACGCGATCAAGTGACCTTCACGATCGAGGACGATGGAACCGTGCGGCTGACGCGGTCGCCGTTCACGCTTCAGTCCGCGTTCGCCTCGGTGGAACCGACCAGGGGATCGCAGGATCTCGACGCACTCATCCGCGACGCGAAGGACGAGAAAACGGAGCAGACCATGCGGGAGTTACGCGACGCACGATCGTGACCGCGAGACGGGATCCCGGCGTCGCCCATACCGCGCGGCGATGTACCGTGGTCGCCGCGTCGGGCGTATCGAGGAGGCAGGGCCATGCGTGGAGTCGGGGTGATCGAGTTCGGGGGGCCGGAGGCGCTGCAGGTCGTCGACCTGCCGGAGGTGCACGCCGGGGCCGGCGAGGTGCGGATCCGCGTCCACGCCGTCGCCGTGAACCCCACCGACACCATGCTGCGCAACGGCTCGCGCGCTGCCGCGCTGGCCGACGTGCCGCCGCCGTACATCCCCGGGATGGACCTTGCCGGCGTCATCGATGAGGTCGGGCCGGACACCGGCACGGAGCTTGCCGTGGGCGACGCGGTGATGGCGATGGTGGTGCCGAACGCCAGCCACGGCGCGTACCGCGAGAGCATCGTGCTCTCAGCCGACGCGGTCGTGCGCGCGCCCGCCGGCGCCTCGCACGTCGAGGCGTGCACGCTGCCGATGAACGGGCTCACAGCGCGGCAGTCGCTGGACCAGATGGCGCTCTCGCCGGGCCAGACCATCGCCGTGACGGGCGCCGCCGGCTGCTACGGCGGGTACGTCGTGCAGCTCGCGAAGGCCGAGGGCCTGCGCGTGGTCGCCGACGCCTCCGAGGCCGACGAGCAGCTGGTCGCGGACCTCGGCGCCGACGTGGTCGTGCGGCGCGGCGACGACGTCGCCGAGCGCTTCCGCGAGGCCGCGCCCGGCGGCGTCGACGGGCTCGCGGACGGCGCGGTGCAGTCGGATCTGGTGGTGGCGGCTATCCGCGACGGTGGGGCGTATGCCTCCGTCCGCGGCTGGGGCGGCACCGGCGAGCGCGGGATCGCGTTCCACCGCACGATGGTGACAAGCTACGACCACCGCGCGGACCTGCTGGACCGCCTGCGCGAGCAGGCCGAGGACGGCACGCTCACGCTGCGCGTGGCCGCCACGTACCCGCCGGACGAGGCTGCCGCCGCGCACGCGCGGCTGGAGGCCGGCGGCACGCGCGGCCGCTGCGTGATCACCTTCTAGCGGCCGGAGGGCGGCGCCGTCGTGACGACCAACCCTCCGGGCGGGGGCGCGGGCCCGCGGAGCGAGCTCCTCGAGGCTGCCGCGTCGGCGACGCTGGCCGAGGTACTGCTCCGCCTCGCGACGGAGTTCGAGGAGGCGGGCGACGCGCCGGCGGCGGACCTCACGGTCTGGCTGGCCGAGCTCTACGCGCGGCTCGGCCACAGCCTGGCCATTGCCGACCCCGAAGAAGGCATGGAGGACGCGCCGGAGCACGCCTACCAGGAGGACGTGATGCTGCGCGTGGCCCAACGCGTGGACGAGGAGTCGGCGTATCTGCGCGGGGGCGCCCTCGACCCCACCGACGGCGTGGCGTTCCTGGCGGCCCGAAGCGCCGAGGCGCTGGTCACGCTGCTGCGCAGCGAGGCCGCGGAGAGCGCGGACGCGGACTAGCCGCGAAGCGCCGTTGCAGCGCGGTCGCCGGGCGTTCTTGTTCGCGCCGGGCGCCGTGCCTATCATCGCGACAGACTGCGGGGCGCGCGGAGGCCGGGTCGACGCATGCCGCTCGAAACCGAGGCGCGGGCCGAGTTGCGCGGACTGCTCGACGGGCTCAGGCCGAACGACGGCGACCTCCTGGAGGCGCTGCACCGCATCCACCACCGCTACGGCTACATCTCGCGCGAGGCCATGGAGGTCGTCGCCGAGCAGCTGCGGCTCACGCCCGCGCACGTCTACGGCGCGACCACGTACTACGCGGACTTCCGCACCACGCCGCCGCCGCCGGTGAGCGTCGCGTGGTGCTCGGGACCTGCGTGCCGGCTGCGCAACGCCAGCGGCATCCGCGCTGCCTTCGAGGCGGTCTTCGACTGCGCGCTGGGCGAGGACAGCCCGGACGGGCGCGTCGCGTTCACGCTCGGGCAGTGCAACGGCACCTGCGAGCAGGCGCCGCAGGTGTGGCTGCAGGAGCGCGTCGTCGGCAAGCTCACCGCCGCGCGCGCGGTGGAGCTCGCGCGCGAGCTGCGCGACGGCGCGGACCCCGAGACGCTGGGCTGGCCTGAGGACGGCTCCGGCGACGGGGCCGGAGGCTAGCCATGGCCGGCGCATACGACGAACTGCGCGAGCGGGCCGACGCCCAGTGGGAGGCATGGCAGCATCCCGAGCGGCCGCGCATCGACCTCGCCTGGGACACCTCCTCGCTGGCCGCGGGCGCCGGGCGCACACGCGAGGCGCTCGAGGCCGCGATCGCCGAGCGCGGCGCGGCCGTCGACACAGGCGTCACGCACGGCTACGGGCTGCAGTGGCTGCAGCCACTGGCGACGATCCACTGGCCCGACGGCACGCGCGTGCTCTACGGCCCCGTCACGCCGGCGCGCGTCGGGCTGCTGCTCGATGAGGCCGCGGGGCTCGTCGGCGCGGCGGCCGAGCTTGCCGTCGGCGTGCTCGCCGGCTCGCGGCCGGGCATCCCGGCCATCGCCGAGCACCCGTTCCTCGCCTGCGAGGACGAGCGGCGGCTGCTTAAGCGCATCGGCCACTCGGACCCCGACGAGATCGACCACTACGTCGCGACGGGCGGCTACTACGCGCTGTCGCGCATGCTCGACCGCCACCACGGGCCGGACGCGGTGCGGCAGCTGCAGCAGGACGCGCAGCTGCTCGGCAAGGGCGGGGCGTTCTTCCCGGCGGGCGTGAAGTGGAACTTCCTCGCCGGCGCGGCCGACGACGAGCGCTACCTGGTGTGCAACGCCGACGAGGGCGACCCGGGAGCGTGGGTGAACCGCGTGCTGCTGGAGGGCGACCCGCACGTCGTGATCGAAGGCATGC
>VXTU01000065.1 GCA_009837285.1 Chloroflexota bacterium | reverse complement strand
ACACCGGGACGCCCTCGCCGACGAGGATCGGCTGGAAGGTCGCGAAGACGACCAGTTCGATGCCCTGGACCGCTGCCGAGATCACGACGATCCAGCGGAGCGCGCGTGTGCGCACGATGCGCCCGGCCGCGCTGCGGCCGATGCGCAGGAACGACTGATCGGAACGCGCGCGCGGCGGCTCGACGAGCAGCAGCGCGAACCCGGCGGCCACGAGGGCCAGCACGCCGCTGAGCACGATCGGCCAGGACAGCGGCGTCCAGATCACCATCAGTCCGCCGGCCACCGTGAACACGGCAATGCCGACGGTCATCCGTGCGTTGAAGCGCCCAAAGACCCCCGCGAACTCCTCGGAGCGCCCGACCGCGCGCAGCGAGTCGTACAGGAACGCCTCGTCGGCGCCGCTCATCAACGCCCCGCCAATCGCGAAGAGCACGTAGGACCCCATCAGCAGCTCGATCGAGCTCGCCAGCCCGAAGACCACGAACGCCAAGGCGGAGAACAGCGAGCCGAGCAACAGGCTCAGCCGCCGCGTGTAGCGGTCGGCGATGACGCCGGTGGGCACCTCGGCGATGACGACGGCGCCGAACACGACGGCCTCGAGCAGCAGGACCTGGCCCAGGGTGAGGCCGCGGTCCTCGATCAGGTAGACGACCCAGATCGCCTCGCCGAGCCACGCCCAGCGCAGCACCCACCACCACGGCAGCAGCCGCAGACTGCGCTCGATGCCGGGAGGGGGCGTCGCCGTCTCGGCCATGCGATCGAGCGTAGCCGCCACGCGAGTGAGGCACACGGACGCGTCACGCAGTGCGGCTACCCCGCCTGCCCGCTTCCGCGCGCGGGACGGTACGCTTGCGCGACCGCCGCACTGAGGACGCACCCGTGAGTCGAGACACTGCCGCGCCGCCCGCCGCAGCCGCGCCCGCCGAGGCGTCGGGCGGGATGGGCGGCAGGCTGCGGGCCTTCATGGACGAGCTCGGGGCGCTCAAGCACCCGCTCTTCCGCCGCTACTGGTTCGGGTCGCTGGGAGCAGTCGCCGGGACGCAGTTCATCATCCTCGCCACGGGCTGGCTCGTCGTCGACGGGCTCGGCGGCTCGCCGCGCGACCTCGGCTACGTCGGCGCCGCGACCGCCGCGCCCACGATCCTCGTCAACCTCTTCGGCGGCGTGCTCGCCGACCGCATGGACCGGCGCATGCTGCTGATCGTGACCTCGACGGTCACGGCAGTCCTCGTCGGCCTCCTCGCCGCGCTCGACGCGGTCGGGGCCGTCGAGATCTGGCACGTGGTCGTCATCTCCGCGGCGCTCGGTCTCGTCTATGGGGTGGACTGGCCGGTGCGCAACGCGTTCTTCCCGCAGCTCATCGACGAGGAGCAGATGATCAGCGCCGTCGCTCTCAACTCGGTGATGTGGCAGGCGACGCGCATCGTCTCGCCGGCCATCGCCGGGATCGCAATCGCGCTGTTCGGCACCGCGTTCGTGTTCGGGGCCTCGGCCGCCTGCTTCGGCGTCATGGTCCTCGTTCTGCTGGCGCTGCGCGTCGAGCGTGCGGTAACGGGGCCGCGCAGCGCCATGGTGCGCGAGCTGTTCGAGGGCGTCGCGTTCATCGTGCGCGAGCGGCTCTTCGCGGCGCTGATGCTGGTCACGTACACGACGACGTTCTTCGCGATGTCCTACATCTTCCTGATGCCGCTGATGGCGGTTGAGCTTGGGATCGAGGCCGCGAGCTTCGGCTTCATGCTCTCGGCGATCGGCCTGGGGGCGGTGAGCGGGACGGTGCTCTCGTTCCGCCTGCAGCGCTTCGCCGGGCTGGGTCCGATGATGCTCGCCGCGAGCTTCGGGTCGAGCGTCTTCGTGTTCCTGTTCGCCTGGTCGCCCGTGTACGCGCTGTCCGTCGCGTTGGTGTACTGCGCGGGCGTGACCAACTCGATCTTCCTGATCACCTCGATGACCGTGATGCAACTGCGCGTGCCGGAGGAGCTGCGCGGCCGCGTGATGGGCATCCACGCCATCACGTTCAGCCTGATCAGCCTCGGTGGGCTCGTCGGCGGCTTCATCGCCGACGCGTTCGGCATCCGCGTCGCGATCGCCTTCGGCGCGTGCGTGCTCGCGTTCGTCGCGCTCGTCGTCACCCTCACCCAGCCCGAGGTGCGCCGCATCCGCTCCCACGGGCCGCCGACTGACGACTGAGGCGCCGCCCGTGCTGCGCCTCGCCCTCGTTGCGCTCGTGCTGGCCCTCGCCGCGGGCTGCACGGGTGAGCGCGAAGAGAGCTGCGGCGAGGATGCCGAGGCAGCTGCGCCGCCGACCGAGCGTTCCGACGCCCCCGCGTTCCGCATCCTCTGGCTCGGCGACACCCTGTTCGCCGACGCCGCCGAACCACACCTCGTGTCGAATGGCTACGCGTGGGCGTTCGACGGCCTGCGCCCGCTCCCCGACGCCGACTACGTCGTCGCCAACGCCGAGGGCCCCATCACGACCGAGACCGCGGTGTACGACCCTTCGCAGCCGTGGAGTTACGCGGCCCGGCCGGAGGCCGCCCTCGCACTGGCCGTCGAGGGCGTCTCGGCGGTGGGGCTCGCGAACAACCACGCGCTGGACCGAGGCCCGGCCGGCCTCGCCGACACGATCGCGCACCTCGCAGCGGCGGGAGTGGTGACGTTCGGCGCGGGCACGGACATCGACGAGGCGCTGCGCCCGCTCCTCGTCGAGACTCCGCACGGGCGCGTCGGCGTGGTGGCGTTCGGGCAGGGCGACGGCGTGCGAGAGAACGCGGGCGAGGGCCGCCCCGGCGTCGCCGTCCTCACGCGCTGCAACGCCGCCGAGGGTGCTCACCTCGCTCGCGACGCGGGCGCGAGGTGGCTCGTCGCGTTCGTGCACTGGGGCGTGAACTACGGCGAGGTCACGCACGCCCAGCGCCGGCAGGCCGGGCTGCTCGCCGAGGCCGGGTACGGCCTCACAATCGGGCATGGGCCGCACATCGCCCAGCCCGTCGAGGTGGTCGACGGGATGCCTGTGCTCTACTCGCTCGGCAACTTCGTGTTCGGCACGCCCGGGCGGTTCACCGCCGACGCACCCGGCTTCGGGCTGATGGCGACGACAGCGTTCGGCCCGGCCGGCCTGGAGGAGCTGCGGCTCCACTGCATCCGCAGCGACAACGACGAGGTGGCTTTCCAGCCGCGGCCGTGCTCGCCGGCAGAGGCTGACGCGGCGCTCCGCGCCGTGCATGCTGACATCGTGGTCGAGGACGGCGTGGGGATGTTGCGGTGGCCGATCCGGTGATCCCTCGGGGCCGCGCGTGGCGGCGGGTGGCGTTCCAGGTCGCGGGCTGGGCCGTGCTGCTGCTCGTGTTGCGCCTCACGGTCGTGCCGGCCGAGTCGCGCGACCTGCTGACGCCCGAGGAGCTGCGGGCATCCTCGACCGCCGCGCGCGAGTGGATCGAACGCAACCTGCAGGCCGACGGCCGCTACACGTACGTCTACGACGTAGAGCTCGACGCCTTCCCCGTCGACTACAACGAGGTGCGCCACGCGGGCGTGACGATGTCGTTGTTCCAGTCCGCGGGGCGCGACGGGGACGTCGAGGCGTTCCGGGCTGGTGACGCCGCTGTCGAGTGGATGCTGGACCGCCTCTACCGCCACGACGGCTGGGCAGCGCTGACCACGCCGCACGGCGACCGCTGCAAGGTGGGGGCGAGCGGGCTGATGCTCATCGCCCTCGCCGAGCGGCGGCTGGCCACCGGCGACACGCGCCACGACGACGTGATGCGCGAGCTCGGGCGCTTCCTGGCACGGATGCAGCGGCCGGACGGTGGCTTCTACCTCGCGTGGCTCATCGCCCGCGGCGAGCCCGACTACGTCGGCACGTCGCGGTACTACCCGGGCGAGGCGACGTGGGGCCTTGCGCTGCTGCACGAGGCGCTCCCGGGCGAGGGCTGGGACGAGTACGCCCGCGCCGGCTCGATCTTCCTCACCACCCTCCGCGACGAGGTGGAGGACGTGCGCTTCCGCCCGCTCCCCGACCACTGGGCCGCGTACTCAATGGCCGAGATGGTCGAGTGGGGCCTGAGCGACGAGGAGATCGCCTACGCGCGCCGGCTCGCGGGACGGTTCGGGTTTCTGATCCGCGCCGAGTCGCAGCGCGAGCACGGGCTGTTCGGCGGGCCCGGCTCGCTGATCCGCGTGCATGTGCGGGCGGCCGCCTTCGGCACGTGGATCGAGGCGATGGGCGCGTTGTGGCGCATCGCCGCCGCGGACCCGCGGATGGCCGACCTCAAGCCCGTGATCGAGGAGCGCCTCGCCGTGGGCGCCAGTCTGCTCGCACACCGCCAGACCGACGACGCCGAGGCGCGCGACTACCCGCGCCCCGAGTTCGTGGCGGGGTCTTGGATCACGCGCGGCGAGACGCGCATGGACGACCAGCAGCACGCTCTCTCCGGCCTGCTCTTCGCCGCTGACGCGCTCGAGGGCCGCACCCTGCGGTCGCCCGCCGAGCCGCTGACCATCCCGGACGCGCTACCGTGAGGACGCCATGAGCGACGTGCTACTCCTCCTCGCCGTCTTCTGGGCCGCGGTCAACCCGCCCGCCTCGATCGCCTCGTTGCCCGACGGCTTCGAGAGCATCGACCCCGGCGGTCGCCGGCGGCTCCTCGTCGGCGGGTGGCTTGCCGCGGGCGTGCTGCTCGTCGCCGCGACGATGCTGCACGGACAGTTCCTCGACCTCCTCGGCGTTGCCGCCCCGAGCTTCGACATCGCCGCGGGCATCGTCATGCTCGCCGGGGCCTGGCGGCCGTTGCTGCGCGGCCGCGCGATCGAGGAATCGACCGCGTCGCTCCTCGACACGAGTGACCGCGCGGCGCTCATCCCCCTCGCGCTGCCGCTGCTGGCGAGCCCGGCCGCGCTCGCCGCGGCTATCTCCCATGGAGCGCGCGTGGGTGAGGGAGAGACAATCGTCGTGGCCCTCGTGGTGGCGGGCATCGCCGCCCTCGCGATGGGCACGGGGCCGCTGCTGCAGTGGCGGCAACGGCAAGCGGTGGCGGGCGTGCTGGCGCGGCTGACCGCGGGGCTCCTCGTCTTTATCGCGGTTGCGCTGATCGTGGACGGCGTGTTCAGCGTGTAGGTCCGGCTCTCACACAGCCCTCGGACCCTCACCCCCCGCCCTCTCCCCGAGGGAGAGGGGGCCAGACTCTGATCCCCTCGCCCCCCTGTGGGGGGAGAGGGTG
>VXTU01000012.1 GCA_009837285.1 Chloroflexota bacterium | reverse complement strand
GGACGGGGCGGGGCGTAGTGGACTACCTCGAGTTCCTGTTCGCCGGGTTCGCGGTCTTCTGGGCGGGGCTCTTCGTCTACCTGCTCTGGCTCCAGGCGCGGCTGCGCACTGTCCAGCGCGAGCTCGACACGCTCAAGGAACGCCTCGCCGAACGAGAGGCCGAGGAGGCCTCGCGCCCGCCGCCCGGCGCTTGAGCGGCCGGAGACCGGGGCTCAGCGCCTGACCCAGCAGGGCGGTACGATGCAGGGTGTGCGAGTGAGGATCGGGGCCAGCGAGTGACGCGGTACCAGACACTGGCCGTCACGACCGTCTGCGCGACGCTGGTGCTGATCACGATCGGCGCGGTCGTGCGAACCACGGGCTCCGGCCTCGGCTGCCCGGACTGGCCGCTCTGCCACGGCCAGCTGATCCCGCCGGCCGAGCGCACCGCGATCATCGAGTTCACGCACCGCAGCGCGGCCGCCATCGTCGGGTTGCTCATCGTCGCCACTGCGGCCGTCGCACTGCTGCGGCGTCGAGGCGACACGGTGGTGCGCAACCTCGCTGTCGCCGCCGTGGTACTGCTCGCCGTGCAGGCGTGGCTCGGCAAGGAGACGGTCGAGCGCGAGCTGCCGCCGGAGATCGTGACGGCGCACCTCGGCACCGCGCTCACGCTGCTCGGAGTGCTGAGCGTCCTGACAGTCTTCGCGTTCTTCGGCGAGGGGCGTCGCCGCATCGAGAGCCGCGAGCGCGCCTCGTTCGTGCGGCTGGCCACGATCACGGCCGCGATCGTGCTCGTCATCCTCCTCGGCGGTTCGTACGTCGTCGGCTCCAACTCCACGACGGCATGCACGACGTGGCCCGGCTGCCTGCAGGCGCCGATCCCGTTCGTGGACGGCGTGCTGGAGCAGCACATCCACTGGGCGCACCGGCTGAGCACGCTCGTCGGGTTCGGCGCCGTCGGGCTGCTTGCACTGACCGCGACGACGCTGCGGGGGCCGCACGCCGAGCGGCTGGGAATGGCGTCGATGACGCTGCTCGTGCTCTACGGCCTCCAGATGCTCGTCGGCGCGGCGAATATCTGGACCACGTTCTCCGACGTCGTGCGCGCCTCACACCTCGCGCTGGGCGCCGCGATCTGGGCGCTGTCCGTGCTCATCGTCGTGGCCGCCGCCTACCAGCCGGGCGAGGCGACGCAGGAGGCCGAGGCGTCGCCCTCGATGGGCGATGGGCGGGAGCCCGCCCGTGCGTAGCGACGCGCTCATGCTGCGCCCCGTCGCCGAGACGCTGCGTGCGTACATCGCGCTCACGAAGCCACGCATCATCTGGCTGCTGCTCGTCACCACGGTCCCCGCGATGGTGCTCGCCGAAGAGGGCTGGCCCTCGCCGTGGCTCATCGCCGCGACGATCCTCGGCGGCATGCTGGCCGCGGGCGGCGCGAACGCCATCAACCAGTACGCGGACCGCGACATCGACGCGCTCATGGAGCGCACGCGCGAGCGGCCGCTGCCGATGGGCATCCTCGAGCCGTTCCAGGCGCTCGCCTTCGGGCTGGCGCTCGCCGCCGCCTCGGGGGTGTGGCTCTCCCTGACCGTGAACGTCCTGGCAGCCGCGCTCGCGGTCGGTGCGTTCGCGTTCTACGTCGGCGTGTACACCTACTACCTCAAGCGCTCGACGGTGCAGAACATCGTACTGGGCGGGGCGGCAGGCGCCGCGCCGCCGATGATCGGCTGGGCGGCCGTGACCGGTGAGGTCAGCGTCGCCGCCGTGTTCCTGTTCCTCATCGTCTTCTACTGGACGCCGCCGCACTTCTGGGCGCTCTCGCTCGTGCTCGCCGACGACTACCGGCGGGCGGGCGTGCCGATGCTGCCCGTGGTGCGCGGCGAGGAGGAGACGAAGCGCCAGATCGGCCTGTACGCGCTCATGCTCGTGGCGTTGGCGCTGGCGTTCACGTTGATCGCGGGGTTGTCGCTGATCTTCTTCACGACCGCCCTCAACGGCGGGGTGATCTTTAGCTTGCTGACGTGGCGGCGCTACCGCGCGCCCGGCACGCAGGGCGCGCTGACGCTCTTCCACTACTCGATCAGCTACCTGACCCTGCTGTTCGGCGCGATCGCGGTCGACCAGCTCGCGCTCGGCTAGCCCTCGACCTCGAGGACACGCAGGCGGACGGACCCAGCCGGGGCCTGCACCTCGACCTCGTCGCCCGGGACGTGGTCGATCACCGCGCTGCCGACGGGGGACTCCACCGAGATCTTGCCATCGGCTGGGTCGACCTCGCTGGGGCTCACGAGCTGGAAGGTCTGCTCCCGGTCAGCGCTCAGGTTCAGCACCTTCACCGTCGAGCCGACGTTCGCGCGGCCGCGCTTCGTCTCGGGGTCGATGATGACGGCGTGGCGGAGCTGGTCCTCGATCACGCGGATGCGGGCCTCGAGGTGCGCCTGCTGGTCACGGGCGGCGTCGAGGGGTGCGTTCTCGCGGAAGTCCTTGTCGGCCATGGCCGCGCGGAGCTCACCGGCGATCTCGGGCCTGCGCCCCTTGAGCTCCTCGAGCTCGTGCTCCAGCGAGGCGACGCCCTCGAGCGTTACGTAGTAGGCCTTGCCGCCCAGCTCGGCGGCGGCGCCGGCGCCACCGCGGGCGCCGCCCGCGCGCTCGCCGAGGCGCAGGTGGGGCACCAGGTTCTCCTCGGTGAATGCCAGCCGCGAGGCGTACGCGAGGAAGGCGCGCAGTGGCTCGATCTGCGCGGCGGCCGCGTCGTCCAGCTCGCCCTCCTCCGCGTCGCCGCCAGCGTCGGCGGGGAGGTCGGGGAAACGCTCGCGGAGATACGTGTCGATCTCGTCGCCGGTGAGCGAGTTCATCTCGCGCTCCGCGCCGACCCAGTCGACAAAGCGCTCGACCTCGGGCCGCTCGTCGCGAGCCTTCTCGGGTTCGATCGCGTTGAGGAAGTGTGCGCTGGCGTCGCCGGCGCTGATAGCCTCGGCCATCGGCAATTCATCCCTGCTTCGTCGCAGACGTGGTTGGCGGTGAAATGGGGCGCTTGCCGGTGTGTGCGGAACCCGCCCACGGCAGACCGTGGGTCCGCGTCAGAATGCATGCGTGACTGCGCGCCCCCGGGCAGCCTCCGGGCACGGTGCAGTCTAGAAGATCGATAGGACAGGGTGTCAACGGCTCACGACGACGCTCGATCAGATTCGCACAGGGATCTCGCCGCGCTCGAGGAGGAGGCAGCGCGCCTCGGCCTGGGGCTCGACGAGGTCACCCGTGACCGGTTCGCGCACTATCTGACGCTGATGGAGGTCTGGCGCGACCGCGCCGGACTGACCGCGCTCACCGATCCCGCGGCCGTACAGCGACGCCTCTTCGGGGAGTCGCTCGCGTTGCTGGTCGCGCTGCGCTCCGGCGGTGTGCTGGCGGCGGGCGAGCCCTCGACGGTCGTCGATGTGGGCGCGGGCGCGGGCTTCCCGGGCGTGCCGATGCGGATCGTTGACCCCTCGCTGCGGCTGACGCTCGTCGAGTCGCACGGCCGGCGGGCGCGCTTCCTCGAAACCGTGGTCGAGGAGCTCGAGCTCGAGGGCGTCGAGGTGGTCACGGCGCGTGCCGAGGAGGCAGGGCGCGACCCTGCGTTTCGCGAGCGCTTCGATGTCGCGGTCGCTCGTGCCCTCGCTCCGTTGCCCGTGCTGGTCGAGTACCTGCTGCCACTGCTCAGGCCAGGCGGCGTGATGGCCGCGCCCAAGGGCAGCGGCGCCGAGCGCGAGCTCGGCGAGGCAGCCGCCGGTATCGAGGCGCTCGGAGGGTGCGCCGAGGAGTCCGTGCTGCTCTCGCTGCCGGAGGGGGCGGCGCCTCAGCGTGTCATCGTGGTGCGTCGCTGCGGCGAGCTGCCCGAGCGATTCCCGCGGCGGCCCGGCATTCCGGCCAAGCGCCCACTCCGTTAGCGTTGACCGTGCGGTCCACGTAACCGAAAGGTACGCCGGTGGGTCAGATTCCGCTGATGTTCGGACGTTTGTGGCGGCTCGCGCGCTTTGACCTCGACGTGCTCGACGAGCTGCGGCGCGATTCCGGGGCGACGGCGCCGGCGCTGGTCGTGGCGATCTGCTCGATGCTGCTGTACGGCGTCGGCGGCTGGCTGTGGTGGGTGCGCGACGACTTCAGCCAGGCGGGTGACCTGTTCTTCAAGAGCGTCGTGGTAGGCACTCTGTTCGCGCTTGTCCTCTGGCTCGTCTGGCTGCTCGTCGTGTACCTCGTGCTGCTGCAGGTGTCCCGCGTGATGACGCCGGTCGACCAGCTGCTGCGCGCGGCGGGCTTCGCCGCGGCGCCGCTTGCGCTGGGACTGTTCATGGTCGTCCCCGGCGTCTCGCTGGGGGTCGGCATGCTGGCGCTCGGCGGGTGGCTGCTCTTCACGCAGAGCGCCGTCGAGCGATGCGCGCCGCGAGCGGGCGGCGCCGCGACCCTCGCGAACCTCGTGGGCTTCGGCGTGTGGCTCATCGTCATGTCGCTGCTTGCGCTCGGCGAGGAACCGTACGTGCCCGGCTCATTCCTCGTCGAGGTGCTCTCGGGCGGCAGCTGATCGCGACCCGACGCTACGCAGGCAGCTCGGCTACGACCGCCTGGTAGACCTCGGCGGTGGCGGCGTCGAAACACACGAACGTCACGCGCTCCGGCGTCGAGTGGGCTTCGAGGGCGGCGGCCACCTCGCGCACGGCGATGTGCGTCGCGCGCTCCAGCGGGAAGCCGTACGCGCCCGTGCTGATAGCGGGGAAGGCGACGGTGGCGGCGTCGTGCGTGCGCGCGAGCTCCATACTGGACTGGTACGCGCTCGCGAGGAGGTCGTCCTCGCCGTGGTCGCCGTTGACCCAGACGGGCCCGACGGTGTGGATGACGTACGTGGCGGGGAGGTCGAACCCCATCGTGATGCGCGCCTCGCCGGTCGGGCAGCCGCCGATCGACCTGCACGCATCGAGCAGCTCGGGCCCGGCGGCGCGGTGGATCGCGCCGTCGACGCCACCACCCCCGAGGAGCGTGCTGTTGGCGGCGTTCACGATCGCGTCGACCTGCTGCTCGGTGATGTCACCCTGCTCGACGCGGATTCGGTCGCGGACCATCGAGGCCTCCTCGGGGCATTCTAGCCGCGACGGCCGCCGTGGCTTCGTGGGCGCAAGCGCGCGGGCGCGCTAGACTGTCGGGCGCGGGCCTGTAGCTCAGCTGGGAGAGCGCCACACTGGCAGTGTGGAGGTCAGGGG
>VXTU01000014.1 GCA_009837285.1 Chloroflexota bacterium | reverse complement strand
CCACGCAGCCGAGCGGCAGCACCAGCACGGAGGCCACCACGCCCATGTCCGCCATCTACGACCTCGCCGATGACTACGTCGTGCGCTACGCCGCGCTCTCGCCCAACGCCGCCACCAGCATGGGCATCCCCGGGCACGAGACCGAGCTGACCGACTTCTCGCCCGACGGCCACGAGGCCCGCGCCGCGCTCGAGCGCGAGACGCTCGCCGCCCTCGCCGCCGCAACCGTCGAGGACGATCGCGACCGCGTCGCGCGTGACGCGATGTCGGAGTCAATGCGGCTCTCCGGCGAGCTGCACGACGCCGGCGAGCGGTTTCGCTCGCTCAACATCCTCGCGAGCCCGCTGCAGTCGCTGCGCCGCGTCTTCGACCTGATGCCGCGCGACACCGAGGAGCACTGGAGCAACATCGCCGCCCGGCTCGCAGCCCTGCCGACCGCCGTCGACGGACTTCGGCAGACCCTCGACACGGGCATCGAGCGCGGGATGGTCAGCACGCAGCGCCAGGCGTCGGAGTGCGCGAAGCAGTGCGCGACCTGGAGCGGCGCGGCGGGCATGCCCTCGTACTTCGACGGGCTCGCCGAGGCCTTCGAGGCGTCCGACGTGGCGAGCGAGGGGCTGGCAGCGCAGCTGCGGACCGGCGCCGCCGCCGCGAACGAAGCCTTCGCGGGCTTCGGCCGCTACCTGGACGACACCTACGTCCCCGCCGCCGAGCCACACGACCCGGTCGGGCGCGACCGTTACGCGCTCGGCGTGCAGGTCTTCACCGGCGCGACGCCGGACCTCGACGAGACGTACGCGTGGGGCTGGTCGGAGCTGCACCGCATCGAGGCCGAGATGGAGGCGACCGCCGAGCGCATCGCGCCTGGCGTCGGCGTCGAGGGCGTGAAGGAGCTGCTCGAGGCCGACCCAGACCGCGCCATCGACGGCGTCGACGCGTTCCAGCAGTGGATGCAGAACCTGCAGGAGACGACCATCGCCGAGCTCAACGGCACGCACTTCGACCTCCCGGAGGAGGTGCAGCGCATCGAGGCGATGATCGCCCCGCCGGGCGGCCCGCTGGCGATGTACTACACGGGGCCCTCGGAGGACTTCAGCCGCCCGGGCCGGACCTGGTACCCGACGGCCGGGAAGACGCGCTTCCCGCTGTGGGGCGAGGTCTCGATCGCGTACCACGAGGGCGTGCCGGGCCATCACCTGCAGATCGGGATGACGGTCTACCTCCGCGAGCACCTCTCGCGCTGGCAGCGGCTACTGGGAGGCTCGTCGGGCTACTCGGAAGGCTGGGGCCTCTACGCCGAGCGGCTGATGGGCGAGCTCGGCTACCTCGAGAACCCCGACTACTACCTCGGCATGCTGCGCGCGCAGGCGCTGCGCTGCGCCCGCATCGTGGTCGACATCGGGATGCACCTCGAGCTGCCGATCGCCGAGCACGACCACTTCCACCCCGGCGAGACGTGGACGCCGGATCTCGGCCTGGAGTTCGTGCTGCAGCGCGCCCACTTCCCCGCCGACTTCATGGCGAGCGAGGTGGACCGCTACCTCGGCGTGCCGGGGCAGGCGATCAGCTACAAGGTGGGCGAGCGCGCGTGGCTCGACGCACGCGAGGCGGCCCGCCGCCGCGACGGCTCCTCGTTCGACCTCGCGGCGTTCCACGCGCAGGCGTTCGAGCTGGGGCCGATGGGTCTGGACCAGATGCGGCGGGAGCTGGGCGGCTAGCACGAATGCACGGCGTTCGTGCTACACTGTGCTCGTGCGGAACGTGACGATCACACTGGACGACGAGACTGCTCGCTGGGCGCGGGTTGAGGCCGCCCGGCAAGACACGAGCCTCTCGCGCTTCGTTGGGGCCCTGCTCCGCGAACGCATGCAGCTGAGAGAGGGCTACGACGAGGCGCGTCGCTCCTACCTCGCACGCAGGCCTGCGTCGCTGAGCGGAGGCGAGCCGTACCCGGCGCGCGACGAACTGCATGAGCGGTGAGTGTCTTCGTCGACACCAACGTGCTCGTGTATGCCCGTGACCCCGATCACGCTCAGAAGCAGGAGCAGGCGCTCGCCTGGATGGGACATCTCTGGGCTTCGGGAGAGGGCCGCATCAGCGCCCAGGTACTCAACGAGTACTACGTGACCGTGACCCGCCGTCTCACCCCGGGTCTATCCCATAGGGAGGCGCGTGCGGACATTGAAGATCTACTCGCGTGGGATCCGCAGCCGGTCGATACACACCTGATTCAGCAGGCGTTCGAGATCACCGACTCCGCCCGACTCTCCCATTGGGACTCATTGATCGTCGCCTCCGCCCGGCGAGCCGGTTGCGAATACCTCCTGACCGAGGACCTGAACGACGGCCAGCTCATTGGTGGCGTGAGAGTAATCAGCCCATTCACCGCCGAACCAGGCACCCTGTAGCTCCTCCTCTCGCCTGCCTACGGATGACTCGCCAAGTCAGCGCAACCTCATGTCGTTGCCAGCCGAAGGCTCGGGACGCGTGCCGCGAGAACCCAGCCTTGAGCGCCCCGCCTCAGGTGCTACCATCCGCCGCGCCGCCTCCATCCACCGAGGCGACCACCCGCCACACCCGCATCGGGAGCCCAACATGAAGCTGCACGAGTACCAGGCCAAGGAACTGCTGGCGCGCTACGGCGTGCCCACACCCGAGGGCCGTGTCGCCCGCACCGCCGATGAGGCCGCCGAGGCCGCCGAAGCCCTCGGCGGCAAGGTCGTCGTCAAGGCGCAGGTCCACGCCGGCGGGCGCGGACGCGCCGGCGGCATCAAGCTCGCCGGCTCCGCCGACGAGGCGCGCGCCGCAGCCGAGGAGCTGCTCGGCACCCGCCTCGTGACGTTCCAGGCCCCGCAGGGCCAGCCTATCGACGCGGTACTCGTCGAGGAGCAGATCGACGTCGCGCGCGAGCTCTACCTCGGCGCGGTCATCGACAACTCGGCAGGGATGCCCGTCATGATCGCCTCGGCCGCCGGCGGGATGGAGATCGAAGAGGTCGCCGAGGAGCACCCCGAGCAGATCCACCGCCAGGCCATCGACCCCATCACTGGCTTCCAGGGCTTCCAGGCCCGCGCGCTGGCGTTCGCGACCGGCCTCGACGGCGACCTCAACCGCCCGGCCGTCGCCCTCATCCAAGGCCTTGCCCGCGCGTTCGAGGAGAACGACGGCTCGCTGGCCGAGATCAACCCCCTGGTCGTCACGGGCGACGGACGCCTGCTCGCCGTCGACGCAAAGTTCTCAATCGACGACGACGCCGATTTCCGCCGACGCGACCTCGTCGAGCAGCGCGACCGCTCGCAGGACGAGGCGCTGGAGGTCGAGGCCGAGGACGCGGGGATCCAGAACTACATCAAGCTCGACGGCGACATCGGCTGCATGGTCAACGGCGCCGGGCTCGCCATGGCCACGATGGACGCGATCAAGTTCGAGGGCGGCGAGCCCGCGAACTTCCTCGACATCGGCACGGCGAACGACCCCGAGGCGATCGTGGCGGCGCTGCGCATCATCGGCGCCGACCCGGAGGTGAAGGCGGTCTTCGTCAACATCTTCGGCGGCCTCGCGCGCACCGACGTGATCGCGGAGGGCGTCGTGCAGGCCCACGCGCAGGGCCTGATCACGCAGCCGACGGTAATCCGGCTGGCCGGCACGAACGTCGAGGACGGCAACCGCATCCTCGACGAGTCGGGCCTGGAGCTCATCCGCGCAGACGGCTTCGCCGACGGCGCGCAGAAGGCCGTCGAGGCGGCCTCGGGCGCGTGATGGCGACAAAGGAGATTCCCGAGACACCGGAGCTGATCGGGCTCGTGCGAGGGGCACTCGATGACGCTCACAGGTGCCGCAAGGACTGGGGCGACACCCGGGCCATCAAGTCGCACGTGTGGAAGCTTGGATTTGACTACACGTATGTGTACCCAGTTCGCAGCTTCTATAGGCGAGGTGACAGAGGACACGCGGAATTCGAACAGGCGGAAGCACTCGCTCAGCAGCGCCTCGCAGAACGAGGAGCGCAATTCTGGCCCCGCGGTGAGGAGCACTCTGTCCTCAAGGAGTTCCACTACGACGTGACTTGGGTCGAGTTCGACGGCGAGTACACCGGATTCGACATGCACAACGATGCCGAAGTGCCGCAGCACTTCCCTCGCTTCAAACGAACGCTCTTGGCGCTTGAGAGCGAGCTCTCGGGCGGCATCGCCGCGCGCAGGCCCCGTTGGCAGGTCCTCTACGACTTCCATAAGCTGCTCTGCGCCCGCGCCGAGCTGCGCGTGATGGTCTGGCCGAAGGACAAGATCGAGGAAGGCGTCGAGCTGCTTGAATCACGACTCGTACAGGCCGATGGGTGGGACGACGGATACTGGCTGCTCTGCGGCTGGGGTCGGGCGGGGATCGATTACGTTGAGTATCACAACGGCGAAGAACACGACCGCTAACGAGTAAGGGAACGCGAACATGGGCGTACTGCTGGACGAGAACACGCGAGTCGCCGTGCAGGGCTTCGGCGGCGCCGGGCAGCGCGAGGCGCGCAACAGCCGCGCCTACGGCACCCAGATCGTCTGCGGCGTCACCCCCGGCCGCGGCGGCCAGGTCCTCGAGGACACACCCGTCCGCAACACCATGCGCGAGGCCGTCGACGAGTTCGGCGCGAACGTCGCGCTGATCTTCGTCCCGGCGCCCTTCGCCGCCGACGCCATCCTCGAGACCGTCGACGCGGGCATCCCCGTCGCGATCTGCATCACCGAGGGCATCCCCGTCCACGACATGGTGATGGTGAAGCGCGCGCTCGAAGGCTCCGCCACCACGCTCATCGGGCCGAACTGCCCCGGCGTCATCACACCGGGGGCGCGCGCACGCGCCGGCATCATGCCGCCCGACGTGTACCTGGACGGCAACGTGGGCGTGATCTCGCGCTCCGGCACGCTCGTCTACGAGACGGTCGACCAGCTCAGCCGGCTCGGCATCGGGCAGTCCTCGAGCGTCGGTGTGGGCGGCGACCCGATCATCGGCACCACGCAGGCCGAGGCGCTCGCGCTGTTCGAGGCCGACCCCGACACGGCGGCCGTCGTGCTCATCGGCGAGATCGGCGGGACGGCCGAGCAGGAGGCCGCGGACTACATCGGGCAGATGTCGAAGCCGGTGACAGCGTTCATCGCCGGCGCCACGGCCCCTCCCGGCCGCCGCATGGGCCACGCCGGCGCGATCATCGCCGGGCGTGCGGGGACGGCCGACGCGAAGAAGGAAGCGCTCCGCGCCGCCGGCGCCGCCGTCGCCGAGTCCCCCTCGGACATCGGCGAGACGATGCAGCAACAGCTTCGGGACGCCGGGCTGCTCTAGCCGCTCCCAGCTGGGACGCCCGATCGAGAGAACCGCGCGGGCGGCGAGGCCCGTCACGAATGGCGCAGCCTGCTCCGCCGGTGGATCGTGCCGCGGATAGGAATCCCCACGCCCCGCGCTTGCCCGCCTGACCCCCACGCCCCTACGATCGTTGTGG
>VXTU01000125.1 GCA_009837285.1 Chloroflexota bacterium | reverse complement strand
CCCGCAAGCGCGAGCACGCCGTCGCCTTCAAGTCGATGCTGCGCCGCCGCGGCGTCCGCGTCGTCTCCATCACCGAGCATGCCGACGATTCCCCCACTGGCAAGCTCATGGAAGCGATCATCGAGAGCGTCGACGAGTTCTACAGTGAGAACCTGGCCCAGGAGGTCATGCGCGGGATGCGTGAGGCCGCGTCCCGTGGCTTCTGGGTCGCTCCGTATGCCCCCTACGGGTACGCGAGGGTTCAGGTGCCGGATGGCGGCAGAACGCGGCCCAAGCTCGAACCGAGTCCGCCCGCAGACGCCATCGTCAGGCGCACCTTCGACATGGCCCTTCAGGGCAAGAGTTCCCTGGACATCGCCAAGACCCTCAACGACGAGGGCGTCGCCGGCCCGAGGGGCAAGCGATGGCTCAAGACCACCATCCACCGCATGCTCGCCAACGAGGCGTACGCCGGGACGCTGATCTGGGGTGTCAACGCGAAGGACGGCTTGCCTCCGGTGCGCGTCGAGGACGCGCACGCGGCGATCGTGTCCCGGGCGGAGTTCGCGCAGGTGGCGAGGGTTCTGAGTTCGAAGGCCCCAACGCACTCCCATCCGCGTCGAGTTGCGAGCCCGTACCTCCTTAGTGGACTCGTCAAGTGCAGGGCGTGCCGCCGGGCGCTATCGGCGCATGAGGCCAAGGGCGGCAAGTACACGTACTACGTGTGCCACTCCCTGCTCAAGGAGGACAGGGGCGCCTGTACCACGCCCCGCTTGAACGCGAAGCGCTTCGAGCGGCTCATCATCGACCAGATTCGTGAGCACATCCTCACCGAGTCCAACATTCGTGACCTCGTGCGGCTCGTCGACGAGGAGATGGATGGAGTTGCACGCGAGGAGCGGGCGAAACTCGAGAGCGTCGAGGGGGAATTGGCCGAGGTTCGTCGACGGATGGACCGGTTGTGGCAGGCCGTCGAAACCTCCGACATGGAAGTGAACGACATCCTCCCACGTCTCCGGCAGCACCAGGAGCGTCAGGAACGCCTGGAGCGGGCAGCCTCCGAGGCACGCGCGGCTCTGGCCGAGCGACGGGGCCTGTTGGACAGCGTGGAGACCATCACGGCGTTCGCGCGCGAGATGAGCGAGTTTCTGCGCACGAGTGAACTCACCGAGTCCAAGGCGTTCATCCGCTCGTTCGTGAAGGAGATCGCCGTCAGCCCAGGCCGGGCCGTGATCCACTACACGATCCCAACTCCGCCGGACGGGCCGGCTGGCGGGGCGGACGTGGCGGAGATCGGTCTACCGAGGCCAGTTATTAGTACGGTACACGTTGGCTCCCCGACGTGGACTCGAACCACGAACCTAGCGGTTAACAGCCGCTCGCTCTACCGATTGAGCTATCGGGGATCGCCTGTGAATCAGTGTGGCCGACAGGCCCGACGCGGGCAAGATGCGCCGAGGGCGGCTGGCGGCTCCGGGAGCTAGTCCGCCGGGCGGAAGTAGGGCAGCGTCACCTCGTCCGAGACCGCGTGGAAGGCCACCTCCACGCGCATCCCAATACGCACGTCCTCCGGATCCAGGCCGACGAGGTTCGTGAGCATGTGCCAGCCCTCGTCGAGCTCGACGATCGCGCAGACGTAGGGCGTCTCGAAGGCCGGCTGCTGCGGGCGGTGCACGGTCGTGTGGCTGTAGACGACGCCCTTGCCGCTGCTCGGCACCCACTCCAGGCGCTCGCTCAGGCAGGACGTGCATGCGTGCTGGGGGATGAAGACGTGGCGGCCGCAGTCCACGCAGCGCTGCACCAGCAGTTCGCCGCGCTTGCAGCCCTCCCAGTGCGGCTCCGTGAGCGACCACGGCTGGGGCAGCGGGATGCCGGACGGCTGCACGTCGAGCTTCACGAGGCGGCCTCCATGTATCGAGGGGCGGTCGCGGAGATGCTAGCGTCGCAGGCCGTCACGGCGTAGCCGCCAGGGCACGCGTGAGCAGGCCGGGCGAGCGCAGGTGCTCGGCCAGCGCCTCAAACTCCGGCGTCGGCCCGGTCCACCGCAGCTCCTCGACGGAATCGAAGACCGGTGCCGAGGTGCGCAACGTGGCGAGGTCGCGGAACAGCATCGCCTCGTCGTAGCCGTCGGCGAGCGCCGTCGCCAGGCGGGCGGCGCCCCGCACCGTGACGTCCCACTCCGACGGGTCGAAGGGGATCGCCTCGATGTGGCCGTAGCGCGCGAGGACGGTCGCGCTGGACTTCGCGCCCCAGCCCTTGAGGCCGGGGAAGCCGTCCGCGCTGTCGCCGGTGAGCGCCAGGTAGTCGGGGATCGAGGTGGGCGGCACACCGAAGCGCTCCTCGACGGCCGCGGCGTCACGCATCTCGCGGCGCTGGCGGTCGAACTGCACGACCTTGCCGCCGACGCACTGCCCGAGGTCCTTGTCGGGCGTCGCGATCACCACGCGCGTGACCTCGGGGTCCTCGGCGGCCTGCACCGCGGCGGAGGCCAGCGCGTCGTCGGCCTCGAGGTCGTCCATCGGCCAGACGCGCACGCCCATGGCTGTCAGCGCGTCCTCCAGCGGCAGGAACTGCGAGAGGATGCCTTCCTCCATCCCGGCGCTGCTCTTGTAGCCGGGCCAGAGGTCGTTGCGGAACGACTCGACGACGTGGTCGGTGGCCACGCCGATGTGCGTCACGCCGTCCTCGAACAGCCGCAGCACGGAGCCGAGCACCCCGACCACTGCGGCCCGGTCGTTGCCGTCGGCGTCGCGGTGCGGAGGCGCGCCGAAGTACTGGCGGAACAGCTCGTAGGTGCCGTCCAGCAGGAAGACTTCCATGCGCGCAGCCTACGCCATCCGCGGGCCGGTAGACTGTGCGCCGAGCGGGAGTATCGAGGAGGGCGTCATGCGGCTGCTGCTGTCGGGCTTCGAGCCGTTCGGGGGAGAGCGCGTGAACCCCTCGTGGAAGGTCGCGACGGCGATCGGCGCCGCGCCGCCCGCGGGCGTGGACCTCGAACTGATCCGGCTGCCGGTGCGTGGGCGCATCTCGTTTGACCGGCTCATCCCGGCGTTCGAAGCAGGCGGCTTCGACGCATGGATCGGCCTCGGCGAGGCTGGCGGGCGCTCGCACCTCTCGGTTGAGCGCACGGGCGTCAACGTGCTTATCGATCGTGACGAGAACCTCAAGGCGATGCCGGAGCAGACGCTCGTGGTAGGCGGCCCGGCGGGCTACTTCGCCCGTCTCCCGGTCGGCGAGGTCGCTGCGGCGATGCGTGCGGCCGGCGCACCCTCGCAGGTGTCGGAGACGGCGGGCACCTACATCTGCAACGAGACGCTGTACGCGATGGGGAACCACCTCGAGACGACCGATGCACGTGCGATCGGCGGCTTCATCCACTTGCCGTTCCTGCCCGAGCAGACGGTGGAGAAGCGCGCAGGCACCCCGTCGATGACCCTCGAGACGCAGGTGCTCGGCGTGCACGCGGCGATCGAGTTCGTCCGCGACCTCGTAGTGCAGCGGGCGGGCGTCACTGCGGGCGCGCGCTGATTCCGGCTCCCTTTCCCGCACTGCGGGAGAGGGTTGGGGTGAGGGTCCGGCGGGCCTCCTCGACGGCGTTCGCCCACCGCAGATCGGACCCCCTCACCCTAGCCCTCTCCCCCGCAGACGGGAGCGAGGGGATCAGAGGGCTGGACGCGGGGCGCTACGGCACCAGCATCGCGCGGGAGATCTGGGTCTGGGTCTCGTTCCACTCCGCCTTGGCGAACGCCTCGTTGACCTCGTCGAGGGGGTAGAAGTCGGAGACGATCTTCTCGTACGGGATCTCGGCCTGCTTCTTGACCAGCGTCTCCATCATCACCGGCAGCAGCTCGGGCCGGTACATCGAGGAGCCGATGATCCGCTTGCCGCGCAGGATCGTCGACGGGTCGAGCTCGACGGTGCGGCCCGGCACGATGTCGCCGATCTCCATGAACGTGCCGCCATTGGTGAGGTAGTCGAGCCCCTCGACCAGCAACTCGGCGCGCCCGACGAGCTCCATGACGATGTTCGCCCCGCGGCCCTCGGTGAGGTCCATGATGTGTTGGACGCGCATCCTGTGGGTGTTGAACTCCTCGATGTTGATGGTGTGGTCGGCGCCGAACTCCTCGGCGAGCTCGAGCCGGTTAGTGAGGCGGTCGAGCACGATCACCTTGTTCGCGCCCATGTCCTTGGCCAGCGCCGTGGCGTTGAGCCCGAGGCCGCCCGCACCCTGGATCACGACGTAGTCACCGGCGGTGCACCCCGCGCGCAGCAGCCCCTCGGTGACGGTGCCCATCGCGCAGTTGACCCAGCCGAGCACCGAGTCGGGGAGCTCGTCCGGAACCTTGTAGACGGGGTGGCCGGCGGGGATCCAGAAGTAGTCGGCGTAGGTGCCGGTGAAGTATGGAAACTCCCCGGCGATGCGCGCGCCGACGCCGGTCTGGCGGTTGGAGCACCAGTTCTTCTCGCCGCGCCCGCAGTGGTAGCAGGCGCCGCACGGCATGATGGCGGCGTACATCACGCGGTCGCCCTCCTGGATGGGGCGGCCGAGCGAGTCGGTGGTGCGGCCCGCGCCGAGTGCGTGGACGACACCGGCGCCCTCGTGGCCCATGTTGCGGCCGGAGGGCGGGATCTGGACGGCACGCTGGTCGCCGCGCCAGGTATGGAGGTCGGAGCCGCAGATGCCTGCCTGGGTAATGCGGAGCAGCATCCCGCCCGGCTCAGGGTCGGGGACGGGGTACTCCTCGATCTCAAACGGTAGTCCGTGGTCTTTGAAGACGACGACTCGTCCAGTGCTCATGGGTGTCCCTCCATATGAGCGTGTTCGTGGCCTGGAGGAAATGATAGCCGCGTCCGCACCGGGTCGTCGGTGGCGCGGCCGCAGACGCGCGTCGCTCAGTCGAGGTCGGCGGCCAGCTCGATCAATTTCCGGACGGTCTTCCAGTTCCGCATGGTACTGACCGTGGAGAGCCGGGAGTCGAAGTAGGCGTTCGTGAGCTTGCTGCGCGCCATCCCGTTCGGACAGTGGAGATAGATCTCGCGGCCTCGCACCGCGAACTCGTCGGGCGGCGAGCGATTAGGATCGAGTGCCTCGACGTGCTCGGTGTCGGGCGGATCGGCCAGGAATACGACATGCAGCTTGTCCGTCTCTGCCCCGGCCTGCACGAAGGGATTCGCCTGCACGACCGCCTCGAGGTCCGCTGCCCTGCGGGTAACCACGGGGATCTCATAGCCGAACCCGCGCTGGATCGACGCACTGATGAGGGTGGGAATCTCTTCGGCGACCTTCGGATCGGCTCGGAAGAGCACGTTGCCGCTCTGGATGTACGTCCGGACGCCCTCGCACCCCGCGTCGTCGAACATCGCCGCGAGGTCCTTCATCGGCAGCCGGTTCTTGCCGCCGACGTTGATGCCGCGCAGCAGCGCGATGTAGACACCCTCGGCGTTCGGGTCCGCGGACATAGCGGCGAGGTCCTTACAAGCTCGGGCTTCTGCCGCGAGTATAGGTCCGCCAGGCTCCTCGACGGCTGGTCGCGACCCGCAGCCCCCCACAACCTCACCCACACCCCCCCCCGGGGGGGGGG
>VXTU01000087.1 GCA_009837285.1 Chloroflexota bacterium | reverse complement strand
CGCCTGAGGCCACCGAGGAGCCGGAGCCTGCCGGCGAGCAGCTCAAGATCGGGTTCCTCGCCGACTTCTCCGGTCCGCTTGCAGAGTTCGGCCCGGTCATCCAGACGGGCGTCGACCTGGCGATCAAGCACATCAACGCCGTCGGCGGCGTCAACGGCCAGGACGTGATCGTGGTCACCGGCGACACTCGTGTCGACCCGACCCAGGCTGTCGAGGAGGCACGACGCCTCATCGAGGTCGAGGGCGTCCACGCGATTGTTGGACCGCTCTCGAGCACCGCGACGCTGGCCGTTGCGGAGAGCGTCGCGGCCGGTGCGGGCATCCCGGTGATCTCGCCGTCCGCCACGTCGCCGGCCCTGTCGGTCTCGGACGACGACGGCTACCTGTTCCGGAGCACCACGTCGGACGCCGCGCAGGGCGTGATCCTGGCCGGCCTCGCCGACAACCAGGGCCTCGACAACGTCGCCGTCCTCTACCGCGACGACGCGTACGGTCAGGGCCTCTCCGACGCCTTCGTCGGAGCCTTCACGAACCTGTTCGGGGGCACCGCCACCGCCGTGGCCTACTCCGCCGACGGGCAGATCTCGTACCTCGCCGAGCTGCAGCAGGCGGCGGACAACAACGCCACGGTGCTCGTCGCCGTGGCCTTCCCGGATGAGGCGCTCGTCTTCATCCGCGAGGCAATCGAGAACGACATCTTCACCACGTTCCTCTTCGTCGACGGCACGAAGAGCCAGGACCTCATCGACGGCATCGGCGCCGAGTACCTGAACGGCATGTTCGGCACCTCCCCGGGCGCCGGCCCGGAGACGCCGTCGCTGTCGGTGTGGAACGCGTCCTACGTGGCCGAGTACGGCGCGCTGCCCACGCTGCCGTTCGTGCGCGAGGCGTACGACGCGGCGATCGCCGTCGCGCTGGCTGCCGAAGCGGCCGGCTCGACCGACGGCACGGCCATCCGCGACCACCTCCCGCTCGTCGGCGCGCCGGGGGGCGACATCGCCTCGCCCGGCATCAACAGCCTGGTGCGGGCAATGGAGACGCTGCGCGCCGGCGGCGACATCAACTACCAGGGCGCGGCCACCTCACTCGACTGGAACGAGGTCGGTGATGTGACCTCGGGCTACATCGAGATCTGGCAGTACGCCGAGGGCGCGATCGTCTCCGTGACCGAGGTGCCGTTCAGCCTCGAGTAGTCACGCTCGGACACGCGAGTACAGCAAGCGGGCGGCCGGTGGGCCGCCCGCTTCGCGTCGGGCTCGGCGTGGGCTCAGGCCGCGCCGCCGCCGGGTTGCCCGCGGATGCGCGACCACAGCCCGGTGGGCCATAAGCCCCCGCCCCCGTCGCCTCGAGGCGCGAAACGGCTCACGCGGGGCTCCTCGCCCAGCAGCCCCTGCGGCCGCGTGAGCACGAAGGCGATGATGAGCAGCCCGATGGCGATGCGGCGCAGCATGAACACGCGCGTACCGAGGAAGTCGGGCAGCTCCTCCTGGATGAGCGGCAGCCCGAACCACACGAAGCCCACCACCAGCGCGCCGAGCATGACGCCGCGGTTGTTGCCGCTGCCCCCGACGATCACCATCGTCCACACCAGGAACGTGGTGAGGTTGTCGAACGAGTCGGGGGCGATGGTGCCGATGCGGTGGGCGAAGATGGCGCCCGCCAGGCCCATCAGCGCCCCGCCGAGCACGAAGCTCTGGATGCGGTAGCTGGTCGTCATCTTGCCGACCGACTGCGCGGTCGCCTCGTTCTCCCGGATCGCACGCAGCACGCGGCCCCACGGCGACGCCGTCGCGCCGCGCACGACGAGGAACACCATCAGCAACACCCCGGAGGTCAGCACGAGCAGCACCAGGTCGTAGTCGACGCCCATGTCGTTCGCGAAGCCCTCGAGCGGGCGCGGGATGCCGTTGAGGCCGCGCGCGCGGTTGACGAGGCCCTCCTGCGCGTTGGCGATGCTGCGCAGGATCGTCGCGATGCCGATCGTGGCGATGGCGAGGAAGTCGTCGCGCAATCGCAACGTCGGCAGCCCGACGAGCAGCGCGAGCACGCCGCCGGCGACCATGCCGCCGACCCAGCCGATTGGGATGGCCAGCTCGAGGCCCCCGACGTAGCTCTCGAACTCCCCCGGGGCGTCGAGCGTGAGCAGCGCGCTCGTGTACGCGCCGACGCCGAAGAAGGCGACCACGCCGAAGTTGATCGTGCCCGTGTAGCCCCACTGCACGTTCAACGCGAGTGCGGCGATGGCGAAGATCGCTGCCGTCGTCAGGAAGCCGACCGTCCAGTTCACACTGCCGCCGAACGTGATCAGCGGCGGCAGGAGAGCGGGCGCCTCGCCCGCCAGCGACGTGAATGCGTCGACGGGCAGCATCACGTCGACCACTGGGTCTCGGAGCCGAAGAGGCCCCGAGGGCGCACGATGAGGATGAGAATCAGCAGCAGGAACGGCACGCCTGGCTTGAACCCGGTGTTAATCCACTCGGTCGAGAGCTCCTGCGAGATGCCGACGATGAGACCGCCAACCAGGGCGCCCCACGGGTTCCCGATCCCGCCGAGGATCACCGCGGCAAACATCGGCAGCAGCAGGAACTCGAAGCCCGCGTCGAAGCGCAGCTGCGACTGGAGGGCAAACATCACGCCAGCCACAGCCGTCATGGCGCTCGCGATCACCCACGTCGCGATGCGCACGCGCTCGGTGTCGATGCCGCTCGCCTCGGCCAGCGGGGCGTTGTCGGACGTGGCGCGCATCGCCGTGCCGAGGCGCGTGCGGTGCAGCAGCAGGTAGAGGGCGACTGCCATCGCGAGCGTGAGCCCGATGATGAGGATCTGGTCGGGCTTGATCTTCAGACCGCCCGCGAACGTCAGCGCGCGGTGGATCTCGCTGTGGTAGCGCAGCGGCGCCGACCCCCAGATCGCCTGCACCACCGCCTGCAGCGCGATCGCGACGCCGAGCGAGGCGATCCCGATGCTCAGGAAGTCGGTCTCGCGCCGTCGCAGCGGCCGGAACACGAACCGGTCAACGCCGACGGTGAACGCCGCGACGCCGCCCCACGCGAACAGCACCGCCGGGATCATCCCCCACCCGAACGAGAACGGCCCGACGTGCCCGCCGACGATCCCGACGTCCACGATCACGAAGAACGCGAGGTACATCCCGAGCGTCATGAGGTCGGCGTGCGCGAAGTTCGCGAACTTGAGCACGCCGAACGTCAGCGTCAGGCCCATCGCGCCCAGCCCGATGATCGAACCCACAACCATCCCGACGATGACGAGCTGGAGGATGTCCATCACACGCCGCCCGGATCCGTCTCGCCGTCCTCGACGCTGTCGAGGCCGAGGAACAGGCGGCCGACCTCGGGGTTGGCGAGCATCTCCGGGCCCGGCTGCTCGTGCGCGTTCCGGCCGTCGACGAGGACATACGCGCGGTCGGAGATGGCGAGTGCCTCGCGCGCGTTCTGCTCGACCATGAGCAGCGCGACGCCGCGCTCGCGGATGGCCATGAGGCGATCGAAGATCTCCCGCCGCCGCACGGGTGAGAGCGCGGCCGTCGGCTCGTCCAGCAGCAGCAGCTTCGGGTCGAGCATGAGCGAGCGCGCAATCGCGAGCGCCTGGCGCTGCCCGCCGGAGAGCCGCGCCGCCTGCTCGCCCGTGCGCTCGCTGAGCTCCGGGAACAGATCGAGGACCTCGTCGATACGCCGGCGGACGCCGCGGCTGAGCTGATACGCCCCCATCTCGAGGTTCTCGCGGATCGTGAGGGACGGGAACACATTCTCCGTCTGCGGCACGAACGACGCGCCGAGCCGCACCATCCGCGAAGGCGACTCGTCGGTCACGGTGTCGCCGCCCAGCTGTACACGGCCGTCGCGGATCGGCAGCAGGCCGAAGATCGCCTTGAGCAGGGTGGACTTCCCCGCCCCGTTCGGGCCGATGATGGTCACGAGTTCCCCGGCTTCGAGGCGGATCGAGACCTCGTGGACGATCATCACGGTGCCGTAACCGGCGGTGACCTCCTCCACCTCCAGCAGCGCGGTCACGCGGTCACCGACCCGAGGTACGCGGCCTGTACCTCCGTGTTCTCCAGCACCTCGCGCGGCTCGCCCTCGACCAGTACCTGGCCGTCCGCCATCACGATCAGCCGCTCGCAGAGCCGCTGCATGAAGTCCATGTCGTGCGCGATCACGAAGAACGTGATGCCGAAGCGCTCGCGCAGCCCCTGGATGTGCTCGACGAGGCGACGCGTCAGCGTCGGGTTCACGCCCGCGCTGGGCTCGTCCAGCAGGATCATGCCCGGTTCCGACATCAGCGCGCGCGCCAGCTCCAGGAGCTTGCGCTGGCCGCCTGACAGGTTGCCGGCGTAGTTCTGCGCCTCGTGCGTGAGGTCGACCTCAGCGAGCACTTCGTGCGCGCGCTCGGCGATGGAGCGCTCTTGCGCGGCGACACGCCATGGGCGCAGCCAGCTGTCGACGACGCGTTCCCCGGCCTGCTCGGCGGGCACGACCATGAGGTTCTCGAGCACGGTCATCGCGCTCAGCTCCTGTGGGATCTGGAAGGTCCGAGTCAGCCCGCGGCGAAACACCCGGTACGAGGGCAGACCGGTGATGTCTTCGCCGTCGTACACCACGCGTCCGCCGTCGGGCACGAGCGAGCCGGCGATGCAGTTGAAGCACGTGGTCTTGCCCGCGCCGTTGGGGCCGATCATTCCCGTGATCGACCCGCGTTCGACGCCGAACGTCGCGCCGTCGACGGCGTAGTTGCCGCCGAAGCGCTTCACCAGCCCATGGACGTCAAGCAGCGCGTCCAATACCTCGCCCCGTTCAGGCCGATGCTATCTCCGCACGTGATGCAGCGATAGCATGAACCGACCCCGGACCGGCAGGATTGCGAAGGAGCCAGCATGCAGATCGGCGTGACGTACCCGCAGCTTGAGTTGGGCGCCGACCCCGCGGCCATCCGTGACTTCGCACAGGCCGCTGAGCAGGCCGGGTACGACTACCTCCTCGCGTACGACCACGTGCTGGGCGCGGACCCCTCGAAGCACGATCTCAGCGGCCCCTACACCCACGAGTCGCTGTTCCACGAGCCGTTCGTACTCTTCGGCTACCTGTCGGGGCTGACCGAGCGGATCGGGCTGGTCACGGGGATCATCGTCCTGCCGCAGCGCCAGACAGCCCTCGTCGCGAAGCAGGCCGCCGAGGTCGACATCCTCTCCGGCGGCCGGCTCACGCTCGGCATCGGTATCGGCTGGAACCACGTCGAGTACGAGGGGCTGGGGCAGGACTTCCGCACCCGCGGACGCCGCTCCGAGGAGCAGGTCCAGCTCCTCCGACGCCTGTGGGAGGAGCCCCTCGTCACCTTCGAGGGCGAGTTCGACACCATCCGCGACGCCGGCATCCATCCACGCCCGAACCGGCGCATCCCGATCTGGTTCGGCGGCGGCGCGGAGAGCGTGCTGCGGCGCATCGGCCGCTACGGCGACGGCTGGCTCACCCTCGGCGGCAACACGGCCGAGCAGCGCGCCGACCTCGTCGCGCGCTTCGACCGAGCGCGCGAACTCGCGCGCGCGGTCGAAGCG
>VXTU01000013.1:26237-31306 GCA_009837285.1 Chloroflexota bacterium | reverse complement strand
AGGCCACCGGACCCTCGCCCCCGCCCTCTCCCGCAGTACGGCCGGGTCGGCGAGCCACGGCACAGCCCGCGGCTTGCCTCGACGCGGGGATACCCCGCGGGGCGGGAGAGGGAGCCGGACAGGGGAGCACCCAAGGCGCGGCGTGCCCCGTGATACCCTGTCGCTAGCAGCACGCACCACAACGGGCGGGAGCCAAACCGTGGTCGAACAGCCCAGCGACGCCGACCGGGCTGAAGCGTCGGAGAAGTCGCTGCAGCGGATGTGGAAGTTCGTCGAGAACTTCGCCGAGAAGAGCGGCTCATACCTGCACCCACAGCGCGAGATCACCGAGTTCCTCGTGATCGGCCTCGCCAAGCACGTCGACGACCTGGGCAGGCCGCTTTGCCCCTGCAACTTCTACGAAGACAAAGAAGAAGAGGTGAAGCGCTCGACGTGGATCTGCGCCTGCGAGGAGATGCAGAAGTACAAGTACTGCCACTGACTGCTCTTCTGTAATGAGGAAGGTCTTCCCATCACCGAGTACCTCCCAGAAGACCACGAAGGTCGTGAGATCTACGGCCTCGTGAAGGACCCGCACCCCGACAAGGGGCGCGCCCTCGCCCGCCTCGAGAAGAAGCAGGGTCGCATCATCCGCAAGGACTGAGCCACAGCCGGGTGCGGCTGCGGCAAGCGCAATGGAGATCGGGGAGACGCTCTACGTCACCGGCCGCGGGGAGTGGCGCCGCTGGCTGGAGGCGAACTTCGACACCGCACGCGATATCTGGCTGGTCTACCCGAACAAGGCCTCGGGTGAACCCCGCATTCCCTACAACGACGCGGTGGAGGAAGCACTCTGCTTCGGCTGGATCGACAGCATCGTCAAGAAACCGGATGAGCTTCGGGCCGCGCAACGGTTCTCGCCAAGGAGGCACGGCAGCGGCTACTCGCAGCTGAACAAGGAGCGGCTGCGCTGGCTGGCCGGTGAGGGATTACTGCACCCCTCGGTTCGCGCGTCCGTCGAGGATGTGCTGCTCGAGGAGTTCGTGTTCCCCGACGATATCCTGGACGCGATCCGGGCGAACGACCGGGCCTGGGCGCACTACGAGGGCTTCTCCGCCGCATACCGCCGCGTCCGCGTGGCATACATCGATGTTGGCAGGGCGCGCCCGGAGGTGTTCGAGAGCCGCCTGCGGAGCTTCATCAAGGCTACGGAGCGGGGGCGGCAGTTGGGCTACGGCGGCGCCGAGAAGTACTTCTGACGCGGGACGACTCGCCCAGGCCCGGACACACGAAGGCCGCGGACTGCGCATGCAACCCGCGGCCGGTGCTTCGTCGATGCGGGCCGCCGCGAGGCGGCCACTCGCGACGAGTTAGGCGAGCGCCTCGTCCAGGCGCTTGGAGAGGTCGCCCTTGGGGCGGAAGCCGATGATCTCGCCGACCTTCTCGCCGCCCTTGAAGACGAGCAGCGTCGGTATCGAGCGGATGCCGTACTGGCCCGCGACCATCGGGTTTTCGTCGGTGTTGAGCTTCACGAACTTGACGCGGCCGTCGTAGTCCTCGGCCAACTCCTCGACGATGGGGGCGACCATGCGGCACGGCCCGCACCAGGGCGCCCAGAAGTCGACCAGGACCGGCGTGTCGTGATCGAGGACGTCGCTGCTGAAAGTGGAGTCGGAGGTGTCGGTCGGTGCTGCCATAGGGATTCCTTTCACACTGGCGGGCCCGGTGGTTCCCTCACCGCGCCGCCCGCAACCTAGCAAAGATCGGCTCTGTCCCGCTACTCACGGGGCCCCGCTACCCGCACGGCGCTTCGCTCCCGGAAGCATCGCAACCCGCGACCGCCCCGAGGAGCCTGCCCGGACACGCCGCCGCTCGCCGCATCCCGGACCTCAGCCCGGCCCTGCACCTCGTCCGTCCGCACTGTGCGCGTGATTGACAAGGTAGCACCGGACACATAGGATTCTATATACCCCACTGGGGTATGTCAACGAGACGGCGCAGCGCGGGACCACGGCCATGCACGACTCGGCAACACCCGACCAGGTCGGCGCCCGCCTGCGGCGCATCGAGGGCCAGATCCGCGGCATCGCCCGCATGATCGAGAACGACCGCGCCTGCGAGGACATCGTCACGCAGCTCATGGCCGTGCGCTCCGGGATCGACACCGCCGGCGCGCTCATCCTCGATACGCACCTCGAGCGCTGTCTCGCCGAGGACGACAGCCCGGAGCGCATCGCCCAGCTGCGCGACTCGATGAAGCTCTGGTGGCGCTTTGCACCCGGGGCGGCCGGCTTCGCCGGCGGCCCGGACGGCGAGGCGGAGCCCGCGGAGCAGCCCGCTCCGTAATCCACACCCCACGCGTACCGGAACTTACGAGGCGGCCTGCTCGCTCTCGGCTGCCGCCGCGCGCAACGCGTCGACGATGCCCGCCGACGCCGCGCCGTCGGCCGTGCGGATCGCGTTGGCGATCGCCCGGGCGTCGCTGGGGCCGTGGCCGATGTACACGGTGCCCTGCAGACCAAGCAGCGGCGCGGCGCCATAGATGCGGTAGTCCAGGCGGTCGCGCATCCGGCGCGCCTCGGGGCGGATCAGCAGCCCGCCGATGCGCGCGCGCAGCGACTGTGAAGCCGCCTCACGCAGCTCCTCGAACATCATCGAGCTGAGACCCTCGGCGAACTTGAGCACGGTATTGCCGGTGAAGCCGTCTGTGACCACCACGTCGGCCGGGCGCCACGGCAGGTCGCGGCCCTCGACGTTGCCGATGAAGTTCAAGCCGGATGCCGCCAGCAGGCCGTGCGCCTCGACTGTCACCTGCGAGCCCTTGGTCGCCTCCTCGCCGATGTTGAGCAGCGCGACCTCCGGCTCGGCCAGCCCGCGCGTGGTGCGCATGTAGGAGGAGCCGAGCACCGCCCACTGCAGCAGGTGCGAGGCCCGCGCGTCCGCGTTCGCCCCGCCGTCGAGGAGCAGCAGCACGCCGCTCGGCATGGGCAGCAGGATGCCGATGGCGGGGCGCTCGATGCCCGGCAGTCGCCCCAGCCGGACCAGCGAGACGGCGAGCACGGCGCCGGTGTTGCCGGCGGAGATGAAGGCGTCGCCCGCGCCGTCCCGGATCAGATCGATCCCGACGGCGATCGAGGTGTCGCGACGCCGCAGCGCCGTCCGTGCATCGTGGTCGCCCATCGCCACCACCCCCGGCGCGTGGACCACCTCGATGTTGGGCGTGGGCCCATCGACCCGCGCAAGTTCGGCGCGCACCTGTTCCTCGACGCCGACGAGCACCACGGTGATGCCCTCGCGCGCCGCGTCGACGGCCCCCGCGACCGTCGCCTGCGGGGCCAGATCGCCACCCATCGCGTCGAGGACGATGCGCGTCACGCGTCGCCTCCGGGTTCGGCGGCGTGTTCGAGGACGGCGATGAGCCGGTCGTCGCCCTCGCGCCGCGGCGCGCCGTCATAGTCGCCGTACCACACGGCGACGCGCAGGCCGGCGAGGCGGGCCGCGAGCTCCATCTCGCCGGCGGTGATGACGCGCAGAGTGAACTGCTGGGTCACACGCTGCAGCGGCCCCTCGGGCGGCTGGATGTCGAAGTGGTAGGTGACCTCGCGCAGCGACTCGACCGGCCGCCCTTCGACGGCCACGAGCTTGGTGACCGTGCCTCCCGGCGTGCCGGGCTCCCGCGGCAGCTCGCGTGTCCAGTGCTGGAGCAGCGGGCGCGGGCCCGGCAGCCAGTCGTCGGGGTGCGGCGCCTCAACGTCGACGACCGCATGCCCGCCGGGCTGGAGGTGGCGCGCGACGGTCGCGAGCGCTGCGGCGACGTCGGCAGCGGTGGTCATGTGCTGCAGGCCGCCGAGCGGGACGAACACCGCGCCGAAGCACTCTCCAAGGTCGAGCGTGCGCATGTCGCCCTCGACGAGCCGCACCGGCAGGCCGTCGGCGCGGTCGCGGGCGAGGGCGAGCATCGCCGGACTGAGGTCGACGCCGGTCACGCGCACGCCCGACGCCGCCAGTGGGACTGCGACGCGGCCGGTGCCGCAGCCCAGTTCGAGCACGTCGCGACCCGCGGCGATCTCCATATAGAGCGCGAGGTCGTCATCGAAGCCCTCGAGGTCGAGGTCGTAGAAGCGCGCGATCTGCGCGAAGGGGTCGGCGGCGGGTTCCGGCATCGACTCGATGCTAGGTTCGCGCTCCCGCGGGGGTCAACGTTGCCGACCGCAGGCGTGGATGCCGCCGGACGCCCCGGCGCTCTACCATGTGCGCATGGCACGCGCGCCCGAGGCCGCATCCACCCGCGAGCCGTACGAGCCCGTCGCGTGGCGCGACGGGCGGCTGTGGCTGCTCGACCAGACCCTGCTCCCCGAAGAGACGCGCTACATCCCCCTCGACACCGTCGAGGACGCCGCCGAGGCGATCACCACCATGCGCGTGCGCGGCGCGCCGGCCATTGGCGTGACCGCCGCCTACGCACTGGCCGCCGTGGCGGCCTCGACGACCTCCGGCACCGTCGCAGCCGTCGAGGAGGCTGCGCGTCGGCTCGGCGCGACTCGCCCGACCGCCGTGAACTTGCGCTGGGCGCTGGACCGCGTCGCCGGTCGGGTCGCCTCCGCTACGAACGACGAGGCGGCTCGGGAGGCTGCGCTCACCGAGGCGACGGCGATCCACGAGGAGCAGCACGCGGCCGACGCGCGCATGGCGGGGCTCGGCGCGGCGCTGTTCCCGTCGGAGACGCGCGTGCTCACGCTCTGCAACACCGGCCCCCTCGCCACCGCCGGTGGCGGTACCGCCCTCGGCGTCATCGTCGAGGCCTGGCGCACGGGGCGCATCGCCGAGGTGCTCGCGTGCGAGACGCGCCCGCGGCTACAGGGCGCGCGGCTGACGGCGTGGGAGCTGCAGCAGCACGACGTGCCGTTCCGGCTCATCGTCGAGGGCGCAGCGGCCTCGCTGATGGCGAGTGGGCGCGTCACTGCCGTTGTGACGGGTGCAGACCGCGTCGCCGCCAACGGCGACACCGCCAACAAGATCGGCACCTACATGCTCGCGGCGCTGGCGCGCCACCACGGCATCCCGTGCTACATCGTCGCCCCCGTCTCCAC
>VXTU01000013.1:0-26227 GCA_009837285.1 Chloroflexota bacterium | reverse complement strand
CCATCGAGGAGCGCCCCGAGGACGAGGTGCTACGTCCGGGCGGCTCGGACCTCGCCGCACCCGGCGCGCGCGCCCTCAACCCCGCGTTCGACGTGACTCCCGCCGACCTCATCGAGGCGATCGTGACGGAGCACGGGGTGCTGCGCGCTCCGTACGGCCCCTCGATCGCTTCGGCGGTGGCCGCCGCGGCGTCCGCGGGCGTCGAGGCCGTCTCGTGAGAGGGCGACCGTGAGCCTCCGCAAGGTGAGCAGCGGACGCATCGAGCAGTCCGGGTTCTGGATCTTCTCGAACTGGCGCTTCTTCACCTCGAAGTCGCAACACTTCAGCCTGAGCGACGGCGCGTACCGGCGCGCGACGAAGCAGGTCGAGGCAGATGGCGCCGCTCGCATCGGCGAGGACGGCGACCGCGTACTGTGGTGGACGGACGGCGGGCTGTTCTGGGCCGACGACGACCTCGCAGCCGAGGACGTCGAGCTGCTGGTCTGGGATCGGCAGCGGCGACAGGACGCGAAGCTCGACCGACTGCGCAAGATCCGAGCACGCGACGAGGAGGTCGCCGGGGCGCGACGCGAGCGCATCCCCGACGAGGTGCGGGCGTTCGTGTGGGAGCGCGACGCGGGACAATGCACGCGATGCGGCACGGACGACGACCTGCAGTTCGACCACGTCATCCCGGTGGCGAAGGGCGGCGGCAACACTATCGACAACGTCCAAGTGCTGTGTGGAGACTGCAACCGGCAGAAGAGTGACTCGATCGCCTGACGGTCGGGTGGACGGAGAGGCGTAAACGTGACCGCGACGGCCGATATCGGCGTCATCGGCGGCTCCGGCTTCTACGCGCTCGACGCCATCGAGGCGCCGGAGCGCGTCGAGCTCGACACGCCGTTCGGGCGCCCGAGCGGGCCGTACGTCGTCGGGACGCTACGCGGGCAGCGCGTCGCCTTCCTCGCCCGCCACGGCGAGGGGCACACGATCCTGCCGCACGAGCTCCCGGCGCGCGCGAACATCCACGGCTTCCGCCAGCTCGGCGTCGACCGACTCTTCGCTGCCTCCGCCGTCGGCTCGCTGCAGCAGCACATCGAGCCGGGCCACGCGGTGATGCCCGACCAGCTCATCGACCGCACGCGCGGGCGGCCGCCGAGCTTCTTCGGCGACGGCCTTGTGGCCCACGTGGGGCTTGCCGACCCGTTCTGCGCGCCGCTCGCGCAGCACCTCGCCAGCGCCGCGATCGGCGTCGGCGTCACGGCGCACGAGGGCGGCACGCTTGTCGTGATCGAGGGGCCGGCTTTCTCGACGCGCGCCGAGTCTGAGCTGTTCCGCTCGTGGGGTGCGGATATCGTCGGCATGACCGCGCTGCCGGAGGCGCGCCTCGCCCGCGAGGCGGAGCTCTGCTACGCCTCGATCTGCTTCGTCACTGACTACGACGTGTGGCACGAGCACGAGGAGGACGTGAGCGCCGACCTCGTGCTGCGCGTGCTACGTGAGAACACCGACCGCGCGCGCGCCATCCTCGCGTCCGCCATCGAGGGGCTGGGCGACGACGGCGCGTGCGAGTGCAGGGGCGCGCTTGCGTCGGCGCTGATGAGCGCGCCGCACCAGGTGCCGGCCGAGACACGAGCGCGGCTCGCGCTGCTCGTCGACCGCTACTGGGGTCCGGCCGACAGCGAGTCCTCCGGGGAAGACGCGTCGTGACGCACGCGTCCGACCGCGACCGCGCCAACATCGGCGAGGCCTCGACCTTCGCGGTGCGCGAAGAGCGCGACCCGGAAGCGGTGCGCGCGCTGCTGAGCGAGGACCCGTCGTTCGCCGCCTTCGCGCTCGGCCACCTCGAACCGGAGTTGCTGCCGCACTCGCGTTTCTGGACGGCCGAGGGGCCGGGCGGGCGGACCGGCATCGTCATGCACGCGCGCGCCAACCTCGGTCGCACCACCGTGCTGGCCGGGGACGCCGACGCGGTGCAGGCGGTGCTCTCACTGCACCCCGGCCCCGGCGGTGGCTACCTCGCGACCTGCGCGCCCGAGCACCTAGCGGCCGCCGAGCGCGTCTACGACCTCGGCGACCCGCTGCACATGATGCGCATGACGGTGGACTCCCACGCCTTCCGCGACCCGCCAACCGACGCGATGCAGGGCGTGCGCCGCCTCGTGCGCGCAGACGCGCGGCAGCTCAATGCCCTATACGCCACTGGCGACGGCCCGACCGGCTACCGCGGCGAGCACATCGAGCGCGGCGTCTACTTCGGCGTGTTCGACGAGGGGCAGCTGCGCGCGGTGGCGGGCACGCACATGCTGGCACCGCACATCGGCATCGCCGTGGTCGGCAACGTCTTCACGCACGCCTCGGCGCGCGGGCGCGGGCTGGCCGGAGCGGTCACGGCGGCCGTCACGCGCGAGCTGTTCGCGCGCGGCTGCGCCACCGTCACGCTGACCGTGGACCCCGAGAACACCCCAGCGGTCCGCGCGTACCAGCGGCTCGGCTACGTCGCCGGCGCGCCGATCATCGAGGCGCGCATCCGACGTCGCGACGTGTTCGGCCTCGGCTCGCTGCTGCGCCGCCTCTTCACCCGCCGCGACGATGACGGCGCGGCGCTGGTGCGCGCCAGCCTCCGGCCCGACGATGGTAGGGCGGGACGGAGCGAGTCATGACGACGACCGCCGAGAGCGACATCGCCCAGCCCAGCCTCGCGGCTGAGGGGCTGCGCCGCATCGAGTGGGCGGCGCGCGAGATGCCCGTCGTGGCGGGCATCCGCGAGCGCTTCGCAGCAGAGCACCCGCTTGAGGGCGTGCGCATCAGCGCCTGCCTGCACGTCACCACCGAGACGGCGAACCTCATGCTTGCGCTCCGCGACGGGGGCGCCGAGGTCCGGCTGTGCGCCTCGAACCCGCTCTCGACGCAGGACGACGTCGCCGCCGCACTGAGCACGCAGCTCGGCGTGCCGACGTTCGCCATCAAGGGCGAGGACTCCGCCGTCTACCACCGCCACCTCCAGCAGGCCGCCGGCGACGCCCCGCAGATGACGATGGACGACGGCGCGGACCTCGTCGCAATGCTGCACCGCGACCGCCGCGACCTCCTCGACGGCGTCATCGGGGGTACCGAGGAGACGACGACCGGCGTCATCCGCCTGCGAGCGATGGCCGCCGACGCCGCGCTCGGCTACCCGATCGTCGCGGTCAACGAGGCTGACACGAAGCACCTCTTCGACAACCGCTACGGCACCGGCCAGTCGACGATCGATGGCATCATTCGCGCCACCAACGTGCTGATCGCCGGCAAGACCGTGGTTGTGGCGGGGTACGGGTGGTGCGGGCGCGGGCTCGCCAGCCGCGCGAGCGGCCTCGGCGCGCACGTGATCGTGACCGAGGTGCAGCCGACGCGCGCCCTCGAGGCGGCCATGGACGGCTACCGCGTCATGCCCATCGCGGAGGCGGCTCGCGAGGGCGACATCTTCGTGACGGTCACCGGCGACGTGAACGTCATCGACCGCCCGGCGTTTAACGCGATGAAGTCCGGCGCGATCGTCGCCAACTCCGGCCACTTCGACTCCGAGATCAACCTCCCCGCCCTCGACGCCATGACGGAGGCGCGCCACCAGCCGCGCGAGTTCGTCGAGGAGCGCACCCTCGCCGACGGCCGGCGCATCGTCGTGCTGGCCGAGGGGCGGCTCGTGAACCTCGCCGCGGCGGAGGGGCACCCGGCGTCCGTGATGGACATGTCGTTCGCCAACCAGGCATTGACCGCCGAGTGGCTGGCCGACCGCCACGCGAGCCTCTCGCCCGGCGTCTACGACGTGCCGCGCGAGATCGACGAGGAGGTCGCGCGGCTGAAGCTGGACGCGATGGGGATCACCATCGACACCCTCACCGAAGAGCAGGAACGCTACCTCAGCTCGTGGGAAGAAGGGACTGCGTGACCAACACGTTCTACGAGTCGCCCTCGCTGCTGCTCACCAGCGAGTCAGTCACCGAGGGCCACCCGGACAAGCTCTGCGACCAGGTCTCCGACGCCGTCCTCGACGCCATGCTGGAGCAGGACCCGAACTCGCGCGTGGCGTGCGAGGCCGCCGTGACCACAGGCCTGGTGCTCATCCTCGGCGAGATCACGACCGAGGCGTACGTGGACCTCGAGCACGTGGTCCGCAACACCGTGAAGGAGATCGGCTACAACGACTCCCGCGTCGGCTTCGACTGGGAGACGTGCGGCGTCCTCTCCTCGATCAAGGAGCAGGCCTCCGACATCGCACAGGGCGTGGACCGTGCGCACGAGGTGCGCACCGGGGGCTCCGAGGACCGCTACGACCTCGTCGGCGCCGGCGACCAGGGCATGATGATCGGCTTCGCCTGCAACGAGACCGACGAGTATCTGCCGCTCACCATCTCGCTCGCCCACCGCCTCACGCGTCGCCTCGCGCAGCTACGCAAGGCGGGCACGCTCCCCTACCTGCGCCCCGACGGCAAGTCGCAGGTCACCGTGGAGTACGAGCACGGCCGCCCGAAGCGCATCGCCGCCCTCGTCGTCTCGACGCAGCACGACCCGGACGTGCGGATCGAGCAGATTCGCGAGGATGTCGAGCGCCTGGTCGTGGTGCCGGTCTGCCCGCCGGAACTCCTCGAGGGCCTCGACCGCGAGCGGCTGTACGTGAACCCGACCGGGCGCTTCGTCTCCGGCGGGCCGGCCAGCGACGCCGGGCTCACGGGCCGCAAGATCATCGTCGACACCTACGGCGGCATCGCCCGCCACGGCGGCGGCGCCTTCTCCGGCAAGGACCCGACGAAGGTCGACCGCTCGGCCGCCTACGCCGCCCGCCACGCCGCGAAGAACATCGTGGCCGCCGGCATCGCCGACCGCATCGAGCTGCAGGTCTCGTACGCCATCGGCGTCGCCCAGCCCACCTCGGTGGGCATCGAGACGTTCGGGACGGGGCGACTGCCGGAGTCGGAGATCGAGCGCCTGATCCGCGAGCACTTCGACCTGCGACCGGCCGCAATCATCGACCGCTTCGACCTGCGCCGCCCGATCTACCGCGCGACCGCCTCGTACGGCCACTTCGGCCGCCCGGACCTGGACCTGCCGTGGGAGCGCCTCGACGCCGTCGACGTGTTGCAGCGCGCGGCGGGGCTGTCGGTCAACGGCGGGGGGTAGGCCGCGGCGCCTCCGCGCGGCACGCGAAGGCGCCCGTGCAACGGTCGCGCGCTCGCCAGCTCGTATCACGGCTGCGCGCACTCGCTCTCGCCCAGGAACAGGCTGCAGGCGATCGCGATCAACTTCTCGGCGGCCATTGGGCCACCCCTCAGACTGCCGATAGAGCCGTGCACGCGATAGACGGTCTCCGTCTCCGCGTCGTAGACGGAGACCGCGACCGAAGACCAAGTTCTGTGCTGCGCCCCCAACGGGCTGTACCTCACCCACGCCGGCCGTTCAGCGACGACCAGCGGCTCGTGCACGAATAGCTCCCCGCCCGGCGTCAACTCGAAGGGCCAGCTGCGGTCCGTGTACCGAGAGGAACGTAGAACGCCTCGATCTCGAACGCTGCGTAGCCGGAAGCTGTATGCCAGAACGCTACGTACCCGGAGTAGTTGTGGTCGTAGGCCTCGCCGCCGAGCGCGAGGGCGAAGGTCCAGCCCGGCGTTACCGCCGCAGCCGGCTCACGCCAGTAGGGCAGAGTTCGAGCCACGGCCAGGTCTGTCGTCCTGACGGAAGGCAGGCGAATCGGGTCACTCAGCGAGGGGGTGATCAGCGGCAGTGTGGCGACGTCCTCGTCCGCCGGTTTTCGTTGTAGGCTGCCGTGCACGACCGCAAAGCCTGTGAGCCTCGTGCCGCCGAGGTGCTCCAGCGGCAGCTCGGCCGCGATGGTGAAGCTCATCGCCGTCTCCGCCAGCAGCGAGCCACTCTGGCAGCCCTGGAAGACGTACGTCTCCGCGCGCACCCCGAACTCCCTGCTCACGACGCCTGCCACTGCGTCGGGAGCGTCCGTCACGCGGTAGCGGACGAAGCAGTCGTCGGCCTGCTTCCACTCGATGAGGTGACCCACCTCGACTTCGTCGAAGGCATCGGACTGCGAGGCGTCGTCGACGTCGGACGTGTGGATGCGGAGGCTCGTCGTTGTGCCGTCGCGGAGGGCTTCGTAGGTGGTGACGACGGTCGTGGTGCCGCCCTCTGCCGTGGTCAGGAAGGCGTAGCTGCCGGGCGTCGTGACCGTGCCGGTCGTGTCGAAGGCGTCGTAGGTGAGCGTGGTGGCAGACGCGGGTTTTGGCGTGGTCGTGGGCGTCGCGGCCGGTATCGGGGTGGGTCTCGCCGTTGGCGCAGGCGTGGCGGTCGGGGTCGGCTTCGGCGCGACCGCCGAAGCCAGTGTGGGCGTCGAGGTGGCCTCGGGCGCGGCGAGCGGCGGGCGAGCGACCGCCGAGGGGTCCCTGTCGCCCGGCACCACCACAAGGAGCACCGCCACTGCGACGGCGGCCGCAGCCACTGTCACCGTCACCCCCGCTGCGGCCGCCGTCCCGATCCCCACCCACGCCAGGGGCTTCGCGATGGCCGCGAGGGCTGTTGGGATGGCGAACAGGGCGCGCAGGCGGCCTCGACGCTCCTCGGGACGCCACGCCGCGAGCGCGCGGCGGTCGCGCAGCTCCAGCTTGGCGAGCATGTTCGAGATGTGTGTCTTGACCGTGTCGAGGCTGAGCCCGAGGCGGGCGGCGATCTCGGCGTTCGTCCCACCCTCGCGCAGCGCCTCGAGGACGCGCCACTCGGCGGGCGTCAGGACGTCGGGATGGCGCGGACGGCCGCCACGATTGCGCTCCATACATCCATGCTAGGACGAAGGGTGGGGAGGTTTCCTCACCCGACACTGTTATGACGAGTCTGACCCTGCCGGGCGACCTGAAGTGTCAGGGCGCCCGCGCACCCCGGCCTCCGCGGCGAACACCCGTGGCACGCGCCCGTGTACCGGCCGGCCTGTACGATGCCGGAGACGCGCCAACGCAGATGGGATCGAGGACTGCCGTGGGGGCGGCGCGATGAGAGCAATCGTACTCGTCGGCGGACGCGGCACGCGGCTGCGACCGCTCACGCCGCGCACGCCCAAGCAGCTCGTGCCCATCCTCAACCGCCCGCTGCTCGAGTACCTGCTGCAGCGGCTCCACCTCCACGGCGTCCGCGACGTCACGCTCGCGATGACCGGGCCGAACGAGGCGATCGAAACCACGTTCGGGGACGGCTCACACCTCGGGCTGTCCATCGAGCGGGTGTACGAGGGGGAGCCGCTCGGCTCCGGCGGCGCGATCGCGACGTGCGCGGCCGACTGGGACGAGCCGTTCCTCGTCTGTAACGGCGACCTCGTCTGCGACCTCGATCTCGGGCTCATGATCGACGCGCACCGCGCGCGCGACGCTGAGCTGTCCATCGCGCTCTATGAGGTGGAGGATCCATCACGGTTCGGCGTCGTGGCGCTCGACGGCGACTGCATCACGCGCTTCGTCGAGAAGCCGCCAGCCGCCGAGGCGCCCTCGAACCTCATCAACGCGGGCGTGTGGCTGTTCGAGCCGCATGTCGCACGTGAGCTGGACGCCACGCGCTTCAACCGCGTGGAGGACGAGCTCTTCCCCGGCATGGCCGAGGGCGGCCGCGCGATCCTCGGCTTCACCCACCGCGGCTACTGGGCCGACGTCGGCACCTCCGAGGCGTACCTCCAGACCAACATCGACCTACTGCGCGGCGACGCGCCCGCCCTCGCGCCCGAGGGCTTCCCGGCGCTGCTCGGCGCGGGCACGGAGGTTGCCAGGTCGGCGATGCTCGGGATGGGCGTGGTCGCCGGTGCGGAGTGCCGCATCGAGCGGGGCTCGCTGGTCACGGCGAGCGTGCTGTGGGACGGCGTCCACATCGGCGAGGGCGCGCGCATCGACCGCACCGTGCTGGCGACCGGCGCGCGCGTCGGGGCGGGCGCCATCCTCGAAGGCGTGGCGGTCGGGCACGGCGCCGAGGTGGCGGCGGGCGAACGGCCCCCCACCGGGATAGAGATCGACGACGAGACCGTGTTCCGCGACGGCGCGGTCCACCCGGCGGCGGGCAGCCGTAGCGCCTGATGGCGGAGATCCGCTTCGGCACCGACGGCTGGCGCGCGGTCATCGGCGAGGACTTCACGTTCGACAACGTACGTGCGGTCGCGCAGGCGACGGCCCAGTGGATGCTGCGCGCCGGCCTGGCGAGCCGAGGCGCGGTCGTCGGCTACGACACGCGGCTCCACTCGGCCGAGTTCGCGCAGGCCGTCTCGGAGGTGCTCGCCGGCAACGGCATCGCGGTCGCGCTCGCCTCGGCGGCCGCGCCGACGCCCGCCATCTCGCACGCCGTACGCGAGCGCGGGGCCGGCGCGGGCGTGGTCATCACGTCGAGCCACAACCCCGCGCAGTGGAACGGCTTCAAGGTGAAGCAGGCGGTGGGCAACTCCGCGCCGCCCGAGGTCACCGCGGAGATCGAGGCGGCGTTGCCCGACATCCTCGCCGGCATGCAACTCGCACCGACCGACACGTCACCGCTCATCGAGCGCTTCGACCCGCGACCCGGCTACGTCGACGCGGTGCGCGCGTTCGTCGACATCGCGCGCATCCGAGCGGCGGGGCTCCGGGTCGCGGTCGACTCGATGCACGGTGCAGCAGGCGGCCTCGCCGGACGCGTGCTGGGCGAGGGCGCCACGACGGTGCACGAGCTGCGCGGCGAGCCGGACCCTGAGTTCCCCGGCATGCACGCCCCGGAGCCGATCGCGCGGAACCTCGATGGATTGATGGGGCTCGTCGCGGACGGGGGCTACGACATCGGCCTCGCCACCGATGGGGACGGCGACCGACTCGGCCTCGTGGACGAGCGGGGCGCATTCCTGAACCAGCACCAGGTGTTCGCGCTGCTCGTGCGCTACCTGCTCGAGGTGCGGGGCGAGCGCGGCCCGATCGTGCGGTCGATCACCTCGACGCGGATGATCGACCGCCTCGGCGAGCGCTACGGCTGCCCCGTCCACGAGACGGCGGTGGGCTTCAAGTTCCTCGGCCCGAAGATGATCGAGGAGGACGCGCTCGTGGCCGGCGAAGAGTCCGGCGGCTACGCGCTGCGCGGCCACATCCCCGAGCGCGACGGCATCCTCTCCGGCCTGCTGCTGCTCGACTACGTCGTGCGCACCGGAAAGCCACCCTCGCAGCTCCTCGCCGAGCTGTACGACGAGGTCGGCCGCCACGAGTACGACCGCGTCGACATCGCCCTCCGCCCCGAGGATCGCGACGCGATCGCCGCCCGCGTCGCCGCCGCGGAGCCTTCGACGATCGCCGGGCTGAGTGTCGCCTCGAAGGACACGCTCGACGGCTACCGCTTCGCGCTGGATGGGGGGTGGTGGCTGCTGCTGCGGTTCAGCGGCACGGAGCCGTTGCTGCGGATCTACGCCGAGATGCCGTCGGCGGAGTTGGTGCGTGACGCGCTGCGCGAGGGGCAGGGGATCGCAGGTTTCGACGTGTAACGGGAAGGCAGTGCCGCCCCGGAACCCTCACCCCAGCCCTCTCCCACGATGCGGGAGAGGGAGACAGATGCTCGCTAGCGCTTGGTGAACTGCGGGGCCTTGCGGGCGCGCTTCAGGCCCGGCTTCTTGCGTTCCTTCACCCGCGCGTCGCGCGTCAGCAGCCCGTGCTGCCGCAGCGTGCGCCGGTACCCTTCGTCCGCGGCGACGAGGGCGCGAGCGATGCCGAGGCGGAGTGCGCCGGTCCAGCCGGTCACGCCGCCGCCCTTCACCATCGCCTGCACGTTGAAGCGTCCCGCCGTCTCCGTGACGGCGAGCGGGAGCATCATGTCCTGGCGCTGCGAGGCGCGGAAGATCACGTCCTCGAGTGGCCGGCCGTTGACCACGACGGCGCCGTTGCCGGGGTAGAGCCGCACGCGGGCGACCGCCGACTTGCGACGACCCAGGCCGAAGTAGTAGTGCTGTGCGTCGGTCGTCATCGTCTACTCGTCCTCGTCCAGCGGGTTGGCATCGTAGTACGCGGCGATGGCCTCGACCACGTCGCCCTTGCGCCACCCGTCCTCGATGGTGATGCCCAGCCGCTCGGCCTCGATGTCGAGCTCGCCGCGGCGGTATCGCGACAGCGAGCCGGTGAGCCGCTCCGGCGCCGCCTCGGTTGCAGTTTCGGTTGCAGTCTCCTCGATGGCCTCGACGGCGGGCGCCTCGGCCACGGGCTCCTCGACGGCCTCGACCGTCGGCTCCTCGATCTCGGGTGCGGCCTCGGCCACTGCCCCGGCACGCGCCTCAGCAGCCGCCCGCTTGCGGGCGCGGGCGCCCGTGCCGGCGTTGACCTGCGCCTCGTGCGGGTGCTCGGGCCCGTTGTAGACCTTGAGGTGGCGGAACAGCTCGCGGCCGCGCACGTTGTGCGGGAGCATCCCGCGCACGGCGGTCTCGATGACCTTGCGGGCGTCGCGCTCCATCTGCTGCGCGAACGAGCGTGCGCGCAGGTTGCCCGGGTAGCCCGAGTGCCGGTAGTAGGTCTTCTGGCTGGCCTTGTTGCCGGTCAGGATCACCTCGGCGGCGTTGACCACGATCACGTGGTCGCCCATCGCCAGGTGCGGCTCGTAGGTCGGCTTGTGCTTGCCGAGCAGCAGGTGCGCCGCCTCGCTCGCGATGCGGCCGAGCGGACGCCCGCTGGCGTCCAGCACGTGCCACTTGCGCTCGATGTCGGACGCGCGCAGCCGGTACGTCTTCGTCGTCACCTCGGACCTCCCGCGCCGTCCGGCGCCGCGTTGTCGCAGTCCCACGCCGGGACGCCCGGTGCGTAGCGCACCGCCTCCAGTGTCAGTCCCTGCGGCGGCGCGGTCGGGCCCACGCTCGCCACCTCGCCGTCCACCAGCGACGCGAACGCCTCCGGCGTGCTCGCGCCCGCCCCGACGCGCTCGAGGGCGCCCGCGGTGCGCCGCACCTGGTGCGGCAGGAAGGCGTCCGCCTTCATCGTGATCTCGATCGTGTGCGCGCCGGTGCGCACCACCGACAGGTGGTGCAGCGTGCGCATGGACGACCGGCCCTCCTCGACTGGACTCGCGAACGCGGACCAGTCGCGCTCCTCGCGCGGCAGGAGCTCTGCGGCCTCCGCCATCGCGCCGTCGTCAAGGTGCTTGCGCACCTGCCAGCGGTCGCGGCGGCTCAGCGGTGATCGCGGGCGGCCATCCTCGATGCGATAGCGGTAACAGCGCGAGGTCGCGCAGCGCCGAGGGTCGAACGACTCGTCGACGTCCGCGGTCGCACGGACTGCCACGTCATCAGGCAGGTAGTGGTTGATGGCGTCCCGCACCGTGGCGAGGTCGTCGCGGCGGTTGAGGTCGATGGCCGCGACCTGGCCGCGAGCGTGCACGCCGGCGTCGGTGCGCCCGGCGAGGGCGGCGCGGCGAGGCTCCGCGTCGGGCTCGGCATCGTACGCGTAGACGGCGTCCTCGATCGCTCCCTGCACGGTGCGGCGGCCCGGCTGCAGCTGCGAGCCGGAGAACTCCGTCCCGTCGTACTCGACGAGCAATGCGACGCGTCGCAGCGTGTCCATGGGCGCCTACACCAGCTCCAGTCTCGCCATGCGAGAGCCGTCGCCCTTGCGCTGGCCCAGCTTCTGGACGCGCGTGTAGCCGCCCGGCCGGTTGGCGTACTGCGGCGCGAGCTCGTCGAACAGCCGCTGCACGACCTTCGGGTCGTAGATGAAGGCGAGCGCCTGGCGGCGGGCGTGCAGCGTCCCGCGCTTGCCCAGCGTGACCATGCGGTCGACGAAGCGCCGCGCCTCCTTGGCGCGCGCCTCGGTGGTCTGCACGGAGCCGTAGCGCAGCACGTCGGTGGTGAGATTGCGCAGCATGGCCATCCGCTGCGCGGTGGGCATGTCGAACTTGCGGCCGTCGACCTTGTGACGCATGACTCGCTACCCGTTCCCGCTGGCCGTCGCTACTCGCCCTCGACGAGGTCCGAGGTGTCCTCGCCGGCCTCGCGCAGCGCCTGCATGAGCGCGGCGCCCAGCGCGCCCACGCCGTCTTCGTCCTCTTCGGCGGGTGGCGCCTCGGCCGTGGCGACCCCGCCGGCCGCGACCGGCTCGGCGACCGCTGCGGGCTCCGCCGGGCGGCGGGCGTCGCCGCGCGGCGCGGGGAACCCGTGCTCGGCCAGCTTGTCGCGGAGCTCCTCGTAGGACTTCTCGCCGAAGTTGCGCAGCGCGAGCAGCTCCTCCTCGGAGCGCTCGAGGATCGCGCCGACGGTCGTCAGGCCGGAGCGCTTGAGACAGTTGTAGGCGCGCACGGAGAGCTCCAGCTCCTCGATCGGCGTCTCGTAGCCGTCGAAGGGGCGCGCCGCCGCGGCGGTGCGGTCGGGCTCCGGCTCGGCGTGGCCGAGGAGCTGCAACGGCTGCAGCTGCTCGCGGAGGATGTCGGCGGCCATCGAGATGGCCTGCTCGCCGCTGAGCGTGCCGTCCGTCCACACCTCGAGCTCGAGGCGGTCGAAGTTCGTGTCCTGCCCGACGCGCGTGTGCGAGACGTTGTAGTTCACGCGCCGCACGGGCGTGAACAGCGCATCGATGGGGATCACGCCGATCGGCAGGCCCTCGGCCATCGCCGCAGGCGTGTAGCCCCGCCCGGTCTCGACGTTGAGGTCGACAACGAGCGATGCCTCCGGGTTGTCGAGTGTGGCGAGGTGCAGGTCGGCGTTGACCACCTCGTAGTCCACGGTGGCGCGCACGTCGCCGGCGCGCACCTCGGTCTCGCCGCTGGCCTCCAGGAAGAGCCGCGCGGGCCGGTCCGCGAAGGAGCGCAGGCGCACTTCCTTGAGGTTCAGGAGCAGCTCGGTCACGTCCTCCTGCATGTGGTCGATGGTCGAGAACTCGTGGTCGACGCCCTCGATGCGGACGGACGTGATCGCCGCACCCGGCAGGGACGACAGCAGCACGCGCCTCAGCGCGTTGCCGACGGTCGTGCCGAAGCCGGCTTCGAGCGGCTCCATCACCAGCTTCACGTAGTCGGAGTCCTGGTCCTCGACCCGAAGCTCCGGGCTCTGCAGTTCAGCAGCCAATGATCACCTCGCTGCGTGGTCGTGGCGGCGCGCCGTCCGGCACGGCCGCCTGCTTGCTCAGCGTGAGTAGTACTCGACGATGGCGCTGGGGTTGAAGTAGGGCTCGACGTCCCCCGTGCCGGGCAAGCCCGACACGCGCCCCTCCAGCGCCTCGCGGTCGACTTCGATCCAGCCGGGCACCTCGCGCCCCTGGATGTCCTCCTTGACGATGTCGATGTACTTCGAGCGCTTCCCGCGGTCGCTGAACCCGATGCGGTCCCCGATCGAGGTCGCCGCGCTCGGTACATCGAGCTTCTTGCCGTTGACGGCGATGAGGCCGTGCGTCACCAGCTGGCGCGCCTGCGCCCGCGTACCGCCGAAGCCCATGCGGTACACGACGTTATCGAGGCGCTGCTCCAGTGAGACCATGAGGTTGTCGCCGGTTACGCCGGGGCGCGCCGCGGCGCGCTCGTAGTAGCGCCGGAACTGCTTCTCCATCAGCCCGTAGGCGAAGCGCACCTTCTGCTTCTCGATGAGCTGGAGGCCGCGGTCGGAGATCTTGCGGCGTCGCGCCGGGCGCGCGCCCGGCGGACCCTGCCGCCGCATGCGCAGCACGGCTGCGTTGGCGAAGATCGGGGCGCCGTAGCGCCGCGCCTTCTTGACCCTGGGGCCGGTGTATCGAGCCATGAGTCGCTACCCGCCCCTACGTCCGCGGCCGGCGCCGCTGTCGGCAGCCGTTGTGTGGGATCGGCGTGGTGTCGCGGATCGAGGAGACCCGCAGGCCCGTGGCCTGTAGCGCTCGCACGGCGGCCTCGCGGCCGGCCCCCGGCCCGCGCACGTAGACCTCGATCTCACGCATGCCGTTCTCGATGGCTTGCTGTGCGGCGCCCTCGGCCGCGAGCTGCGCCGCGTACGGCGTGCTCTTGCGCGAACCACGGAACCCCGCGGTGCCGCCCGAGCCCCAGGCCACGACGTTCCCATTCGGGTCCGTCATGGTGATCAGGGTGTTGTTGAACGTCGAGCGGATGTAAGCCCGCCCCCGCGGGATCGATTTGCGTTCGCGTCGCCGTCCGCGCCGGCCTCCCATATGTCGAGAGCTCCCTTACTTCTTGCGCGCCACGCGTCGCTTGCCGGCGACGGTGCGCTTCGAGCCTCGGCGCGTGCGCGCGTTGGTGCGCGTGCGCTGGCCCCGCACGGGGAGCCCGCGACGATGGCGGAAGCCCCGGTAGCAGTTGATCTCGATCAACCGCTGGATGTTCTGCCGCACGTCGCGCCGCAGGTCACCCTCGACCGTGTAGTCGCCCTCGACGACCGCGCGCAGGCGCACGAGCTCGTCCTCGGTGAGTTCGCCGACCATCTTGTCGAGCGGGATGTTGGTCTGCTCCGCGATCTGCTTCGCGCGCGAACGGCCGATGCCGTACACGTACGGGAGCGAGAACTCCAGACGCTTGTCGTTGGGGATGTCGACGCCGGCTACTCGTGCCATCGTCCGTCCTCCTGCTTCCCTGACCTAGCCCTGGCGCTGCTTGCAGCGCGGGATCACGCAGATCACGCGCAGCCGACCGCGACGCCGGACGATCTGGCAGCGGTCGCACCGCTTCTTCACCGAGGCTCGTACCTTCATCGCCCTGCTCCTCTGCCGCCCCCTAACGGAAGCGGTACGTGATCCGTCCGCGCGTGAGGTCGTACGGGCTCAGCTCCACCAGCACGCGGTCGCCCAGGAGGATGCGGATGTAGTGCACCTTCATCTTCCCCGACACGTGCGCCAGGACGTGGTGGCCGTTCGGCAGCTCCACATCGAACTGGGCATTCGGGAGCGCGTCGCGCACGACGCCCTCAACCTCGATGACTTCTTTCTTCTTCTGCTGCTGGCGTTGCTTCTCCTTGCGTTGCGGCATCAGGCCGTGGCCTCCGCTCGCGAGGACAGCTGCGCGATGCTCGTGAGCACCTCGGGGGCGCCATCGGTGATCGCCACCGTCTCCTCAAAGTGGGCGCACAGGCTGCCGTCAAGCATGCTCACCGTCCAGCGGTCGTCCTCTTCCACGGTGCGCTCGCCTCCCAGCGCGAACATGGGCTCGAGCGCCAGTACCATCCCTGCCCTCAGCCGGTGCCCGACGCCGGGCCGGCCGAAGTTCGCCACGTGCGGCGGTTCATGCATCTCGCGCCCCACGCCGTGTCCGCCGTACTCGCGGATGATGCCGTACCCGGCCTGTTCTCCCACCGCGCCGATCGCGTGCGAGATGTCGCCCAGATACTTCCCGGCCCGCGCCTGCTCGATACCCGCGAGCAGCGAGGCCTGCGTCAGCCGCAGCAGCTCCGCCACCTCCGGCGGCACCTCGCCCACCGCAGCGGTGAACGCGGCGTCAGACACGTAGCCGCCGTACGTAACGCCGAGGTCGACGCTGACGATGTCTCCCTCCGCCAGCGCGAGGTCCCCGGGGAGCCCGTGGACCAGCTGTGCGTTCACGGAATAGCAGATCGCGCCCGGGTAGGGCGGTCTGCCGCCCGGCGCGTACCCCATGAACGTCGGCGTGCCGTCTCGCTTCGCGATCTCCGCCTTCGCCAGCTCGTCCAGCTCCCGGCCCGTCACGCCCGGCGCGATCGCGTCCAGCAGGATCGAGCGCACCTCGGCGTTGCGGCGCCCGGCCTCGCGCATGATCGCGATCTCGTCTGACGACTTGAGTTCGACGGACGTCAATCTATGTTACGCCTTCGCTTCGCACCCGGCACGCGGCCGGACTAGCCTGCCAGCGCGGCCTCCAGCCGCGCGTTCACTTCCTCGACGCTGCCGACGCCGTCCACGTCCTGCAGCTTGCCGCGGCTCGCGTAGAAGCTCGCGACGCCCTCGATGCCCTCGGACTGCTCGCGGAGGCGACGCTGCGCCACCTCCGGCGTGTCGTCGGCGCGGCCCTCGATCTCGGCGCGGCGCGCGATGCGCTCCAGCAGCATCTCCTCCGGCACGCGGATGAACGGCACCGTGTCGATGTCCAGCGAGCGGCCGTTCAGCGCCGTCTCCAGCGCCTCCGCCTGCCCGACCGTGCGCGGGAAGCCGTCGAGGATGAACCCACCCTCGGCGTCCGGCTGGCCGATGCGCTCGATCAGCATGTCGATCACGAGCTCGTCGGGGACGAGCTGGCCGGACGTCATGTACTCGTTGGCCTGGTTGCCCAGGTCGGTGCCCCCCGCCACGGCTTCTCGCAGCATGTCGCCGGTCGAGAGGTGGAGGATGTTGTGCTGCTCGGCGCAGATCTTGGCCTGCGTCCCCTTGCCGGCGCCGATCAGCCCGAGAATCACGAGTCGCATCAGGCGATGAACCCTTCGTAGTTGCGCATCATCATCTGCGCTTCCAGTTGCCGCATCGTATCGATCACCACGCCCACCACGATCAGCAGCCCCGCGGCGCTGATCTGCAGCGCCTGCACGTTGGTCAGCATCGTGGCGAAGAAGGGCAGGATCGCGACGAACCCGAGGAAGATCGCGCCGCCCCACGTGATCCGGATCAGCACCCGCGAGATGTACTCCTGCGTGGGGCGTCCCGGCCGGATACCGGGGATGAAGCCGCCCTGCCGCTGGAGGTTCTCCGCCAGGTTCTGCTGCTGGAACACCACCATCGTGTAGAAGAACGCGAACAGCACGACCATCACGAAGACCAGCAGCCAGTAGATGAAGTTCGCCGGCGTGAGCGCGTCCTGCACGAACCGCGCCACGTTGGCGATCCACCCCACGTCGGCCGTCTCCGCCACGAACTGCGCGAACGCGGGCGGGAAGATCATGATCGAGAACGCGAAGATCAGCGGGATCATGCCCGCGGTGTTCACCCTCAACGGGATATGCGTCTGGCCCTGCTGACGGTACATCCGTCCGCCGCGGATCGATTGCCTGGCGTACTGCACGGGGAGGCGGCGCTGCGCCTCCTGGAAGAGCACGATCAGCGCCACGACGGCGAGGGTGATGAGCGCCAGCAGCATGATCGCGCTGATGGTCGCGCCCGTGCCGGCAAGCCCGGCGCGGCCGACGATGCCCGGCAGCCCGGCGACGATGCCGCTGAAGATGAGCAGCGAGATGCCGTTGCCGATGCCTTCCTCCGAGATCAGCTCGCCGAGCCACACGAGGAACATCGTGCCGGCCACCATCGAGATGACGGTCGCGAGGGTCGGGAGCGCCTGCTCGCCGGTCAGCGAGATACCGCTCACGCCGCCGAAGCTCTGGATGAGCAGCAGCTGCGCGTAGCCCTGGAACGCGGCCAGCGGCACGCACAGGTAGTGCGTGTACTGCTGGATCTTCTGCCGGCCCGACTCGCCCTCGCGCGACAGCGCCTGCAGCCGCGGGACGAGCGGTACACCGAGCTGCATCACGATCGAGGCGGTGATGTACGGGTAGACCCCCAGCGCGGCGACGGAGAGGTTCTCCAGCGCGCCGCCGGAGAAGATGTTGAGGAAGCCGAGAATCGCGTTGTTGTCGAAGACGCTCTGCAGCACGTCCGAGTTGATCCCCGGCACCGGGACGTGCGCCACGAAGCGGAAGATCAGCAGCATCGCCAGCGTGAACAGGATCTTCTTGCGGATGTCGGGCTGCTGGAACGCGTCGACGGCGGCCTGCAGCAGCCGTGGCCGCTGAGCGGGAGCGGTCTGCTGCTGCGCCACGGTCTAGCTCTCCCCGCGCCGGTGGATGCGGTTGCGCACCTTGCGCACGGCCGGGGCCAGCTCCTCGAAGCTCCCGCCCGCGGCGGTGATCGCCTCCTTGGCGGAGGCGGAGAGCCGCGGCGCGCGTACCGTCAGCGCGTGCGTGAGCTCGCCGTCACCCAGCACCTTGAAGGGCTCGCCTGCGTCGTCGATCAGGCGGATAGCGGCGAGCGCCTCGCCGTCCACGACGTCACCGGCAGCGAAGCGGTCCTCGAGGTCCCGCAGGTTCACGGCCTGGAACTCGGTGCGGAACGGGTTACGGAACCCGGGCTTGCGACCGAGGCGGCGGATGAGCGGAATCTGTCCACCCTCGAAGCCCGGCCGTACCTTGCCGCCGCTGCGCGCCTTCTGCCCCTTGAGCCCGCGCCCGGAGTAGGTGCCCTTGCCGGAGGCGTTCCCGCGGCCGCGGCGCAGCCGGGAACGCTTCGCGCCGGCGGGCGGACGGAGCGTGTGCTGGTCCACTACTCCACCTCCTCGACGCTCACGAGGTGCCTCACCTTGTGCGTCATGCCTCGGATCGTACCGTTGTCGTCGTGCTCCACCGTGTGGTGGAGGCGCTTCAACCCGAGCGCCTTGATAGTGCGCTTCTGCCGCTCCTCGTAGCCAATGGCAGACTTCGTCCAGGTGATGCGCAGCTTCCCCATCTTGTCTACTCCGCGCCCACCAGTGCGCGCCGGGCGGCCACCGCCTGCTCCGGGTCGCGCAGCGAGGCGAGACCGTCGATGGTCGCCCGCACCACGTTCACGGGGTTGTTGGAGCCGAGCGACTTCGTGAGCACGTCCGTCACGCCCGCGGCCTCCATGATCGCACGGACGGCGCCGCCGGCGATGATGCCGGCGCCCGGCGCCGCCGGGCGCATCACGATCCTCGAAGCCTTGTAGCGCGCCAGCAGCTCGTGGGCGATCGTGCCCTCGCGCATCGGCACCTGGATCATCGAGCGCCGCGCGATGACGCCGCCCTTGCGGATCGCCTCCGGCACCTCGTTGGCGCGACCCATGCCGAAGCCGACGCGGCCCTCGCCGTCGCCGACGACGACGATGGCGGTGAAGGAGAAGCGACGCCCGCCCTTCACGACCTTGGCGACGCGGTTGATGTCCACGACCTTCTCGATGTACTCGGGGCCCTCGGGCTCGGCGTCGCGGCGGCGGTCGCCGCGACGGCCCCGGCCGCCGCGATCCCGGTCGCGGTCGCCGCGGTCGCGCCCTCCGCGCTGCTGCACCATCAGAAGACCAGCCCTTCCTCGCGCGCTGCCTCGGCGAGGGCGCGCACGCGGCCCTTGAACGCAAAGCCGCCGCGGTCGAATACCACGGCCTCGTGCCCCGCCTCGCGTGCGCGCTGCGCCAGCAGCGTGCCCACGGCGCGCGCGCGGTCCGTCTTCGTCGCGCCGCCGTTGTCGCGCAGCGCCGGGTCGAGGTCCGACGCCGCCACCAGCGTGTGCCCGGCGCGGTCGTCGATGACCTGCGCGTAGATGTGACGCGCGGAGCGGAACACGGCGAGGCGCGGCCGCCGGACGGTGCCCACGACGCGCTTGCGCAGCCGCCGGTGACGGCGGTGGCGCGCGGCGCGGCGGGTGTTCTGGTTACTGCTCATCGCGCGCGCTCCTAGCCGCGCTTCCCGGCCTTGCGCCGGACCTGTTCGCCACGGTAGCGGATGCCCTTGCCCTGGTACGGCTCGGGCGGCCGCACGCGACGCACCAGCGCCGCCTGCTGCCCCACCTGCTGCTTGTCGATCCCGTGGACGTGCACACGCGTCGGCGACTCCACCTCGAACGTCACACCGTCCAGCGGCTGCAGTTCGACCTGGTGGGAGAAGCCGACGTTCAGCACCAGGCTCTGCCCGCGCAGCTCGGCGCGGTACCCGGTGCCGACGATCTCAAGGGACTTCGTGAAGCCTTCCGTCACGCCCTCCACCATGTTGGCGATGAGCGCACGCGTCAGTCCATGCAGGGAGCGGTGCGCGGGCGCGTCCGAGGGACGCGTGACGATCACGGCGCCGTCGCCGAGCTGCACGTCCATCTCCGGGTGGAGGTCCTGCGACAGCTCGCCGCGCGGCCCCTGCACACGGCAGGTGCCGTCGTCCAGGCGCACCTGCACGCCGTCGGGGACCGGGACCGGCTGCTTGCCTACGCGCGACATGGTTCTCTTGCCTGCCTTAACCGGCTACCAGACGTAGCACAGGACCTCGCCGCCGACCTTGCGGCGCCAGGCTTCCTGCCCCGTCATTACGCCCTGGGAGGTGCTCATCACGGCCACGCCGAGGCCCCCGTAGACCCGGGGGATCTCGCGGCGGTTCACATAGACACGCAGGCCGGGGCGCGAGACGCGCCGGATGCCTCCGATCGCGGCCTGCTGGTCGGAGAGGTAGTTGAGGCGCAACCGCAGGTAGCGGCGACTGCCTTCTTCTTCCTCCGAGTAGCCGGCGATGAAGCCCTCGGACTGCAGCACGTCGGCTATCGCCTGCTTCAGCTTGGAGGCGGGTACGCGGACCGAGTCATGGCGGGCGCCCAGCGCGTTGCGGATGCGCGTGCACATGTCGGCCAGGGGGTCGGACATGCTCATTGGTTCGTGCTCGTCTCCTTTCCGCCGTGCTCCGGTGCGCCTACCACGACGACTTTCGAACGCCGGGCAGCTTGCCCTCGTTCGCCAGCGTCCGGAAGCAAATCCGGCACATCTTGAAGCGCCGCATGTAGGCTCGGGCGCGTCCGCACGGCCGGGCGCGCCACGCCACTGGGCAGCGGTTCACCTTGCGTGTCGAGTACTTCGGCTTGCGGTTTGCGGCCGCAATCAACGACTTGCGCGCCATCCGTCCATTCCTCCGTACCGCGACATCCCGCCGGGCAGACGCTTACTGCGTCCGCGCGAACGGCATGCCCAGCAGCTCCAGGAGCCTCTTGCCCTCTTCGTCTGTGCGCGCCGAGGTGATCACGTTGATCTGCATCCCTCGCACGCGGTCGATGCTGTCGAAGTTCACTTCCGGGAAGATCACCTGCTCGGTGACCCCCAGCGAGTAGTTGCCGCGCCCGTCGAACGAGTTCGGCGAGACGCCGCGGAAGTCGCGCACCCGCGGCAGCGCGATATGCACCAGCCGCTCGAAGAACTCCCACATGCGGTCGCGGCGCAGCGTCAGCTTGAGGCCGATCGCGTTGCCCTCGCGCAGCCGGAAGTTGGAGATGGCGCGCTTGGCCCGCGTCACCACGGGCTTCTGCCCGGTGATCAGACGCAGGTCCTGTGTCGCGGCGTCGATCGCGCGGCCGTTATCGAGCGCCTCGCCGAGGCCGATGTTGACCCCGATCTTGCTCAGCGTCGGCGCCTGCATACGGTTCGAGTAGTTGAACTCGCGCATGAGCGCCGCGTGGAGCTCATCCTCGTAGCGTTGCCGCAGCCGTGGCTTCGTCGCCGTAACCATCAGTCGCTCACCACCACTAGTCGATCGCCACGCCGCAGCGCTTGCATACGCGCGTCTTGCCGCCGCTGTCGAGCTTGGCGAATCCCACCCGCGTGGCGGAGTCGCACGCCGGGCAGACCACCATCACGTTGGAAAGGTGCAGGGGCGCCTCCAGGTCCAGGATCTCCGACGGCATCGTCGGGTTCTGGGACCGGCGGTGCTTCTTCACCATGTTGATCCCGGTCACGATCACGCGGTCCTGCTTCGCCATGACCTGCCGCACCGAGCCGCGGCGGCCGCGGTCCTTGCCGGCGATCACCTCGACCGTGTCGTTGCGCTTCACCCGGGCCGCCATCACAGCACCTCCGGGGCGAGCGAGACGATGCGCATGTACTGGCGGTCGCGCAGCTCGCGTGCGACCGGGCCGGTGATGCGCGTGCCGCGCGGGTTGCCCTCGCGATTTTCGAGGACCACCGCCGCGTTATCGTCGAAGCGGATCGTCGAGCCATCCGGGCGCTGCATGGGGTGCGCGGTCCGCACGACGACAGCGTGCACCACCTCGCCCTTGCGCACCGGGCTGTTGGGCTGCGCGTCCTTCACGGTCGCGACGATCGTGTCGCCCACGCGTGCGTAGCGACGGCCTGAGCCGCCGAGCACGCGGATGCAGAGCAGCTCGCGCGCGCCGGAGTTGTCGGCGACGGTGAGACGGCTCTCCTGCTGGATCACGACCCGTCCTCGCTCTCGGCGGCGTCGGCTTCGGCGGATTCCGCCTCGTCCGATGCGTCTTCCACAGCTGCGGCGCGCGCCTCCGCGTCAGCGCCGGCCCCGCCGACCTCGCCGGCCTCGGCAGCCGCGCGCGCGGCGGTGCGCTGCATCTCGTCGACCAGCGCCTCGTCCAGGCTCGTCGGAGCCACCTCGGCGACGTCGCGCTCAGTCATCACGTCGACGAGCCGCCAGCGCTTGGTCTTGCTGACCGGGCGCGACTCCTCGATGGTCACGAGGTCACCCACGGTGGCGCGGTTCTCCGGGTCGTGCACGGCGTAGCGCTTCGTCTGGCGGATCACCTTGCGGTAGAGCCGGTGACGCGCGGCGCGCGAGACGGCGACGATCACCGTCTTGTCGTTCTTCGACGACACGACGGTGCCGGTGCGCAGCTTGCGATTGACCTGTCGTTCGGCCTCGACCACCGCTTACTCCTCCTGGTCCCCGGCGTCGCCAGCCTCGTTACCGGCTGTGGCGGCGGCTTCGACCATCTCGCCGTACTCGACGAGAAGCGCCCGCTGGTGCAGCAGCGTCTTGATGCGCGCCACGCGGCGGCGGGTGCTGCGCACCTGTGAGACGTCCGCCAGCTGCCGCGTCGCCGCCTGGAAGCGCAGGTTGAAGAGCGCCCGCTGCGTCTCCTCCAGCTCGTTCCGGAGGTCCGCCTCGGACATGGCGCGCAGGTCGGCGACGTCCTGTGCCGGCATTACGCCTCCTCGCGGGCGATGATCTTCGTGTCGACGGAGAGCTTGTGGTGCGCGCGCCGGAACGCCTCCCGCACCGCCTCCTCGGGCACGCCGGCCACCTCGAAGAGCACGCGGCCGCGCTTCACGACCGCGACCCAGTGGTCGGGGTTGCCTTTGCCCTTGCCCATGCGGACCTCGACGGGCTTCTTGGTGACGGGCTTGTCCGGGAACACGCGGATCCACACCTTGCCGCCGCGCCGCAGCGAACCGGTGATCGCGCGTCGCGCGGCCTCGATCTGGCGCGCATCGACCCAGCCCGTGGTCTGCGCCTGCAGGCCCCACTCGCCGAACGCGACGTAGTTGCCCGAGTGCGCCATCCCGCGGCGCTTGCCGCGGTGCTGCTTCCGGTAGCGGACGCGACGAGGCATCAGCATCGCGCTACTCCGATTCCTCGATGCCGGCGAGGGCGAACGGCGACTGGTCCGGGGCGATGTCGCCCTTGTAGATCCAGCACTTCACGCCCACCACGCCGAACGTGGTGCGCGCCTCCGCCTGGCCGTAGTCGATGTCGGCGCGCAGCGTGTGCAGCGGCACGCGTCCCTGCAGCTCGTACTCGGAGCGCGACATCTCCGCGCCGCCAAGGCGGCCGCCGATCTTGATCTTGCAGCCCTCGGCGCCGCGCTGCATGGTGCGCTGCACCGCCTGCTTCATCGCGCGCCGGAACGCCACGCGGCGCTCCAGCTGGTCCGCCACGGACCGCGCCACGAGGAACGCGTCCGTCTCCGGCACGCGGATCTCCTCGATGTTGAGGCGCACGCGCCGGTCCGTTGCTTCCTCGAGCGCGTTACGCAGCTGCTCGACGTTCGCGCCGCCGCGGCCGATCACGATGCCGGGCTTCGCGGTCTTCACGGTCAGCGTCAGCTGGTTCGCGTTGCGGTCGATGATGATCTCGGAGATGCCGGCGTCGGGCAGGCGGTCGAGGACCACCTTGCGCATGCGCAGGTCCTCGTGGACGAGGTCGGCGTAGCCGCGCTCGCTGAACCACTTCGCCTGCCAGTCCTTCGTGACCCCCATGCGGAAGCCGTACGGGTGAACCTTGCGACCCATCAGAACACCCCCTCGTCATCCACGACGATCTCGATGTGGCTGTAGCGCTTGAGCCGTGGGGCCGCGCGCCCGCGCGAGCGCGCCTTGAAGCGGCGCAGCGTGCGCGCGTCGCCGGCGATGGCGCTCTTCACCACCAGCCCATCCGGGTTCAGGTTGAAGTTGTTCTCCGCGTTGGCCATGGCCGAGCGCAGCGTCTTCCACACGATCTGCGCGGAGGGCTGTGGCATGAACTGCAGTGTCGTCAGCGCCTGATTCGCCGGCATCCCCTTGATGACGTCCAGCACCAGTCGCACCTTGCGGGGCGACACGCGCTGGTGGCGGGCGACGGCGCGCACTTCCATGGCTAGCGGACCCTCGAACTCGACTCGCTGCGACCGCGGTGACCGCGGAACGTGCGCGTGAACGCGAACTCGCCCAGCTTGTGCCCCACCATGTTCTCGGTGCAGAACACCGGCACGTGGCGTCGCCCGTCGTGGACGGCGATGGTCATGCCGACCATCTCCGGCATCACCATCGAGGCGCGCGACCAGGTGCGGATCACCTGCTTGTTCGCGGAGCGTTGCGCCGCCTCCACCTGCTTCATGAGGCTCGGGTGGACGTACGGCCCCTTCTTCGTCGATCGAGACATGGCTAGCGCCTCCGCCCGCCGCGCGTGCGCCGGCGCACGATGTAACGATCCGTGCGCTTGTTGCGGCGCGTCCGGTAGCCCAACGCGGGCTTGCCCCACGGCGTCTTCGGACCGGGCAGGCCCACCGGGGCCTTGCCCTCGCCGCCGCCGTGCGGGTGGTCGACCGGGTTCATCACCGAGCCGCGCACCTGCGGGCGACGCCCACGATGGCGGTTGCGGCCCGCCTTGCCGAGCTTGATCAGCCCGTGCTCGGCGTTGCCGACGGTCCCGACGGTCGCCCGGCAGTTCTCCAGCACCTGTCGCATCTCACCCGACGGCATGCGCAGCAGCACGTAGCCGCTGTCGCGCGCCATCACCTGGATGCCCGCGCCGGCCGAGCGGCCGAGCTGCCCGCCGCGGCCCGGCTGCAACTCCACGTTGTGCACCATCGTGCCCGGCGGCATGTCGCGCAGCTCGAGCGTGTTGCCCGGCGCGATCGGCGCGCCTGGCCCGGCTACGATCGTGTCGTCCACGCTCAGCCGGTCCGGCGCGATGATGTACCGCTTGTCACCATCGGCGTAGAAGATCAGCGCGATCCGCGCGCTGCGGCCCGGGTCGTACTCGATGGCCGCGACGCGGCCCGGCACGCCGTCCTTGTCGCGCTTGAAGTCGATGATGCGGACGCGGCGCTTGTGGCCGCCGCCGCGGTGGCGGACGGAGATGCGGCCGTCGCGGTTGCGGCCCGCGCGCTGCTTCTTGGTCGCGAGCAGGCGCTTCTCCGGCTTCTTCTTCGTGATCTCGTCGAAGGTGTAGCCCATCGAGTTGCGACGGCCCGGCGAGGTTGGCTTGTAGGTCCGCAGTGGCATCGCCTACACCCCCTCGAAGTACTGGATCTGCTCGCCCGCGGAGAGGGTCACGATGGCCTTCTTCCAGGACGGCGCGGTGGAGATGCGCGTCCCGAAGCGCTTCGTCTTGCCGCGCACGTTCATCGTGCGCACCTTCATCACGTGGACGTCGAAGGCCTGCTCGACGGCCTCGGCGATCTGCGACTTGTTGGCGCGCGGGTCCACCTCGAACACGTACTGGTTCAGCGCGCCGAGCATCGTCGACTTCTCGGTGACGACGGGGCGCTTGAGCACCTGCAGCGGGTGTATCGCCTTCGGCATGCCGCTAGACCTCCACCGCCATCGAGCCGCCGACCGCGCGCCCGTCGGCGCGCTCGCCGCCCCACAGCACCTCAGCGCGGCGCACCGCGTCGACGGTCAGCACGAGGGTGCGGTGCGCCAGCATGTCGGCCACGTTCAGCACGTCGGCGGGCGTGGTGCGCACGCCGGGGATGTTGCGCGTCGACAGCAGTACCGCGCGGTCCGGCTCGCCGGTCACGACGAGCACCGAGCGCTCGATGCCGAGGCTGGTGAGCAGCGCGGTCGCGGCCTTCGTCGAGGGCTCCTCGACGCCCAGGCTGTCCACCACGTGCAGCCGACCTTCGGCGACGCGACTGGAGAGCACAGACCGGATCGCCAGGCGGCGCATGCGCTTCGGCAGGCGCTGCACGTAAGAGCGCGGCTTGGGGCCGAACGCGACGCCGCCGCCGCGGCGGATGGGCGAGCTGGCCGCGCCGACACGCGCCATGCCGAGGCCTTTCTGACGCCGCAGCTTGGCCCGCGAGCCTCGTACTTCGCCGCGCGACCTGGTGCTGGCGTTCCCGCTGCGGCGCGCCGCGAGCTGCGCGACCAGTGTCTGGTGCACCACGGCCTCATTTGGCTCGATGCCGAACACGGCGTCATCGACCTCGATCGGGTCGAGGTCGGCGCCCTGTGCGTCGCGCACCGCGAGTTGCATCGCTACTCGTCCTGCTCTTCCGTTGTCTCGCTGCCGTCGGACTCGGCCTCTGTGTCTTCGGCTTCGTCGTCGGTGTCTTCGGCTGCGGCGCCCTCGTCCTCAGTCTCCACCGCGGCATCGGCTGCCTCTTCGTCGGCGG